>CAUJJL010000001.1 GCA_963205455.1 Verrucomicrobiota bacterium
CCACCCGTTGGGACGCACTATGGGTCCTTGGGAGTGACCAGCCGCACCTTCGGGAAATACGTCCGGTATCGTGACACGTCTCGGGTCACCAGCGTAAACCCGGCGTATTCCGCATGCGCTCCGATATAGAAGTCGGGCAGCGGTGAACTTTTTTCCGCTCCGGAACGCCGATAGGCGAGAAAGGCTCGGCTGGCAGAAAAGGCCGCTTCATAGGGCAAGGGCAGGCGTTTAAAAAGCGACGGGCGCAGAAAATGATCAAGGTCCTCGCTCCGCGGAAAATGAGCCGCCAGCTCTGCGAAGAGAACCGGATTGATGACAATCCCTTCGGCCTGGGCGCGTCGGAACTGGTGCGAAGACCATTCAACCCACTTCGGATCGTTCGTCAGGATGTCAAGGAGGACGTTGGTGTCGAGGAACCAGGGCATCACGTCCCTTCTCGCGTGAGCCGCATCAGCTCATCGGTCGTCTTTGTCGTCCGCAGAAACCCTCTCGCTTCAGCCAGCCACTCGTCGGCCGTGCTGGCCTTGCGTTTCCTCGGCTTGAGCACGACCTTGCCGCCCTCCGCCACGAATTCCACCTGGGTTCCAGGCTTGAGCCCAAACCGGTTACGGATCCGCTGGGGGATGGTGACCTGGCCCTTGCTTGTAATGTTCATGCGGATAGTATTACCGCACCCGGTATTACTTCAAGAAAAACCTGCCCGCGGCTTGTTCATGGTGCAAAAGGGCCGATCCGACCTGGGCGAATCACACTTTCAGAACTGCGGAAACAAGCCGAAAGTCCTGAGTTGAGATCGCAGAGAAAGAGATAGGAATACGAAGCGACGACGTATCTTGCGATGAACCGAGCGACTTTCGGGCGGGACGGGACACTAGTGTAGTCAAGTCTTCAATGGGCCTGCCCGCAATTCCCGCCGATTAACTCCGGCTGACGCCCGGCGATCTGGGAGAAATTGAGGAAGCGAGCAGGGACCGACGTGAACGGGCGTATGGCACGTGGCTTCAATTCGGATTTGCGCCTGTTCGGAGAAGCGTCTTGTTGGGGGCATGCCGTGGTACTACGCCAATTCCGGGGACAGGCAGGGGCCTGTCAGTGATGAGGAGTTTATTCAATTGATTTCCAGTGGACGTGTGCGCGACGAGACGCTGGTCTGGAAGCAGGGCATGCCGGACTGGCGTCGCTATGCTGAGGTGGCGTCGACCGTGGGGCTTCCACCTGCCCTGCCGCTTACTTTGGAGGGAGCTTCCGGTGTGCCTGCAACGGCGGCACCGGTGGCGCCAACAAGTGCCTTCAATCCCGCAGGCACCGCCGCTGCCGGCTTGATCGGGCGGCAATATGCGGGATTCTGGCTGCGATTCGCGGCCTTTGTGATCGATACCATCATCCTCGGGGTAGCCGGTCAGGTTGTCGGCAGCCTTGTTCAGGCGACGGTGTTTCCGGACAGCCTTCGCAAGCTGAGCGAGCTCCGCGAGCATCCGGAGTCGGCGGATCCCGCCGCCTTCGCGTTCCTTTTTCAGATGATGGGAATCATGCTGGTTGTGGGGCTCGCCATCGGGATTGCCTACGATGTTTTTTTCCTGCGCCGCTATGCGGCCACTCCGGGTAAACTCGCAGTCGGTGTACGCATCGAACGGGCGGATGGATCGCCGCTTTCCACGGGGCGTATCATCGGTCGCTACTTCGGTCGCTCATTGAGCGGGCTTGTGATGTGCGTGGGCTATCTCATTGCCGCATTCGACGAACAGAAACGCGCGCTTCACGATTTCATCTGCGACACCCGGGTTGTGAAGCGAGGATGAAGGAAGGCACCTGGGCGTCTTCGAGCCGATGGGTTTGCTGCCCGGGTCACGACAGTGTTGCCGAGCTATCGTGCTTGATTGCGATTTCTTTTCACCCTACTCGGGCGTGGTGACCAAGCCTTCGAGTTGGGCAAGCTTGTTTGCACGAAGATCAAAACTGAAAAAATGATCGCAGCCCAGGAGGCGGGCTGAAACGACATGGAGCACGTCATAGGTACGGAAACCATGCCTTGCCGTGTGCCGCGCCACCGTTTCTTCGAATTCCGTTTGCAACGACGACACTTCGAGTGCCATGGCATTCATGAATGCACGGGCATTCAGATCCTCCTGGAATGTTGCATGGGCCACCCATGCCATTTGGGAGTTGATCCGCGGATGCCCACCCTTTTTCCCAAGCCAGACGGACAGCTCGAAAGCATTTGCCAGCTCCATGCGATGCAGCCAGGTAATCGGTAGGCTGGATGGCTGTCTGTTCATTGCCAAATACAACAGCTTTTCCGCACGACTGCTCTCCGGAAGAGGGAGGTAGAGTCGTGTGAAAAAATTCGTATCCGCGTAGGGCTTCATTCTCCCGCAAGGGCCCGATCAAGTTTCCTGGCAAATCTTGTCGAAAGCGTGCCCTTGCATAGCCGGTCCCTTCTACTGCCGAAATCGGGCAGGGATGAAATGGGCAGGTTTCCCTGCCTCTCTGGGATGATGAGATAGGACTGCCCCCCGCGCTCGCGAATGCGGACGCGCCCATCCGCCCTGCAGGCCTCCAGAACGGCTGCCGGGGTCCGGTCAAGATCCCGTACGGTAAAAGTTTTCATGTCGGACATGATGTCGGCGTTGCATTTCGGGTCAAGGCCATGCATCAAGTGAACTTGCGGTCCATTCCCTTCCATGGTCAATGGATGAGGCCGCCCGCCATTGCAGCGCTCCGCGCAAACCGAATCCGTCACTCTGCCCATGAAATCGTCACGCTTTGCCGTTCTCGTTTCGCATATAAACCACGTCATGCGGAGTGTTCCAGGTGCATCCTGGCTGCTTGCAGCGGTCATCGGTGTCTTTCTCGGCTGTTCCTCAAGGGCTGCGGCGCCAGGCGATGCAGGCGAACTTCCCTGGCGGGCCGGCGTGGCGGTGCGAAATCTCACGCCCTCCGGGCCGATCTGGCTCGCGGGGTACGCTGCGCGCAACGCGCCATCGACGGGAATTGACCTGGACGTCCATGCCAAGGCGCTTGCGCTCGACGATCGACATGGCGGACGCGTCGTGATCGTCACGATGGACCTCATCCGGGTTCCTCATGCGCTTCGTGTCTATGTCGAATCCGAGGTGGATAAGCGATTTGGCCTCAAGCCCCATGAGCTTCTGCTCAATGCCTCCCATACGCACAGCGCTCCGGAGGTGGAGCCCGAACGGCTGATCCTCGAGCCGGTGTTTCGTCTGTCGGCAAAACCCCAGGACATCGCTGCGGTAAACGCCTACCAGAAGTTCCTTCAGGAAACGATTGTTGAGCTTGTGGGCGAGAGCCTGACAAAGCCTTTTCCCGCCCGCCTGGATTATTTTCACGCACGCGCCGGATTTGCCATGAACCGGCGTCGCCTTGAGGCCAACGGAAGCGTTTCCAACAATCCCAATCCGGATGGCCCCGTGGATCACGATGTGCCGGTCCTCCGGGTGAGCGGTGTCGAAGGCAGGCCGCGTGCGATCGTCTTTGGTTATGCCTGCCACAACACGACGCTCAACGGATCCCTGTTGAGTTCTGACTACGCCGGATATGCCCAGCGCGGTATCGAAGAGGCCTATCCCGGAGTGACGGCTCTGTTTGTTGCTGGTTGTGGAGGCGATCAGAATCCCTACCCGCGCCATGGCAGCGTGCGCGGCAAGAAACCCGGCGACCTTGCTGCGGAACACGGCACAACGCTCGCCAATGCGGTCCTTGCGGCACTCACGACGCGTGGAAGAATGGTCACGGGAGCCTTGCGCGTTGCCTATGGTCAGGCACTGCTCGCCTACGAGACGCCGCAGCAGGCAGACCTTGCAGCGTTCACCCCGGAGAAATTTCCTCCCGAGGTCGTGGAGCGGGCTGATGTTTTGAGACACATGCTCGAGCGCAAGGAAAGTCCTCCCCCGTTTCCCTGTCCCGTGCATGTGCTGCGATTTGGAAATGACCTGACGCTCGTCGCCCTTGGAGGTGAGGCCGTGGTCGACTGCTCCCTTCGCCTCAAACGGGAACTCGTCGGGAGGGCGGCGGTATGGGTTGCGGGATACTCGAATGACGTCTTTGGATACCTTGGCAGCAGCCGTGTCATCAGGGAAGGCGGGTACGAAGGCGGCAGCGCCAATACCCGGATCCTCAACCATCCCGGCCGCTTTGCTCCCCTGGCGGAGGAGGCAGTCATTGCGAAAGTGCACGAGCTGGTACAGCAGACCGATTGAGCCGAAAATCCCAATCTCACTTTGCACCAAAGGCTTAGCGTGTTTCCCCTCCCGAATCTCGACGGGTATGGCATTCGGGGCTGTGGCCCCCTTTTCATGATTTTCTTTTGAATCGGTCTAAGAAAGATCGGGGTCGAACGTAGTCTCCCCTGAAAGTCGGCATGACTTCACTTCAACCCAATGAACTCCCAGGAGACTTCGTGGAAACGGCGGTCGCGCGTCATCAGGCGTCGCTCCTGCGTTATGCGAGCCGGTTGCTGGGCGATGCCGACCGCGCGCGTGATGTTGTTCAGGACACGTTCATCAAACTCATGGCACAGAAGCCTGAGTCGGTGGCCGGGCACGAAGCGGAATGGCTGTTCACTGTCTGCAGACATGGCGCACTGGACATCCTCCGCAAGGAAGGACGCATGAGGCATCTTGAGGAGGGTGAAACCGAGCGACTGCATGCGCCGGATCCACGCCCGGGAGAGGGAATGCAAAGGGAGGAGACCCGGGCGATGCTGCTCACCCTGATGGACCGCCTGCCCGTGCGCCAGCAGGAGCTCCTGAGGCTCAAGTTTCTGAACGGATTCAGCTACAAACAAATCAGCCGGATCACGGCGTTGTCGATGAGCAATGTCGGTTTCCTGATCCACAGCGCCGTCACCCGCCTTCGGCGCGAATTTGCCGCCGCCCCGAAATGAGTCCCGCGCATCAGAACCTACGCCATGAGTGAGCCAAACGAAATTCTTTCCGCCGACGATCCGCGCCTGACGGCCTATGCTCTGGGTGAGCTGGACGGCGCAGTGCGCGAGGTCGTGGAAGCGGCTGTGCGCAATGATCCGTTGCTGCAAGCGGCGGTTGCAGAGATTCGATCCTTTGCCGGCGAACTTGCCCAGACCCTGGAGGCGGAGGATGCCGCATTGGCCGAATCCTCCCCAGACCCGCGGACGAATGCACACGTATACGAGGTGCAGGACGGCGAGGAAACCCCGCGCCGGGGAAAACTGCTGCGGTTTCCCGCGCTCTATTACGTTTTTGCCACGGCGGCGGCAGCCGGTTTCGCGGTCATGGTGGCACTGCATCCTTCTGCAGAGTCTTCGTTTCGCGCGAGACAGGCACCGATGCAGGTGCATTTCACCGATGAAGGCCCGCACGAACCCGAGGAAAGCGCGGGGGCGACCGCATCGCCTGCTGCGTTCATGTCTGTGGCGGCGGAGAAAAAGGCGGAGGTGCCGCAGCGACCGGTCATGCCTGAGGTGGCGAAACGTGTCCCCGTTGCGCAAGGTCGACTCGCTGTGGACGTCGCTGCAGATCTCGCAGCGGCATCCCATCGTCAAACGCCCGAGAACAGATTTGTCGATTCGAAGGACCTGCCTTTCTCCACCTTCTCCATGAAGGTCGATACGACGGGCTATTTGGAGGTTCGGCGATTCCTCAACCAGGGAAAGCTTCCGCCAAGGGATGCGGTGAGGATCGAAGAACTCCTCAACTACTTCCCCTACTCCTACCCGCCACCCCCGAGGAAGGAATCGGCGGAAAGCCCTCCCGCGTTTGCCGCGGACCTGGAGGTCGCAGCCGCTCCCTGGGCGCCGGAGCACCGCCTCGTGCGGGTGGCATTGAAGGGTCGGGAGCTGAGCGCCGGGGAACGCGCTCCTGCTTCGCTGGTGTTTCTGATTGATGTCTCGAACTCAATGAATGCCCCCAACAAGCTTCCGCTCGTAAGGGACGCGCTGCGTGAGCTACTCGGTCGCCTGCGCGACGACGATCGTCTCGCCATTGTAACGTACGCGGGAGAGTCGGGTCTGGTACTGCCGGCGACGCCTGTGCAAGACCGCGAACGGATCCTTGCCGCCTTGGAGAAGCTAGAGCCCACGAGTTCTTCGCCCGGACCCTCGGGCATCGAACTCGCCTATGCTATCGCGAAAGCGAATCAGGCGGACTCAGGCCTGACTCGGGTGATCCTGTGCACGGACGGCGACCTCGATGCGGGCATTTCGGGCGAGCGCGAACGGGTCCGCCTGGTAGAGGAGAATGCACGCAATGGCGTGTTTCTCACGGCCCTGGGTTTTGGAATGGGCAGCGACAAGGATGGCATGCTTGAGCAACTGGCCGCGAAGGGCAAAGGCACGCATGGTTACGCGGACACTCGCAGCGAGGCTGAGAGACTCATGATTGAGCAGGTCGGCGACGCGCTGGCGCCGATCGCAAGGGACGTAAGAATCCAGGTGGCATTCAATCCCGCGTACGTTGCGCAGTACCGGCTGATTGGCTATGAAAACCGCGGCGATGAGCCCCAGGGCCTCGCGAACAATGTCGCTGCTGCCGAGGTGGTTGGATCCGGACACAGCGTGACGGCGCTCTACGAAGTCATCCTAAGCGATGCAGCAGGTGCGAGAGTTGATTCAGCGACTCCGTTCGCGAATGCAGGCCAGGCCAAGCATATTCCTGGCGCGAACCTTCCAACCGAACTCCTTACGGTCCGTGTGAGATACAAAGAGCCCACGGGTGACATCAGCCGGAAACTTGAGTTTTCCCTGATGGATGGAGGACAGGCTTTCGAAGCGGCGTCGCCCGACTTCCAGTTTGCCGCGTCCGTAGCCGCCTTCGGCATGGTGCTGCGGGAGTCGCCACTCCGCGGTGGAGCCACGTATGCAGCCGTGAGTGATTGGGGGATTCGGGGAGCCGCCCGCGATCCGGGTGGCTACCGGACGGAATTTCTGGACCTTGTGCAGCGCGCCCGTCGCATCTCCCGCTGACGCCTGGTGCCGTGCGTTCCGGCAAGAGCGCGGGATGGGCAGACCGGAACAAGTGGCGGAGGCAATCCTGGGACCTCATGTGTCAGGAGAGACACAGGTAGGCCAACCCGAGTCTTGCGCGCCGGCCGGCCGGCGTTTCCATCGATGCATGGGCAGCAATGATTGGGTGTTGGGATTCGATGCGGACGACACGCTCTGGCACAATGAGACGGTCTTCGAGGCTGTGCACGTGCAGTATCGGACGCTGCTGTCGCGTTTCCACGATGCGGCGACCGTGGACCGGATGCTCTTTGCGACAGAGATGCGGAATCTCGAAAAATACGGGTATGGCATCAAGGGGTTCATGCTTTCCGCGATCGAGACCGCCATTGAACTGAGCGATGGCAGAATCGGCGCCACCGAGATCCAGGAACTCATTGTGCTCGGACAGAACATGCTGGCGCATCCCGTGGATCTGCTGGACGGCATCCATGAAATCATTCCCCAACTTGCGAGTCAGCACCGCCTACTCTTGATCACAAAGGGCGACCTCAAGGATCAGGAGCGCAAGCTGGAGAAGAGCGGGCTTCTGGCTCATTTCGCCCACATCGAGATTGTCTCGGAAAAGGATGTCCCGACCTACGGTCGGATCCTGCGCAGATACAATGTGAATCCTGAACGGTTCGTGATGGTGGGAAATTCCGTGAAATCGGACATCCTGCCTGTGATTGAGCTCGGAGGCGCCGGGGTGCACATTCCCTATGCGCTGATGTGGGGTGGAGAGAAGGTGGATGTCATGCCTGCTGCGACCGGCAGGTTTCATCAACTGAAATCGGTGCGGGAACTACCCTCCCTGCTTGGGGAGATTGTCCGACGCTGAGCCCGCGTCTCCGCTTTCCTGGCGACGTCCGCGACCTCGGGATTTCCGCAGTCAGGATTGAATCGGAACGGCGACGGTCACGCGCAGGCCACGTCCGCTGGAATGATTGCGCGCGCGGATCGTGCCACCGTGCAAGGTCGCGATACGCTCGCAGAGGGTGAGTCCGAGTCCCGCGCCCGCCGGGGCGGTAGAAACGTCCGAATGCCTGTGGCGGACAAAGGGCTCAAAAACGCGATAGTGCTGATCGACCGGCAGTCCCGGACCCTCGTCCGTCATGACGAGCTGCCAGCGACCATTCCCCGCAAAACATTCGACCGTGATCGTGCTTTCCCGGGGGCTGACCGCCAGGGCATTCGACAGCAGGTTTAGAAATAGCTGGCGAAGGAGGACTTCGTCGACGACCTGCACGCCGCCCGCAGACTTTGCTGCTACAACGCGCACGCCGTGTTGCGCCGCGAGGTTTGCGGCGTCGCGCACCAGTTCGTCAACCAACGCTGAGAGATCGGTAGGCTTGAGATTGACCAGGAGAGTGCCGCTGTCGGCCTTTGCCAGGAAAAGCACGCCGTCGATCATGCGTTGAAGGCGTCCGATCGCAGCGGAGAGATCGCTGATGGCGGTGACAGCCTCGCGCTTGGCGGACGCGGCAGGACGAAGCCGTTCGACGATCTGCTGCATATCCGTCAGGGATTCCTTGATTTCGCGGGCTGATGCCTCGGTCAGGGTGTGAGCCTGCGCGGAGAGACTTTCCACCCTTTCGAACGTCTGGTTCAGCACGATGCCGATCGCAGCGATGTCATCCTGCGTATCGCCCAGTTCGATGCGCTTGTCGTCGGTGCGCCGGTGGGCCGCTTCGACGGCTTCGCGAAATTCGCGCAGCGGGCGGAGCAGCATGCGTGACCCCAACCAGCCGAGCGGGACGCTGCATAGCAAGCTGGCGAAGAGCACAATGCCGGATGCCAACGCGTAGTCCTTGAGCAGGCTGCGCTGAAGCGTATTGAGGTCCCCACCCTGGAAGATCCAGGTGCCGTGCAGAAGCACCCCGCAGCCGAGAAGGACTATGAACGGGGTGACAACCACGGTGATGGCGAGGCGCTTGGCAATCAGACGATCGAGGGATCCTGCAGGAAAGGCCATGGGCTGACGTCGGCAGACAATCCGGCAGTGTCGGGGGAAGTGCAAGCCTTGCGGCTTTTGTAGGAAAATCGACGGGGCGATCTCCCCTTGCTGTTTTTGGGATGCGCCAAGATGTGGTTTTCCCTCGCGTTTGGTTTTCGTTTTCGCGCACGATTACGGCGCATGGCGGACAAACCTTTTCAATTCATCTGTGGTGCGGATGACTACCTCGTCAATCGGGTGGGCAGGGAGCGCTATGAGGCACTGGCGAAGGAAATTGCAGATGAATTCTCCCGCGAGATTTTGAGTGGTTTTTCGAACAACGTCTCCGAGGTCGAGGCTGCGGTGAATCGCTTCAGGGAGAGCGTTCAGACGATCTCCATGTTCGGCGGCCGTCGGCTGGTCTGGTTGAAGGACGTGAATTTCCTCGCGGATACGGTCACAGGCAGGGCCGAGAGCACGCTGAAGTGTGTTGAGGCGCTTCAGGAGATCCTGGCTTCCGTGGATCCCCGGCATGTGGCGGTGCTTGTCACCGCGGCGCCGGTCGATCGGCGTCGGGCATTTCCCAAGTGGTGTGAGAAGCACGGAGAGTTTTCGCTCGTCGGTGGAGGAGAGGGACAGGCTGCGTCGGAGGCTTTGGCTGGGATCGTCCTGGCCGAGGCGAAAATCATGGGGGCCTCCTTTGGGCCGGGTGCCCTTGACCTGCTTCTCGCACGGGTCGGCGCCAATTCCCGGTTCCTGATCGAGGAGACGAGGAAACTTGCCACCTACGCGGCATCCGGCGCAAGTTCAGGATCGAAGGAGGAAGCCCCTGTAGCGCGGATCGAGGAGTCCCACGTCGCCGAACTGACACCGAATGTGGCTGAAGGAGATTTCTTCGAGGCGGCGGAAGCGTTTTTTGAGGGGAATCTCGTGCGTACGCTCAAGGCATTGGAACACCATTTTTTCAATGATGGCGACGCCCGCCCGATCCTGGCCGCGCTTCAGAATCGCAACCGGCTCCTGCTGCAGGTGCGGGCGCTGGTTGACGCGGGCGATGCCCGCGTCGGACCCCGTGGGCTTGACGGTTTGCCGCGTGCGGCGGGCATCTACGGGCGCCACTTTTCCGGAGCTGGAGAGAAGAGTTCCTTCAATCTCTTCAGCCAGAACCCGTGGTACGTCGGCAAGCTGGCGGGAGGCGGCAGACTTCCGAGCATGAGGCGCCTGATCGACAATCAGCTCGAATTTGTGGCGGCATTCGAGGAGATCATACGTCGGCCCGGCGAGCAGCCCGAGGTGCTGCGCGACATGGCGGTGAGGTGCTTGGCGTCGGCATGAGGCAAGTCACGTGGGTTTCCTCTCTACATTTCGATCGGAGGCGCGCAGGAAGCTCGCGCACGTGCGCCACCTGACATCAGAGCCACTTCCGTTTCCGCATGAAACGCAGCATGGCCAGCGTGCTCACGAGCACCAGGGCGGCCGCACCTGCGTAGCCATGCCTCCATTCCAGTTCATGCATGTTTGAAAAGTTCATGCCAAACCAACCGGCGAAAATGAGGACCGGGATCGTGAGTGCGGTGATGCCTGTAAGGACGCGGATCCCTTCGTTGGCCTCATGGCTTGAACGGTTGAGATAGACGCGGAACGATAGGATGAGCTGCTCCGCCCAGGCGTTGGCCTGGCCTTCAATGCGCGCAAGATCCTCGGTCAGGTCGCGCAGATAGGGAACCATCACACTGCGGATCAGCTTCAGCTTGCCATCGGAGAGCGTGCCCACGATTTCGCGCTGGGGACGCACGATCTGGCGCAAGGCGGAGAACTTCTTTCGCAGCGATATCACGAGCGGAAAAAGCTCATCCGGCGAGATTCCCTGGAGAACGCCTTTCTCAACGCAGTCGAGTTCCTCGTGCAACGCGTCCATCGCCGGCTTGTAGGCCTCGACCATGTGATCGAGGATGACGTGGGTAAACCGGTCGGGACCCCGAACCAGCGTTGATGGATTTTTCTGATAGCGCTCAAGCACCGCCTGAACGGGCCGCAGGGGCTGCTTGTGGAAGGTCAGGAGAAAATTGCGACCGAGAAAAAAGTTCAGCTCGGTCGTCGTAAAATGCTCGGTCTGCTTGTAGTCGACCGCATGCATCACGAGATACAGGTAGTCATCGAACTCCTCGAGTTTTGGGAACGGCGTGTCGATCACGCAGTCCTCGATCGCGAGCGGATGGATGGCAAACGCGGCTTCAAGGACAGCCTGCGTCTCCTCCGGAGTCGGCTCGGAGAGATCGACCCAGAGCAGGACGCCGGGTTCGGTGCGCAGGACGCCGAGTGATTCGATCGGCGGGTTCTGGGCGACGATCTTGTTTTCCCGGTAAACGAGGGTCGTGACCATGGCGGGAGGCTAGATCCAGCGTTTCCGTTTGCACCAGAGCCACATCAGGTAGGTGGAAATGCCGGTGGCCAGGATCACGCCAGGATATCCGTAGGGCGATGCCAGTTCCGGCATGTGGGTAAAATTCATGCCGTACCATGTCCCGAAAACAATGCCCGGCAGGCTGATGGCCGTGAGCGCGGTCAATGCCTTGATGCCCTCGTTGGCCTGGAAGGAAGACTTGTTCAGATAGAGGTCGAAGGAGATCAACAGTTGATCCGCAAACGAGGCCGCAGTCTCATCGATGCGGATCAGATTGTCCCGCAGATCGCGAAAATAGGGCAGCATCACCGAGCGGATCATTTTGGATTCGCCACGGGAAAGGCGGGAAATCATGTCGCGCTGAGGACGCACGATCTGCCTCAGGTGCGCGATTTCCCCGCGGACTTCGAGAAGTTGCGTGGTAAGGCCGGGGTCCGAACTGCTCAGGACCGACTCTTCGATCGATTCAAGTTCCGCCCGCAGTTCCTCGGTCGTGGGCTGAAAGTTGTCGACAAGCGCGTCGATGATAAGGTGGGCGAGCCGGTCGGGGCCCCGCGCGACCGAACCGGTTGTCCTGACGCAGCGATCGATGACGGTCTCAATGGATTTTACCGAGGGCGCATGGTAGGTCACCAGAAAATCCTTGCCGAGAAACAGATTCAACTCGGTGGTGTTGAATTTCTCTGTTCGCGTGAAATCGACCGCATGCGTCACCACAAACAGGTAGTCGTCGTAGTCCTCCGCCTTAGGCAGCGAACTCGGCGTGCGACAATCTTCGATGGCAAGCGGGTGGAACTGAAAGACGCCTTCAAGGATTTCATGGACCTCCTCATCGGTCGGATTCACAAGGTCCACCCAGAGCAGGAGCCCCTTGTCCGCGCGCACCAACCGCAGGGCCTCGGACTCGAGGTCGCGGCCCACCAGTTTTCCGTCGCTGAAAACGAAGGATCGAATCATGCTCGGCGGGCGATGCTGCCGAGCGGTCCCCCGGTGGCAAGCCTTCTGGCATTCTGGCGTGCCTGTCGGATCAGGCCATTTTTGCGGATCCGTGGCGGTTCGCGAAAAAGACTGGGAAATCGCGCCCGGCTGTGCCTCAACTGTCGGCGCGTCACAGCGTGCCACCGGAAGCCGGCGATGGAAACGTCCCGACGGGCTCTCCTTACCGGATTCCCGGCCGTTGGGTTCGTCCTTCTTCGTTCGATTTCCTCAACATCCCACCTGCGAATCCTCTCCTCCCTCCCATGCACAAGACCTTCATTGTTGGAAACAAATCCTTCGTTCTCGACCAGGCCAAGGCCGAGGAAGCCTTTGCCGCGAAGCGGGTCATCAATGGTCGCGAGACCATGACCTTCAATCTGCTGCCTCTCAAGTACCAGTGGGCCTATGAGCTCTATCGGAAGATGAAGGCGAACCATTGGGAGCCCGAGGACATCCCGATGGGCAAGGACATCGAGCAGTGGCGGGACGCAAAGACTGTCACCGACATCGAGCGGTGGATCATTCGCATGGGCATCGGCTACTTTTCCGCGGCGGAGGGCATTGTCGGTGACAACATTCAGCATGTCGTTCGCGAGTTGGTGACCGCGCCCGAGCTCAAGCTCGTGCTCGGCCGCCACGCGCACGAGGAAAACATCCATGCGGATTCGCTGCTCTACATGATCTCATCGCTGGGGATCAATCCGCATGAGTGCGAGGCGATGTTCGAGGACGTGCAGACGATTGTGAGGAAAAACGAATTCGTGACCCGAATTTCCAGGGACCTCCGCCGCGACCTCGACCTTACGCGCCCCGAAAACAAGCGGCTCCTCGCAAAGAACATCTTTGTCTTCGGGCAATGCATGGAGGGCACCCAGTTCTACGGACTTTTTGGCATGATCCTCTCGCTTTACCGCCAGAACAAGTTTCCCGGCATCGGCCAGATGTTCCGCTACACCTTGCGCGACGAGAGCAACCACATCGAGGTGTTCCGGAATCTCTTCATGGATCTGGTCGAGGAGAATCGCGACATCTGGACAGCGGAGTTCAAGGAAGAGCTGCGCTCGACCATGGCCGAGGCCGTGCAACTCGAAAAGGATTTCATCCGCGATTGCCTGCCGGTCAACGCGGTGGGGCTCGCGGTGGACGAGTTCCTGCAATACATCGATTACATCGCCGATCGACGCCTGGAGGGCGTGGGCCTGGGGCTGCTGGCGCCCGGTGTGAAGAATCCGCTTCCGTGGCTTGCTGAGATGATGGACATCAAGAAGGAACAGAATTTCTTTGAGGGTCGGGTGACCGAGTACCAGAAGGCGTCGTCCCTGGAGGGCGCGCACGACGACGACCTCTGAGCCCGGACACCATCCGCGGATTTTGCCGGCTTCTTCCCTGCCGGTTTATGGTTCGCGGACGATCATCGCCTACACGCGAGCATTGGACCTGTTTGCGGCGAGTTGGTAGCCGATCGACGGTCTTGCGGAGAAAATTTCGGCGGGTGCCCCCGCCGCCTGGCAGCGTCCTTCCGACAGCACCATCACCTGGTCGCAGAGGGCAAAGAAATCCTCCGGCGCATGGCTCACGTACACGAGGGGAACACCAAACTCATCCCGAATGCGCTGGAGCAACGGAAAGACTGCGGCCTTGTGATCCGCGTCGAGGCTGCTCAGCGGTTCGTCGAGCAGGAGCAGGCGCGGCGAGGCCAGTAGCGCGCGGGCGAGAGTCACCCGCTGGCGTTCGCCCCCCGAGAGGTGGGTCACTTGCCGCTGAAGGAGTGCGGCGATGTCGAGACGCTCGATGATGGATTCGAGCGTGATCGGGATCTTTCCATCCGGCGTGTCTTCCGTACCGTCCAGGCGGGAGCGGCGACGCACGCCGTAAACGAGGTTGGCATGAACAGTGAGGTGAGGAAAGAGCGCACCATCCTGTGGCACATAACCCACGCACCGCAATTCGGGTGGGATGTATCGGCCGTCTGCAGTGTCACAGAGCACGATCTGATCGAGTGAAATCGATCCCGCATCCGGTCTGCGCAACCCGGCGATCAGTTCGATGAGCGTGGTTTTTCCCGCGCCCGAATTGCCAAAGAGTCCGATTGCCCGGCCCTCGGTCTCGATCGAAAGTTCGAGTGAAAATGCAGATGCGTGCCAACGCAGTGAGGAGAGCTTAAGCTTCATGGCTTTGCGAACCTGGCGGGCTGGATCAGTCGTTGCGAGGGAGACGTCTCTTGCGCAGCAGCAGCTCACTCAGGATGACTGCGCCAAACGCCAGGGACGCGGAAATGCCCAGCAGGAGGAAGGCTTCGGTGTCGCGTCCGAGTTGAACCTGATGATAGATCCCGAGCGACAGAGTCACGGTTTCGCCCGGAACGAAACCCGCGACCATCGCGGTTGCCCCAAATTCACCCAGTGCACGGGCGAATGCAAGGACACCTCCCGCACACAGGCCGCGAGAGGCAAGCGGAAGGGTAATGGTAAAAAAGACCCGCCAAGGTCCAGCTCCCAGCGTCCGCGCGACCTGTTCGAGGCGCTCAGGCACCTCCTCGAAGGCTACGCGTGCGTTCCGGACCAGCAGGGGGATGGCCATGACTGCGGCCGCGATCACCACCGCCTTCCAGGTGAACACGATGTCCCATCCCACCGCCTCGAGGAACTCCCCGAGCGGGCCCCGGCGTCCAAGCAGCTTCAGCAGGATCAAACCCGTGGCGACAGGGGGCATGACCAAGGGAAGCGCGACAAGCGTTTCCACCAATGCCTTTCCGTACCATCGCCTTCGTGCAAGAAGCCATCCCAGTGCCACGCCGCCAGGCAGGATCAGCAGGGTGCCGAGAGCGGCAACGCCGAGACTGAAAAGAGTGATGTATAGCGTGGCATCCATGGTCGCGTCAGTCGGCCGCGCTTCCGGCGCCCGTATGGGGCGTTTGTGTGCCAGGATCCTGCAAATTATATCGTCGGTGGGATGATTTCACTCTCGCCGAAGTTTGACGCAGGATGCATCGTGGCCAAACCATTTTATATCCAATGAAGACTACATTTTTGGGATGCCTGCGTCGGGACAGTGACCGGACGGGCTTCGTTCTCAATGTCCTCGGCCTGAGCCTGGGCCTGTGCGCAGGGGTGAATGTGCATGCGGCGCTGCCCTTGCCCACGGGGGCGACGGCCGCGCCCAACACCGCCGCGACGACGGCTGCTTTTCCGAAGCGCCTGACGGCGCGCGACAGCAATTACGCCGTATGGAACAGCGGTATGGTTGCACCAAACTACGGACGCGCCGGTTACTACTCGACACCGACCGTCGACGGGCAGAATCACACCGGTATCGGTGGCATGCTCGAATATGATTCGGCTGGAAATACCACGACCCGGATTTCGCCCGTGCAACTGGGCGTGACCCTTCTTCCCGCAGCGGATGCCTCGCAGTTTTTCGCGGAGCAGACCACACCCACGGAAACCACATTCGGCCTTTATCCCAAAGCGGGAGGAGCGCCCATCTTTCAGCGGAAACTCACCACGGATCCCGCGCGCACGACCGTGATTCCCGGTTCGATGCTGAACCGCGTGTTTGTTGTCCGGGATCTGGATGCGACGGTCGAGGTTCTCGCGTTCAACAATGATGGAAGCCTTGCATGGGGCCGGTCGCTCACGGGTCCGGGCTTCGTCCCCACCACACCCAATTCAACCCCCATCGTATTCGGCCTGCCACTGGGAGATGGATCCCTCCTCGTGCACGTCCTGCGCATGCAGATCAATCTGACCACCTTCTCGGTTGGATATGAAACCACCATCATCAAGCTGACATCGGCAGGCGCTGTGGAGTGGTCAAAGCGTTCCAATGCGAACGCGATCTTCGTGGCGATCCCCTCGGCGACGACCACCAATCTCTATTTCACCGGTGCTGAATTTTCGCTCGCTGGCAGCACAGGCACGATCGTTGCCAAAGTGACGGCCGCGGGCGGCGTGCTCTGGAGCAAGAAGATCACCGGCGGTAGCGGCGGACAGATTGCCACGGTCGCGGCTGCCGGCGAACTGGCAAATGAAAAGGTGCTGCTCACCGGTGCCATGGCGGGCGTTCAAGGACCTACAAATCCCGCGACCGATGCCATCCTGGGCGTGCTGAGTTCGAGTGGCGCAATCGAGGCCCAGACCCGGATCTCCTTTGGCACGGTCAATATCGCGGCTCCGCAATCCGAAGGTAATCGAATCTGGATTGGCCTGGCTTCGGGTGGGGCGACCGACGTTGTGCGTCCGGTCTATGCCGGCATGTCGGATCTGACCCTGAGCAATATCAAGTGGAAGAAGTACAAGAACAACATGAGCACGGTGATGGTATCGCCCGATTATGATACCGACGATGTGGTCGCGTCGTTTTTCAACAGCACGGATCACGCGATTGAGGCGGTTACCTTCAAGGATGACTTTGGTGCAAGCGTCAGTACGGAGCTCTTCACAGATGCCACGCCGACCATCAGCAATCCGGGCCTGGTCGCGACTGATTTTGCGTTCTCGCTCGCCGATGTAGCTGTCACCGCGACTTCGATCAGTCCCGCGCTGGTCACTGGCACAACGCTCACATTTGAAACGCTGCCCACATCCGAAACCAGCATCGGTTCCGGCGGCGGCAACCCGGTCACCCCCGTGAGCATCGCCACGCAGCCCGTGGCGCAGACGGTAAACCAGGGTGCGAGCGCATCGTTCTCCGTGGGCATCAACAATCCCAGCGGATTGGGTGTCACCTATCAGTGGAATCTCAATGGCACACCCATTTCAGGCGCCACGAGTTCGACGTACACAATCCCGTCGGCACAGGCCTCGCACATGGGAAGCTACACGGTGAGCATCACCTCAAACGGATCCACGCTGACAAGTTCGGCCGCGACGCTCACGGTGAATCCGGTCACGCCGGTGAGCATCGCCACGCATCCGAATTCACTCTCGGTCATCCAGGGGTCCGGCGCCTCCTTCAGCGCGAGCATCAACAACCCCAGCAGCCTCACGGTCACCTACCAATGGAGACTCAATGGCGTGGCGATTTCCGGCGCCACCACCGCCAGCTATTCCATCCCCAGCGTTCAACCGACGAATGTCGGCGTCTACTCGCTCGCGGTAACTTCAAACGGCAGCACGGTCGTGACAAACCCCGCTACCCTGTCGATGACCGCGACCCAGCGGCCGGCGGGAACTGCGATCCTGCATACGCCGGACATCGTTCATCCAGCGACGCGCAATGTCTATGACCAGTTCCTCCTGACGGGACCCGCTGCCTCGATCACCGCGGATCCGGGCCAGATTGCCCGCATTTCGTACGTCGATCTGAGCGACGACATTGTCCAGCTCGAGTTTTCGGGCGCGGGTACGCTGACGGTCACGCTGACGAATCCCTCCGGACCTGCGGTTGCGGTGAATTACAATCAGCCATCGGTCAGCTATATGAAGGGCCACGCCACGGTGACGATCACCGGAGCGGATTCGACGACCAACTTCGGTGTCTACAGCGTCGGTGCTGCGACGGGCAATGTCCTCGTGCTGAAGCAGGGTGTGACGTATGACGGATTCGCCGACCTTGCGCTGGTGAACATCGTCAGCCCGACCGGTCAATTTGCCGGTGTGCGCGTGGGCAACGTCAGCTTCTTCGGCACCTCGGGCAACGTCGGCCTGTACGCTCCCGGAGTCAATTTTGCGGGGCCGCTCAATCTCTACGACATCGATGCGCGCGACAATGCTTATCCCAAGCTGCTTACAGGCACGGTGGGAACCAACATCCTGATCACCGGTGGCAATCTCCTCCAGACGAATGGCAGGGCGATCGAGATCGGTGGCGCGACGGCGATCAAGATGAACCCCGGCCAGCGGTCGGACGGCTTCCTCATGTCCGCACAGGCGAATCAAGGCCGCCTGGAGCGTAATGGGGTGGACGTCACCTCGTCGGTCATCATTCCGCCGACGCCCTGAGCGACGTTGCATTGGCGTTGCGACCGGAGCGCGCCAGGGTGCTCCGGTCCCCTTTGAGACGACTCATGCACCTTTTCCCGCGGAAATCGCAACCCACGGGGAATCCCCGAGCGACGCGAACTTTTTTCGCGGGAATCAGGCGAGGGTTTTGACGTGTCCATAAAAACGGCTTCAGTTCCTTCGGTGCAGATAACTCCCCGTTCCGATGATTTCCATACGCGTTCATGAAACCGGAGGCCCCGATCGCCTCGTCGTGGAAGAGGTTCCCGTCCCCGCTCCGGCCCACGGCGAGGTTCGTTTTGCAGTCGAAGCGGCCGGCGTAAACTTCATCGATACCTACCAACGAAGCGGACTCTATCCGGTCAAGCTGCCGCATGTCCCGGGATCCGAGGCTGCGGGTGTTGTCACCGCCGTTGGCGAAGGCGTGACGGACTTTTGTGCGGGCGACCGCGTGGCGTCGGCGCGGGTCAGCGGCGCCTATGCAGCCGAGGCGGTGTCCCCCGCCGCACATACCGTGCACGTGCCGGAGGCGGTGTCCTTGCAAACGGCAGCGGCGCTGATGCTGCAGGGCATGACGGCGCACTATCTCGCGTGTGACACGTTTCCCCTGAAACCGGGCGATTCCGCGCTGATCCATGCTGGCGCAGGTGGTGTCGGGCTGCTTCTGATCCAGATTGCGAAAATGCGCGGGGCGCGCGTGATCGCCACGGTGGGCACCGATGAAAAGGCTACGCTTGCCCGGCAGGCCGGTGCGGATGCGGTGTGTGTGTACACGCGTGAGGATTTTGCCAAGGCGGTTAGTGCCTTTACGACGGGACGCGGTGTGGATGTTGTCTATGATTCCGTGGGGCAATCCACGTTTGAAGGCAGCCTCGCAAGTCTGCGGCCTCGGGGCATGTTTGTGACCTTTGGCAATTCGAGCGGCCCTGTGCCTGCGTTCGCGCCCCTGATTCTTTCCCAGAAGGGATCCTTGTACATGACGCGGCCCACGCTTGCTCACTACACGCTGACCGCTGGAGAGACGCGTTCGCGTGCGGACGATTTGTTTGCCTGGGTGATGCTGGCAGCGTTGAAGGTTCGAATCGGCGCGACGTACACTCTGGGAAAGGCAGCCGATGCACACCGTGCGCTCGAAGGACGGGCGACTGCGGGCAAGATTCTGCTTCTGCCGAAGCGCTAGGCAGTCCGGAAATTTTCCCGAAGCCGTGATTGCCTTCCCGGCGCTGAAGAATTTTCATGGGAGGAGCTCACGTCCAGAAGTGAGGCCCTTTCCATGCCCTATCGTCACCTCCGTGCCCTTCTCCCGACCATCGTTCTCTGCCTTGGCCTGGTTTCCATACCCGGCCGCCTCGTAGCGGAGGTGCCGTTTGAGTTGAAGGACGGAGATCGGGTTGTCTTCATCGGAGACCGCCTGATCGAGGGGGGACAGCAGGCGGGGTGGATTGAGCTCATGCTCACCACCCAGTTCCCCGATCGCTCGATCACGTTTCGGAATCTGGGATGGAACGGGGACACCCCTGCGGGAGAATCGCGGGCGAGCCTCAGCCTCATCCAGGCAGGCCGTGAGCCGCCTGATGAGGGATGGCGCCAACTCGTTCGCCAGATCGAGGAGACGAAACCCACCGTCGCGCTGCTCGGATACGGCATGGCCAGTTCGTTTGCAGGGGAGGCTGGATTGCCGGGCTTCAAGGAGCAGATGAACCGGCTGCTCGACACCCTGGAGCGTGTATCGCCGGGCGTGCGTATTGTCCTGCTGGCCCCGATCACCCACGAGGCGCTGGGTGCGCCCTGGCCCGACCCAAGTGCACACAATCGCGAGATTGGCGCCTATTCGCGTGTGCTTGCGGACATCGCATCGGCCCGGAAACTGCGATTTGTTCCGCTTCAGGAGCTCACCCGAAACCGTGCCGGAAGTCAGACGCTCACGTTCAATGGTATCCATCCTACAGATACGGGTTATCACGCGCTCGCTGGGTTCATAGAGGAGTCGCTCTTCGGCGGAAGCGCACGGGGCGCCTGGCGCGAGGATTCGCCGGTGATGAAATCCCTTCGCGAGACAATTGTGCGGAAGAATGACTGGTTCTTCTATGAGTCGCGGCCTGCCAATTATGCCTACATCTTCGGCTTCAGGAAGCGCGAGCAGGGACGCAATGCCGCGGAGATCTTGCAGTATCCGGCGCTCATTGCAGCGGAGGAGGCACGCATCGCGAAACTGCGCGCTCCAGGAGCGGTGCCGGCGCCTGACCTGGTTGGAAAACCTGAGACGCCGGAGATCGTAAAGCCGCCGCTGCCCTTCCCAGATTTTGTCGTTGGGGAGAATCTCGAGATCACGCTCTGGGCCGAGAGCCCAATGCTGCACAAGCCCGTGCAAATGAACTTTGACGAGAAGGGCAGGCTGTGGATCGCCACCTCGGAACTGTATCCGCAGATCCAGCCCGGTCAGGATGCCACCGACAGGATCATCATTCTGGAGGATTCGACAGGCGCCGGGCGTGCGGACAAGTCGACCGTGTTTGCCGATGGCCTGCTCATCCCGACGGGTATTGAAGTCGGTGACGGTGGAGCCTACGTGGCGCAAAGCACCGATCTGATTCATTTCCGCGACACCGATGGCGACGGCAGGGCGGATGAACGCCAGTCGGTGCTGACCGGATTCGGTACGGAGGATACGCACCACAACCTGCACACCTTGCGTTGGGGAGTGGATGGGCGGCTCTACATGAATCAGTCCGTCTACACGCGGACGAATGCGGAGACGCCCACCGGTGTGGTCCGTTTGAAGGCGGGCGGCATGTTCCGATTTGATCCGCGCAACCACCGGATGGAGATTGCCTATCGTGGCTGGATCAATCCCTGGGGCCACGCGTTCGACAACTATGGCGACTCATTTGTCACCGATGGTGCCGGTTATCAGGGGATCTCGTGGGCATTTCCCCGGGCAACCTATCGCACGCTTGCCCCGGCGCGGCGCGAGGCGGTTTCGATCAGCCTTGGTCAGTACCCGAAGTTTTGCGGGGCCGAGGTGATTCGCAGTCCATTGTTCCCGACCGACTGGCAGGGTGACATCGTCACGGCGGATTTCCGCGCCCACCGGCTGGTCCGTTTCAAGTATTCGGAAAGCGGCGCGGGGTTTGTCACCCAGGAGATGCCGGATTTTGTGCGCGCCACGGCGGATTCCTTCCGTCCGATAGATCTGCGCATCGGACCGGATGGCGCGCTGTACGTGGCGGACTGGAGCAATCCCATCATCCAGCACGGCGAGGTGGATTTTCGGGATCCGAGGCGCGACAAGACCCATGGGCGCATCTGGCGAATTGCACCGAAGGGATCCAAGGCTTTTCCCAGACGCGATCTTGGCAGGCTTTCGGTGCCGGAGTTGTTGGATCTCCTAACGTCGGCAAGCGGGTATGAACAGCAGCAGGCGACACGTCTGCTGAAGGACCGCGGCGCTGAAGCGGTCCTTCCTGCGCTGGATCGCTGGGCTGCGAGGCAGCAAACCGACATCGACCGGCTGCATGCCTTGAGGATTTATCAGGTGTTTGACCGTGTTCCGCCCGCGCTGATCAAGGCGCTGACGAACTCCGCAGATTCCCGGGTTCGCGGTGCGGCGGTGCGTGCGTTGCCGACAGACATGGGAATCGATATCCTCGCGCAGCGGGTTGCGGATGAGAATCCGCGTGTCCGACTCGAGGCTGTGGTTGCGCTGGGTACGCGGGAAACTGCGAAGGCTGCGGAGCTTGTGTTATCCGCTTTGCAAAGGCCGATGGATCCCTTCCTTGATTATGCGGTCTGGCAGTCCATCAATGAACTTACCCAGCCCTGGCTGGAGGCAGTGAAGAGCGGTGTCTGGCAGACCAAGGGACACGAGGCGCAGCTTGAATTTGCATTGAAAGCGATCGAGCCTGCGGACGCGTCGCAGGTGCTCGGCAGCCTGATTGCGAGAGGCGTGGTTCCGTTTGATGGTTCGGGCAACTGGTTTGAGCTCATCGGCGCCGCGGGCGGCCAGCCTGAGATCGATGCCCTCTATTCGCGCATCGCAAAAACGAATCTGCCGGAACCCGTGAGGCTGCGTGCTCTCGAAGCGCTGCTTGCGGCGGCCCGCCTGAGGTCGGTGAGCCCTTCGGTTTCCGCCGACTCCGCCATCGCAATGGTTGCCTCCTCATCAGCAAGAATTCGAGTGGCTGCCATTCGGCTTCTAGGCGCGTGGAAGTCCGGGGCTTCGATAGCAACCCTGGGCCGGTCCGCTGCGAAGGGTGATGCGGACGAGCGCGACGCTGCAATCACCGCCCTTCGTGAAATCGGAAATGATGAAGCCTCCGCAGCGCTACGTGGGCTCGCGGAATCGGGCTCCTCGCTCGCCGTCCGACGAGACGCCGTCGTGGCTCTGGCGACGCAGGATTTCAAGGCAGTTTCGAAGCAGGTCGTGTCCGTCCTGGCTGAGACCCGCGAGGCGGTGCAGTCGGATGCCCTGTGGCGTTCGTTGCTCGCCATCAAGGGTGTTGGGAAGGCCCTGCCGGCGCTTCTCGCATCTGCGCCGCTGCCTGTGGAGGTGGCAAGGGCCGGACTTCGGCCCGCGCGCGAGGGCGGTCGGTATCAAGAACTCGCGGACCTTCTTGCGAAGATGGCGGGGCTGACTGCGTCATCGGAACCGTTGACCACGGAGCGATTCCAGGAACTCGCAAAGGAAGCCGCGGCGAAGGGCGATCCTCATCGGGGTGAGCGACTCTATCGTCGACCCGATCTCGCGTGCGTTTCCTGTCACGCAATCGGAGGTGCCGGTGGGCATCTTGGCCCCGACCTGACCAGCATCGGCGCGAGCGCGCCGCCGGATTACCTCGTGGAGTCTCTGCTCGCGCCGGGTGCAAAGGTGAAGGAAGGTTATCATGCCATCTCGATTGCGACAAAGGACGGACAGGAACAGATGGGCATGGTGGTCCGCGAGACCGGCACGGAAGTCCTGCTTCGCAATGCCGCGAATGTGGATGTTTCCATCCCCGTGTCACAGATCGTGCGGCGCACCAACATCGGTTCACTCATGCCTGCGGGTCTGATCGACACGCTGCTGCCCGAGGAGCGGCTCGACCTGTATGCGTTCCTTGCGTCGTTGGGGAAGCCGGGCGACTTCGATGCCGGAAAGGGCGGTGTGGCACGCATCTGGAGGGCCTATCTCGTATCTTCCGCGAATGAACACCTGGGCATACAGCGTGTGGTGTCGGCGGATACGACGCTCAACGATTGGGTGCGGATTGAGTCGTTTGTGAACGGGACCCTTCCCGTTTATGAGCTTGAGGCCGCTTTCCCAACGCGTGCCAACAACCGCGGCTTCTTCATCATGACGCAGTTCGACGCCCCACAGGGAGGCAAGGTTTCCTTCACGCTGTCCGGTGAATCGGCAGCCTGCTGGCTGAACGGCAAACGCGTCACACTCGGCAGGCAGTTCAGCGTTGATGCCAAACCAGGAATCAACTCCCTGGTCCTTGAGATCGACCCCTTGAACCTGCCCGCCATTCGCCTGAGCTCCGACACGGCAAATTTTGTCCTGCAATAACCAGCTGGTTCTCAAACCCCGGCAGGCTTTCCACGGTTGACATCTCGAGCAATCTGGAGGGCCGCGCTTCGTCATGACCGATTTGAGAACCGTTGAACCTGATCAAATCCAAAGCGCGAATAGATCGGGTGACCCCGTTGCAGCCGCCAGGGCTCCCACACCACCGGACGTGCGGGTTTCGCATCCGACGCTTGAGACAGAGGACGACCTATGTCGCCGCCGTTTCCCACCGCAGGATGACCCCGTGGCGTATCAGGCTGTGGTTGCCCGGGGCGGGCTGCAGGACCTCGCCCCGGTTTACCGGCAGCTTCACGTACATCTCCTTTCATATGTTTAGTTCACGCCCATACCGGGCACACGATCGGGAGCTGGAAGCGCCTGCTACGCCCTGACGGCAAACCGGGCACGACGAAGCGTGCCCCTCCAGGGTGACGGAGATGGTAGAGTAGGCAGGGAGCCGATCAACGCGTAGGCGCTGATCAACTCCCCGCCCCTCATCAAACTGTGCATGCGGATTTAGCGCACACAGCTTTCCGAAGTCGTTCACCGCTTGGCTATCGGTTTCTGGACGCATAGCAGGGCAGTATCGCTAAACCATACTGGCCTCGCAGCCGATCGTCGGTGAAGAACGTG
>CAUJJL010000002.1 GCA_963205455.1 Verrucomicrobiota bacterium
CAATCGTGCGTCGAGAAAAGTCTCGTTGACGGACCACAATCCTCCAAGAGTCGATCCCTTGCGCATCCGTTGACCATGGATTCAACCTACAAATCCGTCTGGCAATCCCTCGCCCTCAGTCCTGAAGGCGCGGCGGCTTACGTGAGCGGCTATTCCGATGAGGAAAAGATGTACGCAACGGCGGATGATACGCTCCAGATCCTGCGCGAAACCGTCGGTATCCATGCGAGCGATACGGTTCTTGAAATCGGATGCGGACTGGGGCGCGTGGGCAGGAGCCTGGCACCGTTTGTGCGGGAATGGGTTGGCTGCGATGTTTCCCCGGAGATGCTCCGCATCGCCGCGCGCAAGCTTACCGGAATCGAGAACTTCCGCCTGGTCGAAGTCTCCGGATATGATCTCTCACCCATTGCCGATGCTTCCATGGACGTCGTCTACTGCACGGTCGTTTTCATGCACCTCGATGAATGGGACCGCTATACCTACTGCCTCGAAGCCAAACGGGTGCTCCGGCCGGGTGGCCGCTTCTATTGCGACAACGCCAACATCGCCTCTGACGAGGGCTGGGCCATGTTTGAAGAGGTACGAAAGAAATTCCCCGCAAACGAACGCCCGCCTCAATCGTCCCGTTGCTCAAGCGTGCCGGAATTGGAGACCTTTCTAACCCGCGCCGGCTTCATCGACTGCCAGGTGAAGACCCGCCCCATGTGGGTGTATGGCTGGGGAAAAAAACCTGAAAAAGCCTGAATCGGAGAAGCGCTGTGCGGTCCTCGATACGCATTCGTCTCCTGATTGCGCTGGCGCTCCTGGGAACCGTCTTCTCCGCCCGCCTGTGGATGATTTCATCCTGGGCCAGCGATGTTCCCTTCTATGACCAATGGCAGGCGGAGGGGATGCAGGCCCTTGTCCCTTGGAAGCTCGGGACCTTGAGTCCAAACGACATCCTTGCCTCTCACAATGAGCATCGAGTCGCCCTCACCCGCCTGACGGCGATCGCCCTGACAGCCTTGGGCGGTGTCTGGGATCCGCGCGTACAGATGGTGTTCAATGCCTTCCTTTTCTCCGCCACCGTCACGATTGTCTGGTGGTGGCTTCAGGAACGTTTCACAGGCGCCGGGAGATCGATCTTCGTCACATTCGCACTTACCACCGTTGCGGCAGTGCCGCTCTCGTGGCAGAACACGATCAACGGATTCCATTCCCAACAGTTCTATCTCATCGCGCTCTCGCTCTTCGGCATCAATCTCACCCTGAGACGGCCAGAACTCACACGCGGCTGGTGGCTCGGCATGCTGTGTCTTGGGATGGATCTCTTCAGCATGGGATCAGGCTTCGCCGCAGCAGCAGCAGTCATCGTTGCGATTCTTGTCTTTGATAAACCCTTGAGCGGCGTGTTCCGCAGCCACGGTGTCACCCTCGCGGCCTGCGCGATCATCGTTGTTGTCGGCTTGTTCCTGCGGGTCGACTTCCCGCCTCATCGACCGCTCAAGGCCTCTACGCTCCCGGAATTTCTGCACGCGCTCCTCAAGCTCATGGAGTGGCCCCAGAAGGGATTTCCACCGTTCATGATCCTGAGTTACCTCCCGCTTGCACTTCTTGCCTGGAATCGTTGGCGGGCACGAACCAGGGATTCGTTGCATTCCTGGGATTGTGTGGTGATCTGCGTTGGCATCTGGTCCGCCGCACAACTCGTCGCCACCGCCTATTCCCGAGGCGCAGGAGCACCCGAGCCCGCAACCCGCTACCTGGACAGCCTGAACGCAGGTGTCTTCGTCAACTTCATCGCGGGACTGGCCCTGCTGAGCCGCTGCCAGACATCGGGGCGGCTCCGCAGCAGGCTTCGACTGATGGTCATCGCGTGGTGCCTTTGCGTCGGAGTAGGTTTTGCCCGGCAGACGGACATGCTTTTCCGCGCCACTGCGGAGCCAATCCGAACCTGGTTCCAGGACATGACCCTCAATCTGGCGCGCTACGTCTCCACGAAGGACGAACTCTGGCTGCACGATCGTTCGATACCTTTCCCCGACGAGGCACTGCTGATTGAATTCGTGAGAAATCCTGTGTTGAGAAACCTGCTGCCCGTCTCCGTCCGCGATGCAATTCCAGTCACCGCGGAAATTCACGACGGATTCGACGAACAGCGTGTTTCCGATCACTCACCCGCATTCTCCCACGGAACATTTTGGACCTCCCACGCCAACATGCGCGGGCGCTGGGTAAGCGGCACGCTCCAACCGCCAGGGATGCGCTACCTGAGATTCGAAGTCGCAGGAAAATCAGTGTCTGCTGACGGAGACCGACTCGAACTCTGGTCAGATGATCTCCGCACACGGCTTCGATCGATCGTACTTCCAACGCTTGATCCGGCACGCCCGGCCGATGTTTACGTCCGCGTCCCCGATCGTCCGTTTCGCATCGTCGCCACGCACGCAGGAGTCGGGGAAGGCTGGTTTGCATTCACCCAGCCGGCAAGCATGCCGGCGCTTTCCCACTTCTGTCTGCGCCTGGCTGACTGCGGCCGGTTCCTGCTCCAGATCTTCCTTGCCCTGCTCGCAATTGCATTCGCAGCCAGGCTGTCGACGGTAAAACCACCCGTGCGCATCTGCCGTTGCCGTCCGCAAACCAGCGGTGCAGGCTCGTAGGAGCATGATCCACAAACTGGAACGCTGGGCTTGGTGGGGCGGCGCGTCGCTGGCGGTTATCGCCGGAGTCGTCAACGTGGTGGGACTCCAAAGCTACACCCACCAGGCGATCACCCACGTGACCGGCACCACAACGCTTTTCTCGCAGGCACTGGCGCGGGGAAACGGTATCGGCATCGCTGAACTGGCCCTGATCCTGGTGTCCTTCACACTCGGTTCGGCCTTGGGGGGATTCATCATCCAGGACGCCGTGCTCCGTCTCGGTCGGCGGTACGGCGTCGCCCTCTTCATCGAAAGTCTTCTCCTCTTCGCCGCATCCGCACTCATGGACTCCAACCGCGTCACCGGAGGATGCATCGCCTCTGTCGCCTGCGGACTGCAGAACTCAATGGCGAGCACCTACAGTGGCACGGTGCTACGAACGACTCATCTTTCCGGAATGTACACAGATATAGGCGCAGCGATGGGACACTTCATCCGCGGGGTCCCGGTCCTTTGGATTCGTATTCGGCTCTATGCGGTAATCATCGGTTCGTTCGCGTTGGGTGGCGTGATCGGCAGTCTCCTCTTTCCGTTCTTTGGCCCCCAGACCCTCTATTTCCCAGCAGCACTCACCGGTGGCGTTGCCATCGTCTACACCGGTTATGCTCACACCCACCGCAAACGCGCCTAGGCCTCGGTATTTCGATCGCCCCACGCCGCATACTGACAATAAGGGCGTCATCGGTTCCCCTCCGGCAACAAAGCATGCACAATCTTACGCAACGGTTGCGAAGCGGCAGGGATGCATCAGGGTTATCTTCCTCCATGACTGCGTTTGTCGCGCCTTCCACACCTGAACTCGATCTTCACCTGATACAGAGGTACTCGGTGCCCGGCCCGCGTTATACGTCCTATCCGCCGGCCACCAAGTTTCTGAACAACTGGCAGGATCTGGACCTGGAGGGAGCCATCAGGGATGACAACACGTCAAAGGGTCCGCTCTCTCTCTA
>CAUJJL010000003.1 GCA_963205455.1 Verrucomicrobiota bacterium
CGTCTGCGCACCAGGCGGAGTGGGGTCCGCGGAACGGACCGCCTCAGAGGTGGCGCGTCTGCTCTCGATCCCGGCCAATTCCGTCCTTCCCTGCTCCACAGGCATCATCGGCTGGAGTCTGCCTGTCGACGCCATGATCGCCGCATTGCCAGGGGCGGTTGATAGCCTCGCCGGCGGATCCGCTCTCCCTCTTGCGGAGGGTATCGTGACAACCGATCTCTACCCGAAGGCACGCCGCGCCACTCTGGTGAACGGCGCCATTCTAGGGGTTGCCAAGGGCGCAGGCATGGTCGAACCCAACCTCGCGACCATGCTGGTCTACCTTCTCACGGATCTTGCGGTGCCGAGGGACACCCTCCGCGCGATTCTCGGGCGCGTGGTGGAGGACAGCTTCAATACGATCAGTGTGGACAGCGATACCAGCACTTCCGACACCGTTGTCCTGGTTTCGTCGGGCAGGGTGCCGTGCACCGATCTGGCTGCATTTGAATCCTCGCTGAGGCAGGTGTGCTGCGACCTCGCCGAGGACGTCGTGAGAAACGGCGAGGGTGTACGCCACGTTATCCGGGTTAACATCACGGGTGCTCCCACCCGCCAGCTCGCACTCCAGCTGGGGAAGGCAATTGTCAACGCACCGCTATTCAAGTGCGCGATTGCAGGCAATGATCCCAATGTGGGACGCCTGATCCAGGCAATTGGTAAGTCGGTCGGCGCCCAACAGTCACCTGTCGATTTGTCCCGTCTCACCGCGAAAATCGGCGGTATCGAGATTTTCTCGGGAGGTGTTTTCCAATTGAATCCGCAAAAGGAGTCATCCCTGGTTGCGCACCTCCGCCAGGCCGAACTTTACAAAAGCGCCCCGGACAAGGACGGCATCTTCACGCCTCCCGTGGACTATCCAAGCCACGAGCGAGTCGTTGATATCGCCGTCGACCTGGCGCTCGGCAATGCAACGGCGACGGTTTACGGCGGTGATCTCACGCATGAGTACGTGAGCGAGAACGCCGACTACCGGAGCTGATCGGCACGCTTCCCCGCACGGCCTGCGGAAACTGGTGGCACTTCAGATCAGCCCGGCGGCCTCGGGAAATCCAAGCCAAAGGTTCATGATCTGAACCGCCTGTCCGCTTGCGCCTTTCACGAGATTGTCCTCCGCGGACGTGAGCACAAAGTTGCCCGTCCTTGGATCGTGCACGGCTGAGATGTCCACGCGGTTCGTGCCCACAACATGCGCGGTGTCGGGTGTCTCGCCCGATGCGAGTACCTGGACGAAGGGAGCTCCGCCATAGGTTTTTTTCCACGACGCGTAAACTGACTCGATCGTGGCGCCAGGGGCCGCCGGAACGGTGATCGTGGTTGCGATTCCCCGCCTCATCGGCACCAGATGCGGATTGAACTGGATGACAGCCGGGCCTCCGGTGTGGAGCGTGAGCTGCTCCTCGATTTCGGCCAAGTGGCGGTGCTTGACCAGACCGTAGGCCTTCGCGCTCTCTGCCCGTTCGACATAGAGGTAGGTCTCCTCGACCTTGCGCCCCGCACCACTCACGCCACTCAAGGAATTGGCGACGATGTGTCCGCGCGAAACCAGTCCATCGCGCAGCAACGGTATCAGCGGAATCAATACACTGGTCGGATAGCACCCGGGCGAGGCCGCCAGGCGGATCTCCTTTTTCCAGGACGGATTCGTGATTTCGGGGAGGACAAAGCGCGCCTGCGGCAGGATCTCAGGTGCGTGGTGCTTGCCGTAGTAGCGCTCGTAGGTCGCAAGGTCCGCGATGCGGAAATCCGCGCTCAGGTCGATGACCTTCTTGCCCGCAGGCACCAGCACCTTTGCAAAATCCGCGGCCGCTCCATGTGGAAGAGCCAGAAATACAAGGTCCAGATCGGAGGTCGCCAGGGCTCCTGCATTGGAATCGGTGAAGGTGAGCCCCTGATCCGCGCCTCTGAGCGAGGGGATCACCTGCTGCAGCGGTTTGCCGGCGTGGGTGCGCGACGTGACCGTCGTGAGGCGGACATGGGGATGCCCGAGCAGAAGCTTGACCAGAAGTTCACCGGAATATCCGGCCGCACCAACAACACCGACATTCATGGCAGAGAGAAATCAGTAGGAATCCAAAAAACGCAAGAGCACCCCCATCGCTGAAGGACGCAAAAAAGGCCGCCTTGATGGGTAAGGCGGCCGATGCTGCAAAACGACTGACGCTGATCAACGCTTCGAGAACTGGAAGCGCTTGCGGGCACCGGGCTGGCCGGGCTTCTTGCGCTCCTTGCCTCGGGGATCGCGGGTGATGTGCCCGGCCTTCTTGAGGGCCGCGCGGTACTCCGGATTCATCTTCTGAAGGGCACGCGCGATGCCGTGGGCGGTTGCACCCGCCTGACCCGAGACACCGCCGCCAACGACATTGACAGTCACGTCAATCTTGTCGCGCAGTTCAACGGTCAGGAGCGGCGCATAGGCCTGCTTCGAGAAATTTTCGTGGGTGAAATAACTGTCGAAATCGCGACCGTTAACAAGAAGCTTGCCGGAGCCTTCACTCAGACGAACGCGAGCGGTGGCGGTCTTGCGGCGACCGGTGGCGGAAATGACGTTGGTGGCGGTTGCGCTCATAATTCAGGATCAAACGGAAATCTTGGCGGGGTTCTGCGCTTCATGCGTGTGGTTCGGACCGGCAAACACGCGGAGCTTGGTCAGCATCTTGGCTGCAATGCGGTTCTTGGGGAGCATGCCCTTGACCGCGTGCTCGATCAGGAACTCGGGACGGCGCTCACGCTGCTGCGGAATCGAACGATAGCTCTCCCCGCCGACGAAGCCCGAGAAAAACATGTACTTGTTCTGCTCCTCTTTTTTGCCCGTGAGAACAACCTTCTCCGCATTGATGATCACAACGTAGTCGCCGGTATCGACATTGGGCGTGTAGGAAGGCTTGTTGCGGCCGCGGATGATGTTTGCGGCCTTAACGGCGAGACGGCCAAGCACGACTCCCTCGGCATCGATCAGATGCCATTTCGGCTGTGGCAGGGTCTCGTTTTTGGCGAGGAACGTTTTCATGAGAAAAGGGGCCAAGAGGTACGGTTGCAGGAAGCCATGTCAACTGCATTTCCCCGGACGAGAAAAAACCGACCCGCTCGCACGGGCCGGTTTTGTTCACAAAAACGCAACCAGGTGGATTCGGCTCAGAATCCGACGGTCAATCCCGCCGTGAACCACAAGTGATTGTCGTCAACTCCATCGAGGTCGTTGGCCGCATATTGGGCACCCAGGACCAGCGTCGCCTTTTGCGTCAATTTGAAGGGAAGATTCACGCCAACCCCCCAATAGAGGTAGTCATCACCAACCTCCGGCGAATCATGCCCCAGCGTCGCAGTGAAGTCCAGCGACGTACCATAGTCCTTCAGCGGAATGCTGTACCCCACAGACCCCTGGAAAATGACTTCCTTCAGATCGACGTCATAGTAGGCGTAGACCCCCGGAGTAAAACCGGCAACGGTGCCCGTAATGCCGATATAGCCTTCGAGCGAATGTTTGACCGCAACCGATCTGTCGGCCTCGGGATAATAGTAAAACGTTCCACCGACATCGAGCTTCCAAATGTCATCGAGCGGAATCCCATAACCCGCATAGAAATCGATTTCGTTCTCCGACTTTTTCGAGAACGGCTGGTTCATCCAAACACCTGCGTATAGATTGTTGGACGTGATTTCGACAGAAGGCTGAATCGTATCCTTGGTCTTTCCGAGTCCGCGAAACACGTACTTGCTCGCGTACGGGAAATCGACGGTGACTGAATACGACAGCTTTTTCTCCTCCACGGGCGGTTGTGGTGTCTGCGCGCGAAGGAGGGTCGTCAAGCCGCCCGCCAAGGCAGCAAGGATGATGATGGTCTTTTTCATAATAGTGTTCTGTAGTTTCTTAGGAATCATCGGGTCAGGATGGTCGGTTGGCAGTCCATCTTGTCGGGTTGTAAAACGTGATGCGTCAAATAACTTGGCAAAGCAAACTGCAAACCGGTGACCTGCGATCCGGTTCGCAGTTCCTTCAGCAAGTCACGGGCCAAGTTCTCCCTTTTTATGAAATTCTTTATTTGGGCCAGTGCCCTGTCAGGAAGTTCGGCCGTCATTCTCGGCGCCTTGGGCGCACATGCGCTGAAAGAGCGCCTGACCACCACGGGGCACCTCGATGCGTGGAAAACCGCCTCGCTCTACCATGTCGTTCACGCGGTCGCCCTTCTAGCCGTGCTCATTGCTGCGCGGCACGCCCATGCCTTGGGTGATGCAAAGGCGGTTCAGGCCTGGAAACGGGTAGCTATTGCGTGGCTCGCGGGAGTAATTTTTTTCTCGGGCTCGATCTACGCCCTCAGCCTCAACGGACCCTCATGGCTGGGGCCGGTAACCCCTCTGGGCGGAGTCATTTTGATCACGGGTTGGTTGATGATTGCCTGGACCCGCACACCAACAAAATCCTGAACGCCTCATGAGACTGCCCGAGGACCTGCAAAGCATCTTGCGGGCGGTGCGCGCCGTCGGAAGACCACGCTTGGTCGGAGGGTGCGTGCGAGACTGGTTGCTGGCGCTCGACCCGAAGGACTTTGATGTCGAGGTAGGCGGCGTCAGCTTCGAGGAACTGCACCGGGTCCTCAGTCCATTCGGATCGACCGACGTCGTGGGCCGCAGCTTCGGCGTGATCAAGCTTCGAACACCGACGGGACACGAATACGATTTCAGCCTGCCTAGGCGTGAGTCAAAGACCGGCGCCGGACACCGCGGTTTTGCTGTCCAGCCAGACCCGGGATTGAGCGATGCCGATGCCGCCGCACGGCGTGACTTCACCCTGAACGCCATCGCCTGGGATCCTTTTGCTGAGACACTGATCGATCCCTTGGGAGGCGAAGCCGACCTGAGGGCGGGGCGGCTCCGACATGCAAGCGCCGCCTTCGTCGAAGATCCGCTTCGTGTACTTCGCGCCATGCAACTGGCCGCCCGTTTTGAATTCACGCTCGCGCCCGAAACCGTCGCTCTGTGCAGATCCATCGTTTCGAGCTACCCGGAATTGCCCGTCGAGCGGGTCTGGGGGGAATGGGAAAAGTGGGCAGCCCAATCCAAGAAACCCTCGCTCGGTCTGAACGTGCTGGCCGAGACCGGCTGGATCGTCCACTTTCCGGAGATTGCAGCTCTCCAAGGCTGTCCACAGGAGCCCGAGTGGCATCCGGAGGGCGATGTCTTTGTCCACACACAGCATTGCTGCGACGCTCTCTGTCGAATGCCACCCTGGCAGGAATCGAGCCGTGAACGGCGCCGCATCCTTCTTTTCGCCGTTCTGGCACACGACTTCGGAAAACCGTCAACAACCGCGCAGGTCATCAAGCGCGACATCTTGCGCTGGACAAGCCCAGGGCACGAAGCCGCAGGCGAGCCGTTCGCGATTTCCTTCCTCCAGCGCATCGGCGCACCGCAGGCGATCATCGACCCCGTCGTACCGCTGGTGGTGAATCATCTCGTTCACCATCGTGGGCCGAAGAGTGAGTTCGGCGACACCCAGGTCAGGCGCCTGGCGCAACGCATCGCACCCGCCACCATCGACGACCTCGCCCTGGTCATGCTCGCCGATTCTTTCGGTCGACCGCCCCTCTACTCTCCCGAAACGATCAACCTGATCGAAAAGCTGAAAGCCAAGTCGCGCGCCCTCGCAATCGCATCACAGGCGCCAAGGCCGATCCTGCTCGGTCGTCACCTGATCGAACTGGGCGAAAAACCCGGCCCCGCATTCAAGCCCATCCTCGACGCGGCGTTCGAGGCCCAGTTGGATGGCGTATTCACTCATGAAGCGGGCGCCATGGCCTGGGCCAGAAACCATTTGCGACGAAGCCCATCCATGAATTAGTTTCCTCTCAGAACGGTTTCCAATCCAGACCACTTCAAACGCCATGTCCAATCAGCTCGAACAACTCAAAAAGGTAACCACGGTCGTCGCCGATACAGGAGATTTCGGCGCCATCAAACGCTTCGCTCCCCAGGATGCGACAACCAATCCCTCGCTCATCCTGAAGGCGGCGGGCATGCCCGAGTACAGTCACTTGGTGGACAAGGCCATCAAGGACTCACCCTCCGGCGCCAGCCTTGGCACGCTGATCGACCGGTTGCTCGTGCTTTTCGGATTGGAGATTCTCAAGATCGTGCCTGGGCGCGTGTCGACCGAAGTTGACGCGCGGCTTTCCTTCGACCGCGACGGTTCGATCGAGAAGGCCCGCGAAATCATCGCCTTCTACAAGGCCGCGGGAATCGCGCGCGAACGCGTCCTAATCAAGGTTGCCTCCACCTGGGAAGGGATCAAGGCGGCTGAGATTCTTCAAAAGGAAGGCATCCGCTGCAACATGACCTTGCTCTTTTGTTTCGCCCAGGCGGTGGCGAGCGCGGAGGCAAAGGTTCAACTCATTTCGCCGTTCGTCGGTCGGATCTTCGACTGGTACAAAAAGAGCACGGGCAAGGACTACGCGCCGACTGACGATCCAGGTGTGCACTCCGTCGCCACCATCTACTCGTATTACAAGAAATTCGGCTACAAGACCGAAGTGATGGGCGCATCCTTCCGCAGCAAGGGTCAGATCCTGGAACTCGCCGGCTGCGACCTGCTCACCATCGCACCCTCGCTGATGGCCGAGCTCGAAGCGAGTTCAGATCCCGTTCCGCATAAACTCTCGGTGACAAACGCCGCCAAGGATCCGCAACCCCGGGTCTCCTTCGACGAAAAGGCCTTCCGATTCGCGCTCAACGAGGATGCCATGGCCACGGAAAAAACCGCGGAAGGCATCCGGGTTTTCTCAGCCGACATCCGCAAACTCGAGCACCTGCTCACTCAAAAGCGCGGCGGGTGACGAGAGGCCGGTCGCGAAAACGCGTCGCGTCGGAATTCCCGGGCGGCCCCGCGCCGCCCCTTTTTTACGCCGGATTCAATTGCGCATCCGAGACACGAAACGCGTGCACCCCCAACTTCAGCACACCGTCGCAGAGTATGCGTGCCCGAAGTCCGCCGCGGCCCTTGAGCCATTGCTCCGCACCCGGACACGCAGCCTGATCCATCCAATAGCAGGGCGCCGATTCACACATGCCTTCGAATTCAAGCGCGCCCACGAAGAAGCGGGCACCCACATGCGCCATGAGATCGAGCCCCTCAAGCAGCACATTGCGCCGGAAGGCTCCAGCGGGAAGATCCGGGAGCGAGAAGTGACGCTTCATCTCCTCATACACACGATGGTCGAAAAACGTGATCTGCCCCCGGTAGTCGGGCTTGTAGTCAAAGAAGCGATCACCCTCGATGCCGCGCCCCGCGCGACACATCACCTCGGCAACCTCCCGGGTTGGATTCAATCCAGCCGGCTGACCGTGGTGTCCAAAAAAATTGTGCCCGGGGGAAATGAACAGATGGCGGACGACGACCTGCATGCCTCCAACCAGATCCCTAAGGACAACAATGGCAAAATAGATTTTCCGCCATTGATCGCATCCAGCCAGGAGCGATCGTCCCGTGTGTGCCGGTTCGAAGGATCCATTTCCGAAGTCCGGTACTTCCGATGATTCGTGCCTTTCAATGGGACCTGGCGCGGCAGGTCGAGCGTCTTGACTGGCTGCTCGCACAGCTTCCCCGCTACGCCGACTGGGGCTACCAGGAACTCTACCTGCATCTCGAGGACGCCGTGGAGTACCCATCCCTGCCCTCCGTCGCCCGCGGCGATGCCTACCGACATCGCGACCTCGCAGTCCTCGTCGAGCGCGCGGATCGCCTCGGCATCAAGGTTGTTCCAATCGTCAATCTGCTGGGTCACACGCAGTACCTCATTAAAACGCCCGAACTCCGCCACCTCAACGAACTGTGTCACCCGGACGGCACACCCCTGGAACGCGGCCAAATTTGCCCCGTGCTGTCGCAAACCCTTGAGATCGCCGAAAAGCTTTTCAACGATGTGCGCGCCTTCTGCAGCGCCGGAAAAATTCACGTCGGCCTCGACGAGTCGTTTCATCTCGGGCGCCACCCCAAGAGCCGTGAAGAAGTCTCCGCCATCGGACTCGCCGCCCATTTTGCACGCTACGCCTCGCGTCTGCATGAGCGGATCTCCGGGCGCGGATTGAAGATGGGCATGTGGGCCGACATGCTTGTACTCCTCCCGGAAGCCATCCCGCTCCTGCCGCGAGGCATCACCGCGTACGACTGGTACTACTACCCGTTCCAATCCCGGCCGCGCATGGAGCTGTACAACTTTCGCGAATACGATCTGGCGCCCGCACTCCGCGCCCGTGGCATCGATTACTGGGGATGTCCGATGAACGGAGCATTCCGTTTTGAACCACTGCCTCTATTTTCCGACCGACTCGGCAATCTGCGCTCCTGGTGGAAGCGCTGTCACCAGGTTGGTGCCGCAGGATTCCTCGTCACCTCATGGGAGGCCTATCGCCTGGCCATCGAAACCACCACGGTGATCGACGCCGCCGCGAGCACGCTCTGGCGGGAGCCTTCAATCGACGATGACATCGGAATGCTCGCCCACGGATTCACATGTCTGTATCCGCAGGCCACCGTCCGCGAGGTGCGACGCTGGGCGCGCGGCGCATTGGCCTGTGACGCCCATGCCTTCTGCGGATATGCGCGCTGGGAACTCAATGATCGCTGGGACGGCATCAGCACAAGAACGCGTTTCGCAAGGACGTCGGCCGAGCTCCGGTTTTTTGACCGCACCCAAAAGCAGAATCTCCCTGCACCCTTTGACAGCAGTCTCACTTTTCGCCGCTACCTCGCCCAGCGCGATCACCTCGTGCAGGAAGCCGCACGGGGCGTCTGGCGACTTCGCCGCCTGTTGGAGAAGGCGGGTCAAACGGAGTTTGCCGCGGAGCTCCAGCGTCTCCACGAGGTGGCCACGGCGTTTCGAACAGCAATCAAGGAAGGGCAGGCCGCAGCGAAGGCCCTGTGGAATCGTTCACGCAACAAACGTTCGCGCGGGCAAAATCTGCAGATCCTCGAAGCCGATCAGCATCGCCTGAGATCCTGGATCGCGTGGCTGAAACGGGTGCAAAAGGACCATCTGCACGTGAAGGGCGCCAGCCCTGTCACCGGAGCCTGGCAACTTCAGTTCTCCGTCCACAGCTTCGCGCCCGCCCTGCAGAAGGTCGTTGTCGAGCAGCAATCCGTCAACGGCGACTGGCAGCCGACCGGTGCACGCTTCACCATCGAATTTCGTGCGGAGGCAGCCCGTCCACACTCCCGGATAAAGCGGGAAATGGCCGTGCCCGTCACCAACCCAACCGCGACCTTCCGCATCGCGGTCCGCGGACTGGGACAAGTCGCGATTTCAAGCGTGGAGCTGACCAACGGCGTGGTGACCCTCACCCCTGCGAAAGAGGCGCGATCCACAAAGAAGATCCTCGGCCAACCCGCCCCCCAGCAGGGTCTCCCCGAGATCGACTGGTCCACCAACACGGACGAGTGGGTGATTCAGTTCGAAATCAAGCCGTGACACGCCGCGTCGATCAGTGCTGAGGTTTGCACGATGAATCTGCGGATACGATGCCCATCAACCATCCAACAGGAGGGGCACGCATCGTCGTGCCCGGGATCGCGCGGCGCATCCCAACGCCGACCACTTCGCGATTTCATCGGACTCGTGTTCCCCTGCGACAATGACCATGCATCAGGTTGTGACCGCACCGTGAATCAAACCGGGCACGACGATGCGCGCCCCTCCAGTCTTGGTATCTGACTTCAGTCTTCCCTCGCCAATTCAAACCCCTTCAACTCCCTCCCATGCGCATCATCCGCCACCTCACGTCCAGTGGTCTCGCCTACGCCGCCCTGCAGCCTGATGGTTCCGCCCGTGTCATTGAAGGCGACCCATTGGCCGGGACACATCGGGTGGCCGCTTCGATCGTTCAGCCCGGCAAGCGACTCGCTCCCGTCCTGCCGGTTAATATCATCGGCATTGGACTCAATTACCGCAAACACGCCGAGGAAGGCGGCAAGGGAGTGCCGGCGCGGCCGATGTGGTTCATGAAGACAACCTCCGCGGTGCAGAATCCGGGTGATCCGATTGTCATTCCGCGAACCTGTCCAAGCGAGAAGGTCGACTACGAAGGTGAACTCGCGATCGTCATTGGACGCAGTGCCCGGAATGTCTCGCGCGAAGCCGCGCTCAGTCATGTCCTCGGCTACACCATCGCCAATGATGTTTCCGCGCGCGACTGGCAGTTTGAATTCGGTGGCGGGCAGTTCTGCCACGGCAAGAGTTTCGACACCTTCTGTCCGCTCGGGCCGACAATCGTGACGACCGACGAAATCTCCAATCCCAACGCCCTACGGCTCATCACCCGAGTAAATGGCGAAGTCCGCCAGGACTGGACCACCGCCGACATGGTCTTCGACGTCGCCGGGATCGTCAGCTTCCTAAGCGGCAGCCGCACGCTCCCGGCCGGAACAATCATCCTCACCGGAACACCACACGGGGTCGGCTTCGCGCGCAAACCTCCCACTTGGCTCAAACCAGGTGACACCGTCGAAATCGAAATCGAATCCATCGGCACCTTGTCGAATTCTGTCGTGATGGAATGACGGCACAGAATCATTCTCCTCTAGGACCCAATTGGGTTGAGCTCATCTGGTGCGACTTGTCTGTTCGCGCTTGAGCTAGAAAACGAAGCTCAGTCTCAGGGAAGGTCGCTAGTCGTCCGTCGCATAAGAAGCGAGATCGACAAGCTTTAGTTTCGGGACCTGGCTGAATTCGGCAATGTTCAGCGTCGCGAGCTTATGCCCGTGCAAGAGCGCCGTTGCCGCGATGAGCATGTCGTGGGGCCCGATGAGCTTACCGGATCTTGCCAGGTTCGCCCATAGGATTGCGTGCTGCTTCGCAACGGACGCGTCGTAGTCGATGACTTCGAGCACGCTTAGAAAGTGCTCCACGATGGCCGCACGGGCAGCCTTTTTCTGCGGCGTAGCTCGCTCAACACCGTGGAGGAGCTCGGCAACACTGATCGCCGCGAGATAAAACTTGTCCCCTGAGTGAGCGGAAAAGAACTCCGTTGCGTTGAAGCGTTGCTTTTCGGCCGCGATGAGAACCGAGGAATCGAGGATTATTCCCATTTATCCTTCACCTTGGGGAGTTCACTTCGAGCAAGGCTCACGTCGATTCCAAACGACTCAGCCTCAGCGGGACCAAGGTGAGGAAGATCGTTCCAAAGCGTTGCAAGTTCGGCCCCAGTTTTGGCCGAAGTTTCGACGGGAACGATTTTCGCCACCGGCTTTCCTCCCTTCAGAAGTAGCGCGCTTTCGTTCCGGTAACGAACACGGTTGATGAGGTCAGCAAAGCCGCGGGCAGCGTCGGTGACTGACACAGTCTTGATCATATTTGAATCATAGAATCTGATTATCCGATTGTCAACGCCCGCCTTCAATCCGTTCAAATCGCGAATACAAACCCTGCCTTGGCGATATAAACACCTCACCTCTTGTTAGTTGCCTGGCGGGAGGCAGCCGCACGCTCCCGGCCGGTACAATCATCCTCACCGGAACACCACACGGCGTCGGCTTCGCCCGTAAACCTCCCACTTGGCTCAAACCAGGTGACACCGTCGATATCGAAATCGAATCCATCGGCACCCTCTCAAATCCAGTCCTGATAGAGTGACCGCACGAAAGGTTCCCCCCGAAGTTGGTGCCCGGGACAGGACTTGAACCTGCACATCTTTCGATAACGGCTTCTAAGACCGTCGTGTCTGCCATTCCACCACCCGGGCGGGTGAACATCGGGAGCGATGCGGACGCAGGGTGCAGGCAAATCGGGTCACCGGGCAAGCCTGTAAGGAATAGACGATGACCCTACGCCGCCAGAGCGGCGCAGGCCTCAGGTTTCCTTGCGGACGATCTTCGCGTAATGATTCCGGCTGAAACCGTAGTACAGATTTGCGCATTCCGGACACAGGGTGTGGGAGATCGATTCGCGCTTCTCCCATAGTTCGTAGGGGTCCATGACGACAAACTCCATCGGTCCAACCCGCAAGCGTTTGCACCCGCAGCATACGATGAGAAACTCATCCGTGTCCGCGCCGCGATGCGCCAGCGGAGCCGAATCAAGCGTAACCATGAGCGTTACTGTGAACCTATTCTGCAGCTCCGGCTATCGGGGTTTCTCCGGCATCCCTCGTCGGGCTCAATCCCTCACCTTGTTCCATCTCGGCAGCCTGCACGGAGAGCCGCCAACAGACCGCCGCGACACTCTCTGCGCAACACCCTTGATTCCCGGGGCTTGGAGGTTTCGATTTCCATCAAATCACCTTTCGACATGCGCCCCCCCTCGATCTCCCTTCCTTCGCTCACAGCCACTTTTCTCATTTTCATCACACTCTCTCGGGCTGCGCCCGAACGCACCCAGGTCACGCTGCTTTCAACGACCGATCTGCACGGTCATATTTTCCCCATCAACTATGCGACCAATGAGCCTTCCAACGAAGGCTTCGCAAAAGTCGCCAGCCTTATCCGGAAGGCCCGGGCCGCGGCAGGAGAGGTGCTGCTTGTCGATTGCGGCGACACCATTCAGGGCACGCCGCTCGTGTACTACCACAACCGCATCAACAACACCCCGCCAGACCCCATGATGCTCGTGATGAACGCCCTTCACTATGACGCGCTCGTCGTGGGGAACCACGAGTACAACTTCGGCCTCGATGTGCTCCAGAAGGCCCGCCGCGAGGCCCGGTTCCCCTGGCTCTCGGCAAACACGGAAAAGACCGCGGACAACTCGCCCGCCTACGACGCACGCATCATCAAGACCCTCCATGGCGTCCGAATAGGGGTGCTTGGATTGACAACACCCGGAATCCCTTACTGGGAGGATAAGCAGAATTATGCGGGACTTCGTTTCACCGATCCGATCGAGACCGCCCGCAGAGGGGTTTCCTCCCTGAGAAAGAAGGACAAGGTCGACGTCGTCGTACTGGCGATGCACATGGGGCTCGAGGAAAACCTGGCGACAGGCATCGTTTCTGCGAGCCAGGTCCCCAATGAAAACAGCGCCTTGAAGATCGTGCGCTCCGTGCCGGGGATCGACATCCTGTTCATGGGACACACCCATCGCACGGTCCCCGGGCTGAACGTGGGCACAACCCTGCTCACACAGGCGGGACGCTGGGGCGACCACCTGAGTCGCGCGGATGTTTTTCTGGAACGCGACGATTCAACCGCTGCCTGGCACATTGTCGCCAAATCCTCAACCTGCATCCCGGTCGAGTCGTCCACAAAACCCGACCCAGATGTGCTGGCCCTTGCGAAACCCTATCATGAGGAAACCCAGGCATGGCTCGCGCGCCCCATCGGCCGCAGCACAAAGGCATTGTCGTCGGCTGAATCGCGTCTCCGCGACACCGCCATCATGGACCTGGTCCAGAGGGTTCAGCTCGATGCCGGCAAGGCCGACGTTTCATTCGCCGCGAGCTTCACTCTCGATGCCCATCTGCCCAAGGGGCCGGTGACTGTTCGCGACATCACGGGGCTGTACGTCTACGACAACACTCTCGTCGTGATCGATCTTACCGGCGCGCAAATCAAGGAGGCGCTTGAACATTCCGCGCTCTATTTCCGTCCCTATGAAGCGGGAAAAGCCGCGACACAGTTGATCGATTCTTCCATCCCCGGATATAATTTCGATCTCGCGGAAGGCGTCGACTACACCATCGACCTGAGACGCCCGCAGGGATCCCGCATCACCGACCTGACCTTCGGCGGCAAGCCATTGAGCCCAACCCAGCATTTCCGCGTCGCCATCAACAACTACCGCCTCAATGGCGGCGGCGGTTACACCATGTTTCACAACGCCAGGGTGCTGTACCGCTCCAACGTCGAGATTCGCGACCTCATACTCGATTGGGTACAGACCCACCCCGATATTCCTTCCGAGCCAACCAACAATTGGCGGATCAAGGAGTAATCTTTCCGACTCCCCAGGCTTGCGGACGAAACTCGGCTGCTGCACCTCTGCGGCAACTGCTATCCACCGTGAGGCCTCCTTCAGCCAGCGGGTTGGCAGCACGTCGACACATTTGACTGAAGCTTGAGCACAATTGCTCCGATAATCGGACATGCGCTTTTCGCTGTCGTTGTTTCTTTCCGGCTGCATGCTCGCCGCCGTTTCAGTCTCCGCCGTGGAGCGCGGTGACAGCTACGACGTGGTCATCGCAGAAAAAGGCTCGCCGCTCGGCACCATGAATGCGGGCTCGGTTCAGATCCTCAAATACAGCGACCAGGAAATCCGTCTTGAAGGGGGAGCGGTGGTTTCCATCCGCACCGTCCGCAAGAGCGGCGCTGCAGCCATCAAGCCACGCATCGCACAATCCCCGCCTGCCCCGCCGCCGGAGTTGCAGTGGACCGACAGCTTTCCCGAGGCCGTGAGACTCGCTCGGGACAAACAGCGTCAGGTGTTCATGTTTTTCACCGGTTCGGATTGGTGTTCCTGGTGCAATCGCCTCGAGACGGAAGTCCTTTCAACCCCCGAGTTCGCCCGATACGTGGCGGACAAGTTTGTCCTGCTCAAACTCGACTTTCCGCGCAAGGTCCAGCAATCCGACGATCTCATCGCGCAGAATCAGGCACTCGCGAAACGATTCCGGGTGGCCGGTTTCCCCACTGTCATCGTTTTCTCAAGTGACGGAAAACGGCTCGCCGATCTCGGCTACGAGCCCGGCGGTCCGGCACCCTTCATCGAAAAGCTTTCAGCCCTGAAGTAGGTTCGACGCATACGGCGTCACCATTCGTACACCTCGACAAGCGCTACACCCGTTGTGCCTCCGACGCCGGAGACGTTTGCGGTGTATCCGCCGGCTTCGAGTTCGAGGATCAGAACCGAGTCTTTTCCTCCCGGTGTGAGGCGGAAAGCGCCGCTCCCGCTGCCATCGTCCGTTGTCCAATTGTCATTGGATGCAAGAAGCGTATTTCCCCGATAGAGCTCGACCTGGGGATCATTCAACACGCCCGCAACCCCATACTCCGCCAATTGAGGACCCACGGCGCGCACAAGAATGCGCTTCTTTCCTTCGCCCGCTATCACGAATCCGGCAATCAGGATGTTGCCGCCGGTGCCGACATCCGCGCGGGCTGAAACATTGATCAGCCGCGGGCCACCATTCATGATCGGCCCGTCAAGATCGTAGAGTTCAACCAGTGCGACCCCGGACGCATTGGTCTTCACCTGCACCGAATGCGCACCCGGCAGCACGGGCGTCACCAGCGCGGCATCCTTGGACCCGACAAGAAGCGGAAATGCTCCCACCGATGAAAACACCGTGGCATCTGCACCGATCCAATTGTCGTTTCGGCCGACGATCTGACTGTCTTTCACAAGTTCGATCGCTGGATCCGGTAGAAAATCCTGCACACCATAGGGCATGAGCGAAGGTCCGACCGCGCGTGACAACAGCGTCTTCGGGCCTCCACTGACAACAAATCCAACGATCAGCGTCTTGTCCGCCTGGCCTCCCACCGCCCGCACCGAGAGATTGATCATCCGCGTCGCCGACCCCGGAAGCGGTGGCGTCTCTTCAATCACCACAATCGCGCCATCGCTGGTTACCGCGCTCAATCCATTTCGCACCGCGACAGAATAGATGCCGGTCTGCGACACCTGGGTCCGACCGAGCACGAACGTCGCGCCAGTCGCTCCCGGGATCGCGACACCATCCTTCGACCACTGATAGGTAAACGGCCCCGAACCACTGACGTCCACCGCGAGCGTTGCGCTGCTGCCGGTAGAGAGGCGCTGGGACTTTGGCTGAGCGACCATAACCGGCGGCATCACGTCATAGGCGCCGGCGCGGGCCGCGTTCCTGCGATGCATCGGCCAGGGAGACGCGGCGGCATCCGTGTTGGTACGGATCGCATAGAGATGGCTGTCCTGCGCTCCGATATACAGCATTCCCTTGTGAACCAGCGGTGAGGACCGAACGGTCGCTCCCAAGAAATAGGTTCGTTTGATCGTGCCGTCGGAATTGACCGCGACCAATTTCCCGTCGAGCGTGCCGATGTAGATCACCCCCGCATCGTCGATCGCCGGCGAAGACGTCCGGATCTCGCTTCCGACCTGGGTGACCCAGCGCATCACCCCATCGCGATCCACGGCATGCAGTTTCCCGTCGTACGTGCCAAAATACAGCGTGCCGTCGATGCCAATTGCGGCTGATGATGAGATACCCGAGCCTGAGCGATAGATCCACCTTTGGCTGCCATCCGGATTCACTGCAAAAAAATCGCCGTTCAGTGCGCCAAAATAAACAACGCCCTGCGCATCGATCGTCGGTGACGCATAGATCTCATCACCCGCATCGAAAGTCCATCGGAGTTCCTTGTCGCCCGTGAGTGCGTAGAGTTTGTGGTCAGTGGATCCGATATACAACGTGCCGTCCGGCCCCATTCCCGGTGAACAATAGGACGCACCCGCCACTGGGAATTTCCACTTGATATCCCCGTCCTTCGACACCGCATGCAGGTCTCCATCCTCTGCCCTCGCGAACACGGTGCCGTCCGCGGAAACTACCGGCGAGCCTTGCAAGGGGCCACCAAGATCACGCTCCCACAGTTGTGTTCCCTTCGAAGAAAACGCCGCGAGCGTTCCCGAGGTGTCGCCAATATAGATCGCGCCATCTGAGGCTACTGCGGGGCTCGAGTAGGTTCCATAGGCACGAAGAATCTTGCCCCAAAGCCACTCGCCTGAAACCGAAACCGCTTCCAGCGAGCCGTATTCACTCGAAAAATATATCGTACCGTCCGGACCCGCTGCGGGAGGAGCATCCACGGATCCAAGGGTGATCTGCTGCCAAACCGAATCGACCAGCCAGAAATCGAACCTCCCACCGTCACCGATGCTGTCGACTGCGAAATAGTAGGTTTCGCCGGCCTTTGCCTGAAACGACACCATCGGATCAAGGAATGCACCCGGTGCGTCGTCATCCTGACCGACAAGCGTGAGAGAGGTTACACTGTTTCCCTGGTAGACGCCGAGAAGGGTGTCGAGCACATCGCTTGTCACCGACGCCTGAACCTGTCCATCCTGCGGTGCCGTCCAGCGAAACCACACGGAACGCCCTCCGACTTTGTTCTCAATCCGTGGCTCAGCCGATTCGAGGGTCGCCCCGATATTGCTCTGGGTCGTCCGAAAACTCGGCCCCGTCAACTCCAGTGCCGAAGCAAAATTGTCGTTTGCCGGAGGAGCACGGAGATTGAGCAGAATCATACCCTCCTGCCCGCCCTTCCCCTCAACCGCGATGTGATAAGTCGTTCCCTTGGTCCCCGTGAATTCCGCCAGACTCGTGATCTGGCCTCCGATGTTGTCGTTGGAGGCAACCTCCACCAAGGCATTGACCTGGCTTCCGGTGTAAACAGCGACGCTGGTGTCGATGAGACTTCCCGCGGTGTCGATGGCGATGCGCATGGTTTCCGGGGGCGTCCATGTCCACCACAACGAACGCGACGCTGGTACGCCGGCATGCGCTGGTTCACCGTCTTCCTTGGACGCACCGTTGTTGGAGGTACGAACCCTAACAAATCCTCCGGTGAGAACCGCAGCGTCGGCAAACCGGTCGTTGAAGGGCGTCGCTTCGGCGGTGAGCGAGCGGGCAAGGTTGAGACGGCCGCCCGATTGGGCCTTGCCTGCAAGCGACTCCAGTCGATCGACACCTCGCATCAGCCGGTTGATCGTCGCACGCGGGGTATCCTCGGGATGAAGGCTCCGCAACAATGCCGCCACACCGGCCACATGCGGGGCCGAAAAGGAGGTTCCCAATGTCACCGTATAGGGTTCGGCAGGATTCCGGGTCAGCACGCGGATATCGACCCCTGGTGCAAAAAGATCCACCTTGCCGCTGCCATAGTTGCTGAAGGTCGCAAGCTCATCCGTCCGCGTGGAAGCTCCGACTGCAATGATGTTCTCAAACGCATGATTTGCCGGATACGTGGGAAACTCGTCGTTGTTCAACCCGTTGTTGCCCGACGATGTGATCATCAGGATGCCCGCATTCTTGATCCGCTGCACCGCAGCCTCCTCCGCTGCCGAGAACGTTGGCGTCCCATAGCTCGCGTTGATGACCTTTGCGCCCATGGTCACCGCGTAGTCCATGCATTCGATGGCATCCGAAGTGGCCCCAAAGCCGTCACTCGTGATAAATTTCAGCGCCATGATGCGCGCCTTCCAGGCTACGCCAGCAATGCCAATGCCATTGTTGCCAACTGCACCTATCACGCCTGCGACCGCCGTGCCGTGACCAAATCCGTCATCGTCCGAGGGATCGCCTGCACCGGGTTGACCACGAGGCACCGTGGAATTGATGCCGAAAACATCGTCGATGTAGCCATTGCCATCATCGTCGATCCCGTTGCTTTCCTTGCCGTTGCCGGATTCGCCCGGGTTTCGCCAGAGGTTCGCTGCGATGTCGGGATGGTCAGGATAGATCCCCGAATCAATCACCGCCACGATCACACCTGACGCGTCGGTCGCCATGTCCCAGCCTTCGACGGCATGGATATCCGCACCCGCCTTGCCGTTGGATTGGCCCGCGTTGCGCAACGACCATTGCTCACCCGATAGAAATTCCGGATCGGAGGGAACGGCATGCGCCCGCAGCAGGCGATCATGCTCCACGTGCTCATATAACCCCGTCGCCTGAAGCTGGGAGATGGTGCGATCGACGGTCTCGCCTTCGGGCACCTCGATCACTCGAAGCCCTTTGAATCGTGGAAACTGTCGCGTGAGCCTGACTTTCTCCCGGGCCTCCGCGGCGGCCAAAACGGGTTCAGCCATCTTGTCCTTCGGCATGGCGAGCACCGCCCGATTGCTAAACCCTTGCGCCTTCTCCTCCTCTGAAAAGCGACGGGGAGAAATCCTCCCTTTCTCCGCTCCTGAGGCAAGGCCCGCAAACGCGCTCAGGACGATGACATGCCAAACCAGCGGAAACGGGGTACGCATGGCGTCGATGATTATAAGCGCACAGTCACCCGCAAGCCTTCGGTTGCTGGCCAATCAGGCGTTCACTGCCCTATTTGGGGCACTGAATCGCCACTTCTCACGACCTATTTGGAGGACGGAAAGGTCACCTTCGGCGCATCGCTCTCAGCCGCAGGCGCAGCAGGAGCAGGAGTGGTCGCTGGTGTCGACGGAGCAGCCACGGCAGGCAGGCCTGCCTCCGCACGAAGCATTGTCGCACGCTGCGCCCAAATGCTTTGCGGACTGAGCGTGGAAAGCTGCGTCACATAACCTTGCAGGGCCGTGTCATCACCCGCCGTCGACGCCATGACGGCCAGCTGATACGTCGCCTCTGCGCGCGTGGAAACCGGCTGGCTCAGGTCGGACACAATGGCTTTGAACGCCACCTCGCCCCCGGCACGATCACCGGAAAGCACCTTGGCCACCGCACCACCCATGACGGCGCGATGGGACAGAATGCTCGTTTTCAGAGCCGGGACGGCCTTGCCGTAAAGGGAAACGGCGTCTGCATATTTGCCCGCAGTGAAAGCTTCGTCCGCGAGTCGTAGATAGGCGACACCGCCCAGCAGGTGACGGTCATGCGCAGCCGCAAATGTTTTCAACTGCGCATCCGAGGTGGCCTTGGCATAATCGGCCATGACTGCCTTTTCACGCTGCTCCTGAATGATTTCCATCGCGCCCTTGCCGACGATGGCCACCAGCGCAATCACACAGATCGTCGTGATAATCTTGCGGTTGCGCGTCCAGAACTGACGCAGTTTCTCGTCAAAGGGAACTTCGGGTACCGGTGCTGACGCGTCAGCGGAAGAAGTCGCGCCCGGGGAAACAGGATGTGAGGGCGGTTGTGAGGAAGCCATGATCGAGAAATGGAAAGGTGAGACGAAAGCAGACGCGCCCTGCCGCGTAAAGGCGGGAGTTATCCCAGCCGATCAATCGAAAACCACCGTCTTGTTGCCATAAACAAGCACCCGGTTCTCCAGATGCCAGCGAACGGCCTGGGCGAGCACGGTCTTCTCAAGATCGCGCCCCCGGCGAACAAGGTCGTCCACATTGTGCCGGTGAGTCACCCGCGCCACATCCTGCTGGATGATCGGCCCTTCATCCAGATCCCTCGTGGCATAGTGGGCGGTCGCTCCAATGAGTTTTACCCCGCGCGAATGGGCCTGGTGATACGGTCGCCCCCCGGCAAACGCGGGGAGGAACGAGTGGTGAATATTGATCACCGGCTTTCCAAATCGTTCAAGGAAATCAGCCGACAGCACCTGCATGTACCGCGCGAGGATCACCAGTTCAATGCGATGCTCCCGCAACAACTCCAGTTGCGCCGCCTCACCCGCGGATTTGGTGTCCCCCGTGATCGGTACATGCTTGAAGAGCAGCCCGTACCCTTCGGCCGCGGAGGCAAGGTCGCGGTGATTCGATACGACCAGGGAAAAGTCCGCCGTGTAGTCACCCGCCCGCGAGCGCAGGACAAGGTCGTGAAAACAGTGGTCCGCCTTCGAGACAAAGATCGCAACACGCGTCCGCCGGGAGGAATCCGCAACACGCGCCGTCATCCCAAGCTCCGCCGCAAACGACAAGAATGCCGCCGTATCCGCGGATTGACTGCCCGGAGCGGGTTCCCACTCCACACGCTGAAAGAAGATGCCCGCCTCACGGTCGCGGTGCTGGTCCGCATGCAGGATGTTTCCGCCTCGTTCAAAGATCCAGCCCGAGACGCGCGCAACGAGGCCGCGCTGATCCGGACCGTGCAGAAGGGCTACGATGCTGGCCATCGGAAATCAGAGGACATTGACGTTGCCGACGTACTTCTGGATCGGCCGCACACCCATACGCTCGCGCTTGAGCGCCTTGATGCCATCGATCGCGGCTTTGGCGCCGGTCAGGGTCGTCATGATGCACACGCTGTGGGCATAAGCCGCAGCCCGGATCTTGTTCTCATCCTGCCGGGGGATCATTCCCGCCGGCGTGTTGATCACCATCTGGATCTGGCCGTTCTTGATCAGATCGATCGCAGTCGGCCGACCTTCCTCGATCTTCGCCAGTTTGGACACCTTGATGCCATTGTCGGCAAGGACCTTGGCGGTGCCACCGGTGGAGTAGAGCGAGAAGCCCAGTGACTCGAGTTCGCGGGCGAGCGTGACCGCGCGCGGTTTGTCGGCGTCCTTGACCGAGAGAAAGACATTGCCGCCCGTGGGCAGTCCGGGTTTCGCCGCCGCCTGCGCCTTCGCAAAGGCGACGCCGAGATCCGGGTCAAGGCCCATGACCTCACCCGTGGAGCGCATTTCAGGCCCGAGCACAATCGTGGCTCCGGGAAACCGCACAAACGGAAACACGGCTTCCTTCACGCACCAGTGCTTCGGCGTCTGCTCACGCGTGAAACCGAGATCCTTCAGCTTCATGCCGGTCATGACCTTCGCGGCAAGTTTGGCCAGCGGAACTCCGATCGCCTTGGCCACAAAGGGCACCGTGCGCGAGGCGCGTGGATTTACCTCGAGCACGTAGAGCTGGCTGTCCTTGATCGCGAACTGGACGTTCATCAGCCCGATCACATTCAATTCCTTCGCCAGGGCATGCGTCGCCTTGCGCACGGTGTCGAGCATGGCTTTCGACAGCGTGTGCGGCGGCATCACCATCGCCGCGTCCCCCGAGTGCACGCCCGCAAATTCGATGTGCTCGAGCATACCGCCGATCACGCTGGTCTCGCCATCCGAAATGCAATCGACGTCGAGTTCAATCGCGTCCTCAAGGAAATCATCGATCAGCACCGGCTTGTCCGGCATGACTTCAAACGCCTGACGGACGACATTCCTGAACTCTTCCTCGCTGTAGACGATGAACATGCCCCGCCCGCCGAGGACGAACGACGGGCGCAGCAGCACGGGGAATCCGATCTCCTGGGCAAAACGAAGCGCATCGGCCTCGGTCATCGCCGTGCGATTCGCGGGCTGCTTGAGGCCGACCTTGTCGAGGATCCTGGCGAAGAGCTTGCGATCCTCCGCCGTGTCGATGCTCTCCGGCGAGGTACCGATGATATTGACCCCATTCGCCTTCAGCGCAGTTGCCAGATTGAGAGGGGTCTGACCGCCGAACTGGACGATCGCGCCGGAGCATTGTTCCTGGCGATAAATCTCCAGCACGTCCTCGAGCGTGAGCGGCTCGAAGTAAAGGCGGTCGGACGTGTCGTAATCCGTGGAGACCGTCTCCGGATTGGAATTCACCATCACGGTCTCGAATCCCGCCTCGCGCAGCGCGAAGCTCGCATGCACACAGCAGTAGTCAAACTCGATGCCCTGCCCGATCCGGTTGGGGCCACCGCCCAAGATCATGATTTTCTTTTTCCCGCCCGGCGGCATCACCTCGTTCTCATCGCCATAGCTCGAATAGTAATACGGCGTGAACGCCTCGAATTCCGCCGCACAGGTGTCGACCAGCCGGTAGGTCGTGTTGACACCCAGCTGCTTGCGCGCGGCGGTCATGGTCGCCAGATCGGTCTGGAGAACGTGAGCGAGCTGCGCATCGGAAAACCCGAACTGCTTTGCCCGCCTGAGGGAGGCCGCATCCAGGGGCTTGCGCTGACCCGCGGGATCCTGGCTCGTCGGCAGCCTGCAATCGCGAAGCGACTGCTCCATCTCGAAGATCTCGCGCAACTGGTGGAGGAACCAGGGATCGATCTTGGTCAGGTCAAAGATCTCCTCGACCGTGAAACCGGCAAGGAATGCGTAGCGGATGAAGAAAATGCGCTCGGCATTGGGCGTGCCCAGCCGCGCGACGATGGTCTTGCGATCCGGGACCTCATCGCCGCCCCACTTGCCGCCTCCGCCGAAGCCGCGTGCACCGATCTCAAGGGAACGCAGTGCCTTTTGAATCGACTCCTTGAAGGTCCGCCCGATCGCCATCGCCTCTCCGACCGACTTCATCGCCGACGTCAGCGTGGGGTCTGCATTGGGAAATTTCTCGAAAGTGAAGCGCGGGATCTTCGTCACCACATAGTCGATTGTGGGCTCAAAGGAAGCGGGTGTCAGTCGCGTGATGTCATTGCGGAGTTCATCGAGCGAATACCCGACGGCGAGCTTCGCCGCGATCTTGGCAATCGGAAATCCTGTCGCCTTCGAAGCGAGCGCCGACGACCGCGATACCCGCGGATTCATCTCGATCACCACCATGCGACCCGTCACCGGATCGACCGAAAACTGGATGTTCGAACCTCCCGTCTCGACGCCGATCTCGCGGATCACCGCAAACGACGCATCGCGCATGACCTGGAATTCCTTGTCGGAGAGCGTCATTGTCGGCGCCACCGTGATCGAATCACCCGTGTGCACGCCCATGGGATCGAAATTCTCGATCGAACAGATCACGACACACTGGTCCTTGTGGTCGCGCATGACCTCCATCTCGAATTCCTTCCAGCCGAGCAGGCACTCCTCGACGAGCACCTCGTGCACCGGGGAAAGATCCAGGCCGTTCGCACAGATCCGTTCAAACTCCTCGCGGTTGTAGGCAATGCCACCACCCGAACCTCCCAGGGTGAACGACGGCCGGATGATCATGGGGAAATTGCCCAGCGCTTCCGCGGCCGCGCGCGCCTCGTCCAGGGTCTTCACCGTGCGCGAGCGGGCGACATCGAGCCCGATCTTGATCATCGCCTGCTTGAAAAGCTCGCGATCCTCGCCCTTGGCGATGGCCTCGGGCTTCGCCCCGATCATCTCCACCCCGTATTTTTGGAGAATGCCCTGCTTGTGCAGTTCCATCGACAGGTTCAGCGCAGTTTGGCCACCAAGGGTCGGAAGCAGCGCGGAGGGACGCTCCGCCTCGATGATCTTTTCAAGAAACTCAACCGTCAGCGGCTCGATGTAGGTGACATCCGCAAACTCCGGGTCTGTCATGATCGTCGCCGGATTGGAATTCACCAGGATCACCCGGTAACCCTCCTCCTTCAGAGCCTTGCACGCCTGCGTGCCGGAGTAGTCAAACTCGCACGCCTGGCCGATCACGATGGGACCGGCACCAATGATGAGGATGGACTTGAGATCGTTGCGCTTGGGCATGGACGTGGATTTCGGAGAGGGTTGGGCGCCGCCGTTCCTGCCGCAAGCGGGAAGTCAGTCCCCATCTCACCAGTTTCAAGAAAGCGTACGGTTGGCAAAATGCCGTCGCAGGCCCCGTGACCCACGCCCGGAGCACCAGTCGAGTCCGGCACTTCTGCTCGATGGTCGATCCAGCCAAAACCTGCCTATCTCCCGCAAAGGCGTCGCCTCACCTCCGCGGCCAGCCGGGCAATTGCCTCCGGACTCAATGGCGTGTCGGCCAATTGAGCGGCAAGAACCACCGCGCCAACAATCGCAGGCGAAGGCGCCGCCAGGATCGTCGCCTGTGGCGCAGCCTGCATGACCGCCTCGCGAAAAGCCGCAAGGTACACCGCGTTGCCAAGGAGTCCGCCGAAGGGCACAACCCTGACCTCGCCATCGGCAAAATCGAGCCGGTCAAGAAGGGCCGAAACCAGACGCGCTAGCTGGCGGGTGCCCTCGCGCACGATGTCGCGCGCCGCCTCGTCATCGGCTGCGGCGGCCACGACCACCGACGCCAGCGCCGCAAGCTGGGAACGCGACGTATCCGGTCGCAGCGCCCATTGCATCGCCTCACGCGGTGTGCTCACCCCGAGTTCCGCGAACAGCGCGGGCTCAAGACGCGTCGCCGACGCCCGCCCGTCCGCCGCTTCAAAGACTCTCCGCAGGCCCTGCACCGCCAGCCACACCCCTCCCCCCTGATCGTCCAGCAGCCATCCCCAGCCGCCGGTCTGCGCGGTGTGACCCTGCGGATCGCGCCCATACGCCGCCGAACCGGTTCCAGCAACCACCACAATGCCAGGCAGATCACCGCAGCCTCCCGCCAGTGCGATCCTCAAATCATGATCCAGGCCAAGCGTCGTCGGCAACGCAGTCAGGTTCAATCCCGTCAACGCCTCCCGAATCGCCACGTGATCCGGAAGTGATTTTACTCCCGCCAGTCCAAGAAACGCTCCCGCCGACACACCCGACACACCCGCCTCGGCGCGCGCCCGTGAAACGGCCTCCGCCACCGCCTCGACCGCCAATTTCACTCCAACACTGTGGTAGTTCGAACTCCCTGACTCGCCCATGCCAAGCAATGCCCCCGATGCATTCGCGATCAATGCGCGCGTATGCGTCCCGCCACCATCAATGCCGAGATACCAGGTCACGCGGAATGTTGTGAAAGACCCCGGCGCTGTTGGCAAACCCGGTGTTGCGATCCCGATCAACAGGTGGATCCAGTGCAGATCCCCGGCTGATTCGACGAATCTCGCTCCTATGAGCACAGGCTTGCCGCCAGTTCCGGCGCGCCTTTCGCTTTTCAAAACCGAATGCCTGCCGCGACACGCCCACGCCCCCTCCCCCGACTGCATTCGCGCCAACTCGAAAACCTGCGCAGCCGGTTGCGCCTCGCCATCCGGGAAACCGGCCTGAGCGGTGCTCCCTCCGAACGGCTGCACCGAAACGAAGGCCTTTTCTGGGACCTCGATCCCGTTCCTCGGGTAATCGAATCCGGTGACTGGGCCAGTCTCGAAGCCGGGCTGATCCAGCGGGCGCGTTTTGTGAACGCCTTCCTGGCCGACATCTATGGCCACCAGCAGGTGCTGGTTCAAAAACTCCTGCCCCCGGAGGTTATTCTCGCCGACCCGTGCTATCGACGCCCCTGCCTAAACCTCGAGCCGGACCGCAATCAGCCCGCCACCCTCCTGCGTTTTGACCTGATCCGCACTCCCGAAGGCTGGCAATGCAGCGAAACCCGCGCCGATACGCCGGTAGGATTGGGATTCGCGGTCCAGAACCGTCGTTTTCTTTCGCAGGAGGCCCCGGACATCTATGGAAAACTGCCCGACTATCACTCGATCATCAACTTTCCGCTGAAGCTTCTGGAGAGTCTTCGCAAACTCGCACCCCACTTCAATCCGGCTCCGAGCATCGTCGTGCTCACCGCCGGCCCGAACGATCCGTTCCATCTCGAGCACAGCTTCCTCGCCCGCAAGATGGGGGTGCCGCTCACTCGTGGCGATGACCTGCTCGTTCTCGACAACTGGGTTTACTTCAAAACCATCAACGGCCTCGAGCGTGTCGACGTCATCTACCGGAGGCTGAACGACGCCCATATCGATCCGGTGGTTTTCCCAACCCACCGCGAAACCGCAGGAGTTCCCGGTCTCATCCAGTGCATCCGTCGCGGCAATGTCGCCGTCGCCAACAGCATCGGCAGCGGAGTCGCCGACAGCCGCGCCCTCGATGCCTACCTGCCCCGATTGATGCGGTTTTATCTGGGCGAGCGGCCGCTGATTCCGTCCGTACCCACCTACACCTGCGGCGATACAGACCAACTCGACCAGATTTTGGAATCATCCCGGGAGATGACGATCCTGCCCATCCATGACCCGCGATCGGGCGACCCCGGCCTGAATCAGGCAGCATCCCCCTTGCTCAACAAGGACGGCCTGGCCCAGTGCGTGCGCGAAAACCCCCACGGTTATGTTGCCCGCCGGATCTCGTGGCCGCGTCCGGCAGCAGGCAGCAGTGCCTCTTCGGATTGTTACCGCCTCAGTGCGTTTGTGCTGGCACAGAACGGCACCTATTTTGTGCTTCCGGGGGCGCTTGCGCGACCGGCTGACATGCCGACTCCGGCAGATCGCATCGGACGCTGCAAAGACACGATTGTCCTTCAAGGCGACACCGTTGGTGTGGACGAAGGCCCCGACGTCGACCGGGCCGCCGGGCCTCATCGTCCGAACGCGCTCGGATCACGCGCCGCAGAAATCCTGTTCTGGCTCGGCCGCTATCTGGAGCGTGCGGAAGCGACGGCACGCATGCTGAGCATCTTCGAGGATGTCGCCCTCGAGGAAATCCCGGCACGCGACCGCCGAACCTGGATTCCTATCTGGCACGGGTTGCTGGAAGCGACCGGTCATTCGCAGGAGCGCATGTCCCTACAGGCAAACCCAGCACAGGCGCTGACCGGCGATCTCCACTGGCGCATGACCCTCTCGCTGGATCACCCAAGCTCCATCGCCTCATCCATCGCGGTCGCCGCAGAGAACGGACGCCAGCTCCGCGACTTCATCAGCCCCGAAGCCTGGGTCCTGCTCAGCCGTCTCGCAACCAAGGTCGCTTCGCTGCGACAAGGTCATCTGACACCGAGCCGTCGGAAGAAGAACGCTTCGCAGGCAATGAGCTTCGTCATCACCGACGTGAACGCCTTCATGGGAACGGCTGAGCGCACGATGGTGATGGATGCCGGTTGGGAATTCCTGGTCATGGGCGTTCACCTGGAGCGCGCCATCATGACATGCAGCGCGCTTCGTCACATCCTCGGAAAACTCAACGATCTCGCATCCGGTCACGGCTCCCCTGAACTCGTCACACGCATGCAGGCTGGCGACGCGCCGAAGCTTTCCTCGCTCCTGCGCATGCTCGGATCGCAGGATGCCTACCGCCGCATCTTCCAAACCGGCAGCCAGCCGGATCTCGTGGCGTCGCTGTTCCTCACGCAGGAAAAAGTTCCCCGCAGCCTCACCTACAATCTCCAGCGGATCCGGTACAGCGTCCGCGCAGTCGCCACTAGCACTCCTGGTGAACAGGATGAGGCGGTCGTCGAGGTGGTTGACGAATTGCTGAAGTTCCTCCGCGAACTTCCTGTGCAGAAATATTTTCACCCGTCACGACCGGAGGACGTCTCCGCGGGCGAGAAATCCGCGAACCTCGGCGAACTGCTCGCTCAGTTGCTGGACCGTCTTTTCAATCTCTACCCGCTTCTCAGCGACCACTATTTCAGTCATCAAGCACGGCTCGTTGTCGAAAATCCTGATCCCCGCCCGGAGGCAAGCGCGCTTGCACCCTTCCTCCCTTGAACCTGCCCACCCCTTGGCAGATCCCAGGGCAGCTCCCTGCAATCTGCAGCACAAGCACGACCCCGCTCTACAGCCGTACAATCTGATCGGCAACGGCGTGAAACGCCTGACCATGACAGGCAACAAGGACCGTTGCTCCCTTTTGCACGCGGCGTCGGATCGCAGCCACCACATGCTCTTCCGACAGGTCATCCAAGGCGGAGGTCGGCTCATCCAGCAGCACGAGAGGTCCGCTCCGGTAGAACGTCCGGGCGAGCGCGAGCCGTTGTCGTTGCCCGCCGGAGAGTCCGGCGCCGCCCTCCTGAAGCCAGGTGCTGAACTTCTCGGGAAGGGATTCAATCCATTCCAGCGCATTCGCATCGCGGCATGCCTCCAGCAAACGGTCAAAATCGGGCGCGGCATCACCCGGAATCAAATTGTCCAGGATCGTTCCCGAAAACAACTCGACCCGCTGCGGCATGACCGCCAGACCGCGTCGCAAGGCCTGCAGGGAAAAATGCTCCAGCCCAACTCCTCCGATCGAGACCTTTCCACAACCGAGTCCCGGGTTGCCCTGAAGCACCGATAAAAGGCTGCTCTTTCCGCAACCCGACACACCCGCAAGAACCGTCAGGGTGCCCCGCGGGAATTTCGCAGAAAATTCCCGCAGCACCGGCAATCGGCCCGGGAACTGAATCGTGACCGCGTCAAATTCGATGTCACCCATGGTATCGTGATTCAGCTCCCTCGAACCTCCGGGCGGCTCCGGCTGGAGATCGACGATTTCGAACAGCCGGTCCGTCGCAACCAGCGCCTCCTGCACCGAGGCGTTGAGCGAAACAAAGGAAGCCGCCGGACCGACAAGATAGCCGGCGAGCGTGTGCGCACTCATCAATTCGCCCATGGACAAATGTCGATGCAGAACCAGCCAGCTCCCAAGCCAGAGCGTGCCAAGCGTATAGAGCTGCATCGAAGCCTGAGTGAAAAGCCCAAGCCCCATTCCCGCTGTCACCGCCTGGCGATGAGCCCGGAGCAGTCGTACCAGATACTGTTCCCCTCGCGAAGATTCCCTATCCTCAAGATTCATCGCACGGACCGTGAGGTGCGTCTGCAGCGATTCCGTAAGCTGACCCTGCCATTCGGCCGCGCGCATCATGAGCTGGCGCTGTGAGCGCCGGTTCACCGCGTTCGCGATCGGATGCATCAGGATCTGCAGGCTGACGAGTCCCGCCGCAAGCGTGCCCAGCCGCCAGTCGTAAAGGAACAATCCCGTGAGCGATGCCACGACAATCAGGGGATTGAGCAGGAGATTGACGAGTGTCTGGTTGATGAAGCTTCGAATCCGCGCCGCATCACCCACACGCGACAGCATCTCACCCACACGCATGCTGTCATGAAACGCCCTGGGCAGCCTCAGCAGATGTCGGTAGTATCCCAGCATCAGCATGGCATCAATCCGCTGCGCAAGCCTCAATCCAATCCTCCCCTGCATCCACCCGAGGCCCAGCCGCGCCGCAATCACCCCCAACATGCCCGCACCCAGCAACAGGAGCATGCGGTTGTCCTGATCGGGTAGGACCGAGTCCAGAAGCTTTTCGACATAGAGCGACATCGCCAGCCCCAGCACCGTCGCCATCGCGGCTCCCATCGCAGCCTGCCACAGGAGCGAACGATGAGGTCGCAGGAGTCTGATCAGGCGACGCCAAGGCGCACCCGCAGTCGGCTCGCCTCGTGTTTCCGCCTCCGGATCCCCGCTGGGCTTTGGCGACACCAGGAGGAACACTCCGCTGCACATCGCCGAAAGCCTTTCACGGGGCCACTTGCAGGCGGTGCCCACCGCCGGGTCCATCACGCGGACCTTCTGTCCACGGACTTTCTCAATGACGACGTAGTGATGCAGCCGTGAAGGCAACACCACATGAGCCATCACCGGTAGCGGCAGAGTTTCAAGTTCCCCAGGAGGCGCTCGAACACCCACAACCGCCAATCCTGCCCGCTCCCCAGCCTGGGCAAGCCCCAGCGCCGTCGTACCGGACTTGCCCGTGCCGCTCCACTGACGGAGCTGCGCGACAGCGTGGGGTCGGCGATAGCGACGGCACAGGTAGGCAAGACAGGCCGGGCCACAATCCGATTGGTCGCGTTGTCGCATGAAAACAGAAGCTACAATCCCGATGCCAATTCGTCCCGTGCCTACGGGACCAATCAGGTATCGGCCATCACCCCATAAGCATCCATGTGCTCCGCGAGTGACAAGGGAGTGAAGATTTCAAGCATGCCGATGTCCAAGCGTCGGGTGTCATAGGGTGGGTAGATTTCATCGGTGAGGGGTGCAAATCCGCCTTTGACAGCGGCCAATTCTGACAGCGAAACGACTTTCATGATGTTGTGATGGTTTGTGTGTTGATTCTTCAGTTTTCATCCGGTGCCACACGACGCGGACCGGACTTGAAGAAAGTGAGAACGCGCATTGCGATTCGGAGGTGGGGGGCCGACTTGGTCGGCATCGCCAGCGAACCAATCGGCCAGATTTCGGCGCAAGAGCGTGAGCAGTGTCGCTCGGCCCAGCGCAAAGCGGACCTCGGCCACAAAGCCCTTGCGCAATGCAGCCCGGCGGCCATCTCGCGTTTGCAGTTCCGCCTGCCGGGGCTTCATGACAACGCGGTAGGAGGGCTCCGAATTTCCCGGCGACACATCCGGCGCGACGGTTTCAACCTCGGCCTCCATCAGCCCCCACTCGGTGGCGGGCAAGGCTGTCACGCCGACACGGCAGGTCTGCCCCGGTTGCACAAGAGCGCAGATGCGTGCCGGGACGCGGCTCTCGACGCGAATTCCGTCCTCCGTCGAAATGGTTCCCAGCAGTTGCGAAGCCACGACAATCGCCCCCGGCCTCAACGAGGTCAGATCCATCACAATTCCATCGAGGGGCGCTCGGAGGACGAGTGCCTGCAATTCCTCGTCCACCTGACGCAATTCTCCCGAAAGGTTCTGCACTCGGCTTTCCACTTCGCGAAGCTGGGCGGCCGCGGACGATGTCTGTCGTACGATCGAAAGTGTCCTCGCCTGTTCATCGGCCATCGCGGTGTCACGAGCATCATCACGCTCGCGATCGCTGACGAGTCCCCGCACCGCCAGGGCCTCAATGCGCTCCCATTCCCGACGCGATCGCGCCGCCGCGCGGTTCAGCGTGGCATCGTTTGCAACCCATTCGTCCCACAGGCGGACCGCCCAGGGCGACAGGAAATCCAGCCCTTTCGAATCTTGTGCGTCAACACCTCGAATGTGCTGTCTGCTCAGTGTGCTCCAGTCCTGCGCCTGCTGCTGCTGGAGGGCGAGTTCCGCGGCGAGCGCCTCACGCCGGACCCGCAAGGAGGAATTCGCCAGCCTCACAAGCGGTTGACCCGCGGACACTCGATCTCCGTTTCTGACAGTCACGCTGTCCACGGAGGCGGTGGCCGGACTGCGCAGCTCGACATTCTCCGTACGCGCCCGCACGATCCCCCACGCGCGAGCCGTCACATCCACCCGGATTGTCACCAACGCAACCACTCCCGCCACCAGCAGACCGAGGAAAAGCCCCGTCATCCAAGGTCGCTCCGGCCCCGCCTCCGCTTCCAGCGCCGCCACCGTATCACGCGCCGCAGACGCAGACAGCCAGGGCTGTGAAGCGTCGACTGACCTGAACATCGGTGATGGCATGCCTGCACCGTGTGACCGCCCTTCACGGAAACCCACTTCCCTGATGCGCGAAATCAGGTGTATGAGAGACACCTGTTCGTGTCCGAGCCCAACCCCAGTTTCGGCGCCTCGATCGCCCCAACATCAGGGCAACCGTGACCTTCAGAAAGACAGCGCGAACTGAGCCGTGCCGTCCGTTGCCCGTTCCCGGACGCCCACGAAAGGTTCTCCGCCCAGAGCTTCAGCGCGCCATCACGCGGCTGATCAACACCCGGTACGGAGGCAGGAGAACAAAGGCCATGAGGAGCTTGATGCCTAGATCACCCACGGCAAGGTGCAGCCAGCTGATCTCCGTGCCTCCAAAGGCGAGTCCGAAAAAAATGGCGGTGTCGATGATCGATGCCGCACAGGAGCCGATCAGCGGAGCCTGCCACCAGGCCCGTTTGCGGAGCCGGTTGAAGACCGAGACATCGAGGAGCTGCGATACGATGAACGCGGTCCCGGAAGCCAGCGCGATGCGGACCGGCGCGAGCAACGCCGAGCTGCCGAGCCCCACCGCAAATCCCACCCACGCGATCCGCCGCGCCGCCTGCGGACCGTGGATCCGGTTGCAGACGTCGGATACGAAATACGCGACAGGATACGAAAACGCTCCCCAGGTGAGCCACGCGTTGAGCGGAAACTGCACGAGCCAGTTCGACGCCAGCACAATGCCCGCCATCGCGACTGCCGGGACAAGAATCTGCCTCAAGGTCATCGTTCCGGCATCGATCGCCCGGCGGGCACGTTCAGCGGGCGCAGGCTGCCGGTCCCAATTTCAAGCGGCTCCTGCATTCGATCACCCGAAAAAGCAGCCGTACTCATCCTTGGATACCACCGCGAGCGCGGCCTTGAGCGAACGAAAAGTCGGGTCAGCAGTATACGACTCCCACTTGCCCGAGGCTCTCATCCAGTAGAGCCTCCAGGACTTCCGTGACTGCACCCATTTGATTTTTGCGAACGCGCTGATCATAAGCGTCTCGGGCTCGTCCCAACGCGGCCGCACCTCCGACAATACAACCTCCATGCCGCGGATATCCGCCCTATAATCGAGCTTATCGCGGATTTCCTGCTTCGGCCGACGACGTTCAATGAACTGTCCGACATCAGCAAGGACATCTGCAAGTTGCGAAGGTGAGAAGGCCACGAACGGAGAAAGGATGAAATCGAGCCTAAGGTCAAAGCGGTCTCGCACGTTGTTCAAGTGACTCTACGCCGCCGCCCGGTTGTCCGTCTCCAGGTCAACGACGCAATTTCCGCGAAGTCGCCCAGGACAAGGATCGAATTTCTGGAGGCGATCATCGGCGCCGAACTCGCAGACCGGGGCGATCCCCAATCGGAAATCATTGCCCGATCAATTGCGCTCGCGACAATTCAGCGTGCTCAAATGCGTCCGCAAAGGATTCGAATTCGCGTTTCGACATGCCAAGTTTGCGGCCTACCTTTCGCCATGCGGCGACTGCGTGGACAACCTCTCGCAGGACCGTTCTGGCGCGGTGAGATGGAATTCAGAAATAGGCCCTCACTGACATGAGCGCATCAATGCTGGTTCACTGAAGGGCCGAAATAAGGGACCTGAGCTTAGTCGGTCTTCCAGTCGTCACCGGGCATGATGCGTTTCATGAATTCATCGAACAGCGGCACGGTGAACGCCGTGTCTCCATGATTGGGACTCCAGATCATTCCTTTCGCGATGAGTTTGTTTCGCGTCGGAGCAAAAGAGTTCACCGACCGACCCAGCACTTCGGCTATATCGCCTGAACGGTGGGCCTCCGGTCCGAGTTCTGCCATGGCGCGGAGATACCGTTTTTCGAGCGGAGTCAGGCGATCGAAGCGCACACGAAAGAAGCTCTCGTCCAACGCCGCGATGGCGGTGATCGATGCATGATCGACGTCGGCAGCGGTGATTGGCGACGCATCGGCGGCGTCCCACGAGTGCTTGCCCCATTCTTGCAGAAAATAAGGGTAGCCTTGGGTGGCTTTCAGGATGCGCTCCAAAGCGGATTCTTCGAATTGCACCTGTTGGCTTGTGGCGGGCTTCACCAGCGCCTGCCGTGCCGCCGACGGAGGCAGCGGGCCGACCTCAGGGAAGTCGAAAAGTCGTTCCGCATACGATTTCGCGCGCCCCATGCGACCGCGCAGTTGCGGCAGACCCGCGCCCACCAGCACAACGGGATGACGACGTTGGGCCGTCCGATGCATGGCCGTGATCAATGAAGCGAGCTCCTCTTCAGCGACATACTGCAGCTCGTCGATGAAGAGCGCGAGCGCTGTGCCGCCGGCTTCGGCGGCAGCTCCGGCGGCATCAATTAGATCCTGCAAGTCGTGTTCCAAGTCACCATTGTCGGCGAGTCCTGGTTCCGGATCCAAATCCAAGCCGACTTCGATATCCTTGTATTTTACTTGCAGGGCTTTGACGAAACCCGCGAGCGCCTTCAGCCCGCGTTGAGCCAATTCTTTGGCTTTCTCGTGACGGGAGAGGCGAAGCAAAACTTGACGCAGTTGAGGCGCGAGCAGCGCCGGCAAAGAGCGCTGCTCGGGGGCTTCGATCCGCAAAGTATGAATACCGGACGCCTCCGCGTTCTCCCGGATGTGATCGAGCAGCACGGTTTTCCCGACACCGCGCAGACCCACCATCAACAGGCTCTTCGCCGGCCTTCGAAGGCGGGTGCGCTCCAAGGCGATGCGTGCCGTCTCAATCAGCTCATCGCGACCTGCGAGCTCAGGCGGTGGGGTGCCAGCGCCAGGCGCGTAGGGATTGTAGATCGGATTCATAGTTCATAGCAATGTTACCATAAGTTAACTTTTCAAGATAACTTTGATAACTTTACTTGAATTCGACCCCAGAGCATAGGCGTCTCACTCGCGGTGCGGAGAGCTGAAGGCCAAAACGGCATTGGGTGAGCCGACGCATCCTACAGCAACCACTCGATCGGAAGGTATGAGGGACAAAGACGACGGTCGATCGCCACCACACAGGTGTGTTCGGTTCCTGGCGATGTCGGCAGGGGTCTGCGCCGGTGTGTTCGATTCATTCCAAGCATCCGAGCGATGTTTTGCGCACTTCGCAGGCTTGGTCGCGGAGGCCTTGATTCAGGTAATTCGTGATGCCCTGGGCCGGAGAGTCGCTCTCGATGACGAAGCCCATCTCCGAGTTCAGTCGCGCGGACCCAGGGTCGAAATAGCCACTCGGGAGTAAAGTAGTCGAAAAGATTAAAGCCTTCCTCAATCCGTTAGTGGACAGAACAACCCGGTCGCCAATCGGGTGCCAGACGCCAGAGACAGGAGCGTGAATGTCAGCCGAAACAGTCATGAAAAGGGGTACAAAGATGTTCTCCATCTCGAGGATTCGAGGTAGATGTCGCGACTTGACGCAAGGTAGTAATTTGCTACCTTAGGCGCATGAGTCTCACCAAACCCATGCCCGTAAAGCTTTCCGGTGAATTGGTAGAGGAAGCCCGCAGCTCTGCCCGCCTGTTTCACCGTTCCCTGACCGGCCAGATCGAACATTGGGCGGCGATTGGACGGGCAGTTGAAGCCCAACTCCCGGGCGACACTCTCACCCGGCTGATGGAGCGGGTAGGCGGAACGATGAAAATAGGCCAGGTAGCCGATGCCGCCCAGCGCCAGCAGGTCATGACCGTGCTGGTCGAGTTTCTGGGCCAAACCACCGGCGATGTGGCATGGCTGCGGGAGATCAGCGCTCGCGGGGTGCCGTTGTATGGCACCGAGGCAGGCAATCTCGTGCGCCTGAATCCAGACGGTTCACGCGAAACAGTGCAGGCAATGACGGCGGCAACAGCTGGCTGAGTTCACATGCCCGCTTGGCCGTCGGAGGACGTCTTTGCGCGATTGGCACAACTGGCCCATCGATCTGGGCCGTTGCTGCTGGTGCTGGTGGGGCCAAACGGAGCGGGCAAGAGCACCTTCTACAAACGCCACCTGGCCGCGATTCCCTTGCCGTTCATCAACGCGGATGTGCTCGCGCAGGTACTGATGCATGTCGGCTCGCCGACCGGCGAGGATACCGAACGGCTGGCGGCGGAACTGGCGGAGAAAAAGCGCCGCGAACTCATGGCGAAGCGGGAGAGCTTCATCACGGAGACGGTGTTTTCCGATCCGGTCGGTGCCAAGGTGCAGGCGCTGCGCGACGCCCAGGCCGCAGGCTACACGGTCGTGTTGATCTTCCTGTGCGTGGACTCGGCCGAACTGACTGCGCTGCGCGTGGAGAGCCGGGTGAGGGACGGCGGGCACAACGTCCCGGCCGGCAAGATCGCGGCACGCTATGAACGAATGAGAAGGAACGTGAAGATGGCGCTGACCTTCGTGGATTTCGCCATCCTGGTGGACAACTCCTCGTTCGACACTCCGTTGCGCCCCGTCGCCGCGACAGACAAGGGCAAGGTCATCTATCGCAACCCGCCGCTGCCCTGGTGGGCGGAAGAAGTGCTGCCAATGAAGTCCTGAATCCTGAATCAGAAATCCAGATTCCAGAGCAATAAACTCCGATTCACTGCACCCGATATTCGCCCGCCAGGCTCTGCGGGCGCAGATGGACCATGACGACCAGCAGGAGTCCGTAGAGCAAAAGTCGAAGACTGGCCGCTACCGCGTCGGGAATGGCCGCAAAACATAGCGATTCGGAGATGGCAATCAGGACCGCCGCGCCAACGACCGGACCACGAAAGTTGCCCGCCCCGCCGACGAGCAGTATCGACAGCATGAGAATGGACTCATTCCGTAACCCCTGTCCGGATCATTCCCCCCACTTCTATCGAAGGTAGAGTAGGCAGGGAGCCGATCAACGCGTAGGCGCTGATCAACTCCCCGCTCCTCATCAAACTGTGCATGCGGATTTAGCGCACACAGCTTTCCGAAGTCGTTCACCGCTTGGCTATCGGTTTCTGGACGCATAGCAGGGCAGTATCGCTAAACCATACTGGCCTCGCAGCCGATCGTCGGTGAAGAACGTG
>CAUJJL010000004.1 GCA_963205455.1 Verrucomicrobiota bacterium
CTAGTGCACTGTCTCTTTAATGTCTTTACTAACGAATTGCTGCCGAGTCAGGGCCTCACGGGCGCGGTGGATTTTCTCGAGGATGCTCTTGCCGTCGGCTTTCCATTCGTACCGAACCGGCCGGAGGTTGCGTTCGGCAAGGTATCCGAAGAGGGCATCGGCGAGTTCCTTCACGCTGGAGAAACTGCCGGGCAGCACCACGTCCTGGCTGAGGTCGCGAAAGAAACGTTCGACGAGATTGAGCCAGGAGGAACTGGTCGGCGTGAAGTGCAAATGAAAGCGCGGATGCTTGACGACCCAAGAGAGAACCCTGGGGTGTTTGTGGGTGGCATAGTTGTCCAGAATCAGATGCACGTCGAGATCGGCCGGCACTTCCGCCTCGATGCCTTTGAGGAACTTCAGCCATTCCTGGTGACGATGCCGTGGCGCCCGCTCGGCGACGATCTTCCCGTTGAGGTAATTGAGCGCGGCGAAAAGCGTCACGGTGCCATGGCGGTAGTAGTCGTGGGTGCGCGTGCAGATGTGGCCCTGGCCGAGCGGCAGCCCGGGCTGGGTGCGCTCCAGGGCCTGACACTGGCTCTTCTCGTCGCAGCACAGCACGACCGCTCGTGCCGGTGGATCGAGATAAAGTCCGATGACATCCCAGAACTTGCGCTCGAAATCCGGATCATTCGAGAGCTTGAAGCTCCGGGTGCGATGCGGCTTCAGGTCGTTGGCCGACCAGAGCCGTTGCACGGAATCCTTGGACAGGCCCACGTGGCGCGCCATCGACCGGCACGACCAACGCGCCCGGTGTTTCGGCGGTTGCACCACCTCGGTCAACACCCGCCGCGCCTTCGCCGGATCGAGTGTCGAGGGTCTGCCAGGGTGCGGCGCGTCTGCCAGCCCACCGAGCCCGGCGTCCAGAAAGCGCTGGCGCCAAAGTCCCACGGTCACCCGGCTGGTGCCCAACGCCGTGGCGATCGCGTCGTTGCTTTCACCGGTAGCAGCAAGCAACGCCACTCGGGCGCGCCGGACAAGTTTCTGCGGCGTGGACGGAGCGCGCACCAATCGCTCAAGTTCGCGCCGCTGTTCATCACTGAGTGCAAAGTCGAGCTTCGGTCGAGCCATGATCCGAGTTTGGCATGGGATCGAATCGTTAATAAAGCCTTTATTGAGACATTGCACTAGCTTGGCCGATAGTAACCAACACCACAGAGCAAGAAACAATTCGGTCGATTGCGTTTGTCGAGGCATGTTTCCATGTAAAATGCTATTAGAACGTTACTTAGTGCCACGATTTGCGTCGTGCGCGAATTTTATTTCGTTTGTTTCGATTATTCCACTTAATTCGAATGCAATTGTCGTCCGCCATGAAACTTGCTGAATCACCTCGGGATCCCTTCCTTCCAAGCAAGGAGGATCGGCTGAACGCGAAAGAAGCCAGTCGAATGCTCGCGCCCTACCTTCGCTCAAAGGAAAATCTGTGCATTCGGATCGAAAAGAAAGGACAGACAAAGGAACTGGTGTCTCTTCCGCCGCGTGCGGTCCGCTTCCTGATCGATCTACTCTCCGAGATGGCAAGAGGCAACGCAGTCGCTTTGATTCCCATCCATGCTGAGCTGACAACACAGGAGGCTGCCACTATTCTCAACGTCTCGCGTCCATTCGTGGTCCAATTGATAGACGAAAAGAAGCTCAAGGCGCGAAAAGTGGGCAGCCATCGTCGTATCCTATTCGCCGATTTGATCGCCTACAAGCAGGCGGTCGATGCCGACCGGAATTCAGCGCTGGATGAGTTGGCCACGCAGGCCCAAGAATTAGACATGGGCTATTGAGAAGACGATTTGCCCCGAGGCATGGCTGGAATCACCGCACTCTACGACGCCTGCGTCCTGTATCCAGCTCCATTGCGGGATCTCCTCCTTCAGCTGGGTCTGTCGGACTTGTTCCGTGCCAAGTGGAGCGCAGATATCCATGAAGAATGGATCCGCAATGTCCTGGAGCAGCGACCCGATCTGAACCGAATGCAGCTTTCAAGGACACGTGATCTCATGGACCGCAGCACACGAGATGCGCTTGTCACCAACTACGCCGAATTGGCCCCTTCACTCACGCTGCCCGATCCTGATGATCGTCACGTATTGGCAGCGGCAATACGCGGGCGATGCGACGTCATCGTTACCTACAACCTAAAGGACTTCCCCTCTGATTATCTCATGGCTTTCGGTATTGTAGCTCAGCACCCCGATAAGTTTATTGCTCATCTTTCCAAACTCAGGCCGGATTCGGTTTGTCATGCGGCTAGACTCTGCCGAGGCCGTCTCAGCAAGCCAGCGAAGTCCGTTGATGACTATGTTGGAATAATGGCGCAGCTACAGCTGCCGGAGCTGGTTCGCTTTCTTGATGCCAATCGCGATTTGATCTGACGTTCATTGTGTTTACTAGGGGCGTCGCAAACCGAAGATCCGTCGAAGCCGAACACCAGCCATGGCCCTCGTCAAAGCGGGCCCGGCCGACCATCCTTCGACTCGGATTACATGCCGAGCATGTCCAGATTCTTCCGGAGCCGCTCGAGAGAGAGCCTGAAGCGGTCGGGGATCAGACCATGGCGATCGGGTCCGACATCGAGCAGAAGGTTCGCTCCGCGCGAGACGGACGTGAGGTACATGCCCAGCAGCTCTGCATCGGAACGCGGTTGATCCTTCTTCGTGTGGAACCAGTCGTTGCCCATCGGTTCGCAGACTTCTCCCGGGATGTAGTAATTGCGACCTTCCAGGGTTCTCCACTTCACATAGGCGGTCGCCGCGTTGGGCAGGAATCGCTCGATCGTCATCAGATCCGTAGGCCAAACGCGGTCGGGAACAATCTCAGAGCCATCGCCGATTCCGTGATTGAAGAGGATCAGCGTGTCCGGCTGGCGCGCAGTGATATGGGCGTAGAGGCGATCGCGATAGTATCGCGGCAACAGGTGCGGAATATCAAACCACCACTCCGCAATCGGACCGTAGTTGTCCATGAGTTCATTGACCTGCGCCCAATGAAAGTCGAGATAGCGCTTGGTCACAAAGGCCGAGCTGCGATTCGTGGGCAGGGGTGTGCGGGACAGCGGTATCGGCGCCACATTCGGTGAAAGCGATCCGAAGCGGTTATGATTGTCCCAGGCACAGTAGTAGAACCCCGGCTTCACCCCTCGCCGCTCACAGGCCTTGAGAAACGCCTCGACGACATCCGTCTTGTTGCCGGACGTGCCGACATGGTAATCGGTCAGTTTCGAAGGCCACAGGCAGTGCCCGGCCACGTGCTTTGTCGTCAGCACGGCATATTTCATCCCCGCATCGCGGGCGATGCTGATCCATTGGTCGACGTCGAGGCGATCCGGAGCGTAGGTCGTCGAAGGATCCGATCCACTCGGCAGTTCCGCCTCCACAAAGGTGCTCATTCCAAAATGGAGAAACATGCCGAACTTCATGGCCTCCCACTGGCGCAGCTTCTCGACTGAAAGCCGCTGTGCGCCGGGCAGCTTGTCGTCGTCCGATGCTGCGGAGCGCAGCACCAGATTGGTTGTCAGCGAGGGAATCGCAGGAGCCGGAGCATTCTGTGCCGTGAGTCTGGCGCCGAGCAGCGCACCGCCCGCGAGCGCGGACGCACGCAGGAATTCACGTCTCGAAGTGGGTAATGGATTCATCTTGTGACGGGGGAAAGGTTGCGACGTTGCGGCGGCACACGGCTCACATGCCGAGGACATCCAGGTTTTTCCTGAGGCGCTGCAGCGCGAGGCGGAAGCGATCGGGAATCAGCCCGTGCCGGTCCGGACCGACGTCGAGCAGCAGATTCGCACCGCGCGAGACCGAAGTCAGGTACATCCCAAGCAGCTCCGCGTCCGGACGTGGCTGATCCTCGTCCGCATAGAACCAGTCATTGCCGATGGGATCGCACACCTCGCCGGGCAAATAGAATTCCTTCCCATCGATGTTGCGCCATTTCACGTAGGCCGTGGCCGAATTCGGCAGATAGCGCTCAATCGTGATCACATCCGTCGGCCAGACACGATCGACCTTCAACTCGGCCCCATTCTCCACGCCATGGTTGTAAACGATGAGTGCCTCCGGCTGGCGCCCGGAAATATGATCATAGAGGCGCTGCCTGTAGTCGCGCGGAAGCAGATGGGGTATATCCAGCCACCACTCGGCAATCGGGCCATAGGTGTCCATCAGCTCCGTGATCTGCGCCCATTGGAAGTCGAGGTACTGCTCCGTGACGAAGGCCGTCATGCGGTTGGGAATGGGCAGTGGCCGGATCAGGGAAAGCGGTGCCACGTTTGGTGACAGCGATCCAAACCGGTTGTGATTGTCCCAGGCACAGTAGTAGAACCCCGGCTTCACTCCTCGCCGCTCACAGGCCTTGAGAAAGGCTTCAACGACATCCGTCCTATTGCCCGAGGTGCCGACATGGTAGTCGTTCAATTTCGTGGGCCACAGGCAGTGTCCGGCCACGTGCTTGGTCGTCAGCACGGCGTACTTCATTCCCGCATCGCGGGCTATGCTGATCCATTGGTCGACGTCGAGGCGATCCGGAGCGTAGGTCGTCGAAGGATCCGATCCGCTCGGCAACTCGGCCCTGACAAACGTGCTCATGCCAAAATGGATGAACATGCCGAACTTCAAGGCCTCCCATTGCCGCAGTTTTTCGACGGGGAGGCGTTGAGCGCCAGGCAGCCTTCCCTCGTCGGTGAAGGGATTACGCAATTTGCCTGGCGTGCCCATCGCCGGGATGGCAGGTGCCGAGGCATTCTGCGCGGAAAGGCGGGCTCCGAGCAGCGCGCCACCGGCAAGCGCGGAGGAACGAAGGAAATCGCGTCGTGAAGAGAGAAATTTCATCATGGGGTGCGAGGACGAATTCGCGGGTCGGCAGATCATTCGCGCGCTTCATCCCGCGAAGTCAATAAATCCGAAATTATCATGCCACTTTCATTCCTGCGCCCGTTGTTTCTCCGAAGGTGCGCCATGCCTTCGGCTTCCGACAATAGCTCGCTCCGACCCGTTCGTGAGCTTTCGATCCTGCAAACAGCTCCGCTCGTTGTCCCGCCTCTAAACCACAAGCCTTTCTGGTCGAACTCCTCCAAATGAAGAAGAACCTGCCGACAACACGCGAACGCAACCCGATACTCGCCGCTCCGCTCACGAATCGGCGCAACGCCCACCCCTCCGGCCCCGCCGCCACATCGCGCCTGTTTCACCTTCATGAAAAACTTGCTGCCGGGAGACGATTCACGGTGCCAACACTCGCACACGAACTCGAGATCTCCGAGCGCACCGTCAAACGCGACATCGAACGCCTGAGAGATTTTCACCGCGCGCCCATTGTTTGGGAACCCGGCGCCAAGACCTACCGGTACAGTGAGCCTTTCGACCTTCTGACCGGCCTCCGCCTGAACGCAAACGAGACCCTCGCGATCGTCCTCGCCGGCCACACCTTCTCCGCCTGGGGCGGATCCCCGCTTGGCAGGATCCTGACCCAGGCGCTCGGCAAAATCGCACGTTTTGCCGGCGACGCCATTTCTCTGCCGGCCGACCTCATGCGGCAATGCCTCTTCACGCCTGATGCCGAACTCGACTTCGAACCCGGTTCCCGATGGTTTGCCCTTCTCCTCGAATGCATCCTGCACCGTCGGGTGCTCAAGTTGCACTACCGCAAGCCGTCCTCGGCGAAGCCGGAAGTCCGAATCGTCCATCCGCTCCATCTCGCCTGCCTCGACCACCGCTGGATGCTGGTCGCGCATGACGAACAGAAGTCCGCATGGCGCAGCTTCCTGCTGGATCGCATTCATGGCCTTGACCCCACCGGAAAGCACTTCGTCCCTCCTCCGCACCGCGCGATTCGTGATCACCTCAAAGGCTCCCTCGGGCGATTCACCGGCGGAAAGGAGGTCGAAGTGCTGCTCAACTTCAGTGCTGTTGCAGCGCCCTATGTGCGCGAACGGCCCTGGCATTTCACCCAACAAGTTGAAGAGCGGCCCGACGGAAGCATTCATGTCAGCCTGCGACTCAACAACCTTGTGGACGTTCAACGACGCATCCTCGCCAACGGCCGACACGTCGAAGTCCTCGCCCCACCCGAACTGCGTGCGGCGGTAATGGACGAGGCGGTTTTGATTTCCAAAAAATATCGTCAGAAATAAGCGGAAGAATCAGCGGAGGGCCACCCGGTGTCCCTGTCGATGGGATACCCTGTCGCAGTCCAGGTATCCCCGCGCGCTCCAATCCTCCACCACCCATGCATCGTCGATCATTTCTGAGCCTTATCGGCATTGTCCCTCTGGCAACCGCAGTCAACGCAACCCACCAAGACAACGTCTCGAAGGCTGGCCCGCTCCCGTTCAAACCCCTGCCCGTCGACCCCTGGCGCGACGATCCTGACGGACTGGAGCGCTGGCGCCGCGCAGTCCGTCAGCCCGTGTGGGAAAGTGATATTCCCGAACTCGCGCTGTTGATCACCTGCCTGAACAACGAGGAACGCGTGCAATTCGTCTATTCGTCCGGCATCACACCCGGCGAGTTGCGCGTGGTCACTCCCGGCCAGCTCTACACTGTCGCCGGATTTCCCGGACACTATCTCTCCGGTTACTGTCACCTCCGCGAAGCCGAGCGAACCTTTCTCGTGACGCGCATGAGCCAACTCGCCTTTGCCGCTTCGGAGGGCAACCACATCCTCAACGAAGCCCAACCACGCCATTGACGCCGCCAATTCAGACACCAAGGTGAACCACGTCCGTTCCGTCCAGCACGGACCAGACCCAGTCATCCCCACCCCGCATCGCCATAGGGCCATCGCCCCTGTATTGGCGTTGTGGTGCGTTGGCAACTTATCCGACCCAGGCATACATACTTAGTCCTATGCCCTCAAATACGCACCTCCCCTTGACCTCCAACACCTACTTTGGAACGGCGCCAGGCCGATGATCCATACAAGTCGAGATCACCTCTTGCCCATCTAAGCTCGAGAAACACCCATGAACCGCCTCAACTCGATCGCAATCAAGCCAGCACTCAATCGTCACAATCAAGTGGAGGTAAACTACTATCACTCAAATGAGGGCGTGTTGAGAATCTCGGCGAGCATCGTCACAATCCAAGGCCACGCAAAGAGAACGGGCGATGTGATCTTGAAACCACTATCTACTGAAAACCACTTTGCCTCTACTTGGCAGACTGAAAAACACCCCATGCCTTCAAGATCCACGGATCCAATCTCAGCCTAGATTCAACCATCAACGTATATCCATCCATGAAACTCGATCTCGCCACCCTTCATGCAGCCGTCAATGGCTCGGCAGCCGCCTTCCGCTGCCGCAGAAAACTTCAACCCGCAGGGGGCCCCGGCGACAAAGTTTTTCCGCCGACTTTTGCTGGAGCCGTCTACGCCGTCGAGCAGCGACGTGTCTTTGGCGACGACGGCAAAGTCCTCCCAGAGCCAAAGACGTGCGTCGTGCTCGACACCGTACAGTCCCAGGCCAACCGCATGGAACAGGCCTTGCAAGAGGCAATAGATGCCGGACGCATCACCATTCCGGTAGTGAAGGTGGATTTCTCCGCGTGGTCTCCGACCAGCAACAAGCCGGAGAATGAACGACTCATTGAGAATGTTGGCACTATCACTAGTCTGCAGGCGCCCCATCGTCTTGCAGACGCGATCCTGCGCGACAGCCAGACCATTGATGGCGTAAGATTCAGAGATTCAGAAATAGGCAGATCTCTCAATACCATCAACCAGCAAAATGCCACAGCACTCTACCAACTTTGCCCTACCGCACTTCTCTTCGGCATGTGGGATTCTACCGGGCCCAAAGGTGGCCTCGGCGCGAAATTTGAGCGAGCGATGGTTTCCGAGGTGATTGGTGTGGGAGCGACCTTTGGACTGAGAACGGCAAGTCGAATAGACCCTCTGATTTCCAGAACCGAAGGAATCGAGGTATTCAAAGCAAGGGGCGGTGGCTGGACATTGGATAGCAGCTCGGCGGAGACCGACGGCAATGGAAAGCCCATCCATCTCGGAAACGGCAACAAGAAAGGTAAAGTCTCGAACGCTAATCTTGGCAACGTCCTCCCCACATTTTCGCAGTATAAGGAAAAAGCTAGTGGTCCTGACATTCTAAAGCTCCAGCAACTCGCTGCGGCCCGCCTCAATATACGTCTCGATAGCCCGGAAGCTCTTAAGCAGTTAGAAGCACAGAAGGGACAACTGGCTCCGGGTGGGGCGTCTGTTGAATACGCAGAGCAGCTGACGACCCTTTCACTAATCGTCCTGCGGCGCCTCCGCTTTCCAATCGGTGATGCAGTAACGCATGAGGCCGATGCAGCTGCTCGCACAGCGCTAGCAGCCCTTGCTCTCTGTGCAGCCACACTTGCCTTCGAGTCGGGCATGGGATTGCGGTCGAGATGCCTCCTGTGGCCGGACAACGAAATGAAATGGGAGACTCTCGCCAAACCAGGAGCAAAAGTGGAGGAATTCTCATTGAATTCGGAAGAGGCAATCAAGCTTTTGGCGGAGGCTGTTCGGGCAGCGGACAATGCAGGCCTGATTTGGCAGAAGTCCCCTTTAACACTTACGCCGCAGGCAAAACTCGTGGACCTCGTTCGCCTCAGCCAACTCGAAGCTACGAAAGAAGAAATCAACGCTGACTGACATGCTCACGCTCGGCATCCGTTACCTTCAGGGCATCGCTGTCGGCTCGCACGGCGAACACGAACAGGTCGAATGGCCGCCGCATCCTGCCCGCGTGTTCATGGCCATGGTGGCCGCGCATTATCAGACCGGCGCGGACACGGAGGAGCGTGAGGCCCTGCTCTGGCTTGAAAGGCAGCCACCTCCAGACATCTACGCGCCTGACGCTCTACCCTGTAACGTGGTGACACAATATGTCCCGGTGAATGATAGGGCTGGACCAGCAAAAATGGCGGTTCATTCACTTTCCATTACCCGGCATCGGACCGACCGCGTCTTCGCCCGCGCATCGTTGGCAGGAGGAGATACAGCCGCACTCCATTGGTCGGATGCCGAACCACCCCCAGGCATACGTAGTTCCCTGGCAATGTTGTGTTCGCAAGTCACCCGCATCGGCCATTCCAGTTCACTCGTGCAAATGTGGCTTGCAGATACGGTGCCAGGCGGACTTCAGCATTGGCACATCGACGGAGATCATTCCACACACATGCTTCGCGTCCCACGCGCGGGCACACTGGACGAACTCGATCGCAGCTTCAACAGAGAGGCAGTGGAGCGATATGCTAAATTGCTGCTGGCAGTGGAATACGCGAAGACGTCGAAAGATAGATTGGCAGCGAAAAAGAAGTTGAAGGTCGATTTCCCCAATGGTGAGCCACGGCAAGACCGCCCGCGCATTTCCACCTATGAAGGTTATGCCTTGGTTGGCGCGGAAATGATCGAGCCCAAGGCGATTGGCAGCGTCTTCAGCCCGCACCTCGCGACCTTCACCCTTGAACGGATCGAAGGCCCCTATCGTTCCCTCGATCTCGCATGCACACTCGCGCTCACCCATCGCTGGCGCGAGGCAATTGCTAGCCAGGCGAATGATTTCCCGCCTGAAGCCCAATCGCTGCTCACCGGCCATGCGCATGACAAGACAGCGCTGCAATCCGCACACGTCGCCTTCCTGGCACTCGGGTTCGTAGGGCACCCTCACGCCACCGGGCATCTGCCCGGCATCGCACTTGCCCTTCCCGGAGAAAACACAATGTCGCCCGACCTGCGGCGCGAAGTGCTCCGCGCCGCTGGACGGGTGAGCGAATTGAAACTCGGGAAGCTGGGCGTGTGGAAGGTCACGTCCAGCTTGATGACCCGGCCGCTCGAAACGCTGCGGGCAGCAACGTGGACAGCTCACCCCAATGGCGTGACCCATTGGAGCACCGTCACCCCAATTGTTTACGACCATCATCCAAAATCGAAGAACAAATCTGAATACCTCGCCGAAGTCGCCGCGATGATTCGCGCAGCTTGCGAACACATCGGCCTGCCTCAGCCCCGCGAAGTCATCGTCACCCCCGTCTCCGCTCAACTAGGTGCACCACCCGCCCACGCCTTTCCGCGCTTGCAGCGCAAGGACGGTAGCGAGCGGCGCCACAGCCACGCCATTCTCATCTTCGATGTACCCGTCTGCGGCCCCATCCTGCTCGGTGCCGGCCGCTATCGCGGATACGGCCTATGCCGCCCGATGGAGGTGGATGCGTGAACTACGAGGCACTCATCACTTCCATCACCGATGCCCACGAGCAGGCGCGAACCCGCGCCATTGGCGCGGTGAATTGCCACCTCGTCTTACGCAACTGGATCATTGGCGCCTGTGTCGTTGAATTTGAACAGCATGGTGAAGACCGAGCGGCCTACGGGACCGGACTGCTAAGCCGACTCTCTGCGGATTTGAAGAGCAGGGGTGTGCCGGGAGCCAGCCCCGATATGCTGGAGCGGATGCGGCTGCTGTATCTGATCTATCCCCAACTCGGCGGGCACATTTCACCAACGACCAAGGGCAAGAAAATATTGGGACAACAATCAATATCACCGAAGATTTCCGCATCACTGATGCGGAAATCTTCTATTCGCTCGAAATCAACCGCCTCAGGCATTTCCGCGTCACTGACGCGGAAATCTGCCGCCGCTCCACCTCCACCGCCGCTTCCTCCAGAACGGCTGTTGCAGCTGTCATGGACCCATATTGCTGAACTCGTGCGGCTCGACGCTCCATGGAAACGTGCCTTCTACGAAAATGAATGCCTTGGCGGAAATTGGTCCGTTCGTCAGCTCCAGCGGCAAATCGGTTCGTTGCTTTATGAACGAACCAGCCTCTCTACCGACAAGCGCGCCGTCATCGCGCGCGGACGCAGTCAAGCGGCAGAAGCGCCGCTTACCATGGGCGATTTGATTCGTGATCCCTACGTCTTGGAATTCACAGGACTGGCCGCACACTCGAACTTTGAAGAGAGCACTCTGGAGAAAGCCCTGCTCGACCATCTTCAGTCCTTCCTCCTGGAACTCGGTACAGGGTTCTGCTTCGAAGCCCGCCAGAAGCGCCTTACTGTGGGCAACGAGCATGACTATATCGACCTTGTCTTCTATCACCGCACACTCCGCTGCAACCTGCTGATTGAGCTGAAAGTGCGCGCCTTTAGACACGGTGATGCTGGCCAGATGAATTTCTACCTCAATTATTGGAAAGCGAACATGATGGCGGAAGGCGACAATCCGCCGGTCGGGCTTCTACTGTGTGCGGACAAGGACAAGACCAAGGTAAAATATGCCACCGCCGGGCTGCCGCATGATCTTCTCGTATCGCGCTACCTCATGGCACTGCCCAAGCCAGAGCAGCTTCAAGCGTTGTTGGAGCATGAACAAGCCATCCGGCAGAAGCCGGGCAGGTTCCACCGCAAGGTGAAATCTCGAAGGAAATCATGAGCGCACTCCCGACATTCCCCGAATTCTTCCATGCGGTGCATGGTCACAACCCGTTTCCTTGGCAGACGATGCTCGCCGAACGGGTATGCAGCCGCAAGGGGCGCGATGGCTTTCCTGACGCCGTGGATTTGCCTACTGCCAGCGGCAAGACCGCCTGCATCGACATTGCCGTCTATGCACTCGCTGCGCAGGCAGAGCAACCGCTTGGCAAGCGCACCGCCGCACGCCGGATCTGGTTTGTGGTGGACCGTCGTATCGTGGTGGATGAGGCATTTGATCGCGCCGAAAAGTTGGCCAAGGCGCTGGAGTATCCCACCCACCCAGCCCTTCTCGCCGTGGCAGAGCGATTGCTGAAATTGCGAGGCCTCGATTCCAGGAAGCGCCCACTCGCAGTGGGCCGATTGCGCGGTGGAGCACTGCGGGACGATGGTTGGGCACGCATCCCCTCACAGGCAGCCATCATCACGAGCACTGTGGACCAGATTGGTTCGCGCCTGCTCTTCCGCGGCTACGGCTACAGCGCCTTGGCCGCGCCGATATTCGCCGGACTAGCAGGCAACGACAGCCTCATCCTGCTTGACGAAGCGCATTGCGCCGTTCCCTTCCTGCAAACCCTGCGCGCGGTAAAAATGTTCCGTTCGGAGAAGTGGTCGGAAGCGCCTAACCCAGCGCCGTTTCACGTCGCGGTGCTCTCTGCTACACCCCCGAGCGAGGAACCATTTGATGAAACGCCCAACGTCTTCCCGGAAAATGAAGATGAACGCATGGAGGCGTTAAGTCATCCTGTGCTGCAAGCACGGCTCACGGCCTCCAAACGCACGGAGTTAATAACGGTAAAGACGGACGGAGATTTGGCGCTGGAAATTGCCCGCGCGGCGGACGCATTTGTCCGCAGTGGAACGATGCGCATCGGCGTTATCGTCAACCGAGTTGCTCGAGCGACAGCGATCGCCGCATTGCTTTCCGAAATGGCACGCGACAAGATTCCACTTGGCGAGCCGCCGTCGTTCAATGTGAAATTGCTCACAGGACGCATTCGCCCTTTGGAGCGGGATACAGTCGTTGGCGAGCTGCATCCAATCCTACATTCTTCGTCCGAAGCAAAGTTGGATCGGCCACTTATTCTTGTCAGCACCCAGTGTCTCGAAGTCGGCGCGGATTTCAGTTTCGATGCACTCGTGACTGAATGCGCCAGCCTCGACGCGCTGCGTCAACGCTTTGGCCGACTCGCACGGCTGGGGAGGCCAGAAAAATCTGAAGCCATCATCATCGCGGCCGAAAATTCGCTTAAAGAACCTGATCCCATTTACGGCACTGCTGTGAAATCAACCTGGGAATTCCTACTGAGTAAGGCTGAGGTCACCACTCATGGTAATGGTGGCAAGACCGTCGAAACGCGCACCATCGACTTTGGTTTCGAGGCGCTGCGCAAGCTGCTTCCTCGAACTGAGGAACTGCAAACGATGTTAGCCCCTGCATCCGATGCACCGATTCTCCTGCCTGCGCATCTGGACCTCCTCTGCCAGACAGCGCCGATACCGCATCCGAATCCTGATATCGGCATTTTCCTCCATGGCAAGGACCGCAATTCGGCCGAAGTTCGAGTTGCCTTTCGCTGCGACCTTGACCCGAACCACCCGGAGCATTGGTCGGAAATCGCAAGCCTCTGCCGTCCCGTGGGGAATGAGATGTTTTCAATCCCACTCTACCAGTTCCGCTCGTGGCTCTCCGGCAGCAACGAAACTTCTGGAGATGTGGAGGGTGAAACCACTATCAGCGATGGGCATCACGCGAAGCAAAGTCGCACAAAGTTTCTCATCGTTCGCGGAAGCGATGATTCGAGGGCCTCTGACAATCCCGATGACGTTTATCCAGACGCCACCATCCTGCTTCCCGCGCCAAGGGACGCGGAAGACATGTCCGCCATGCGGCAACTAGGGCAAGTCCTCTGCTTTGCCGGGCTTGGCACCCATCAAACTGACCTCTGGGAACTCGCGCTTATCCGATCCGGCAAACCCGCCGCGCTCCGCCTGCATCGCGAGTGCCTCGCACCGTGGCTCGGCAGGGATGGCTGTACACCGCTGTGCGAACTCATGGACTTGATTGAGAACACCGAGCCGACAGCAGACGAGTTGCGGGATGCCTTGGAGGCTGTACGAAGCTGGATTCCTGAGGATGACGCGCAAAACCTACCGGCTTGGTTGAGAGAAATTTTCGAGAATATCAAGGGGTTTCGTTTCCGCGATATCGCCAATCATCCGGGCGGTGGACTTATCATCTACGCAAGAAAGTCCGCCAGACAGAACGACACAATCGATTACTTCGAGGAAACCTTCGAGAGCGACTCAGACATCAGCAGCGAAGCCCCCGAAGCTGTAAGCCTTGATGCCCATTGTGCCCAAGTCGCCCGGGAAGTCTCTGCCCTTGCGATCTCGTGTCTGGATGCCGACTCAGCAATCCTCTTTCGGACAGCTGGTCTCTGGCACGATGCAGGCAAGCGGGACGAACGCTTTCAGGAGATGCTTCGTGGCGGAGCGCCCAATGAGGGCAGGCCTCCACTCGCCAAGTCCCCGGACAAACCACGCTCCAAGGAAAGGGCGATGTCCATATCTCTCGCCGCTGGATTGCCAGCGCATTTTCGACACGAAATGCTTTCTGTAAAGTTGGCGGAGAAGTTCATCGCTGACTCGTTTTCGGAGAGCGACCGCTCTCTCCTTCTCCACCTCATTGCAAGCCATCACGGGCACGCCAGGCCCTTCGCGCCCGTCTGCGATGATGCCGCGCCTCCGCCGATCAACGCCATGCATGCGAAAATGGCCATCGTCATTTCAAGCGAGGAACAGACGGAACATCCCGCACACAGACTCGACTCCGGCATCTCCGATCGTTTCTGGCAGATGACCCGCCGCTTCGGCTGGTGGGGCATCTGTTACCGTGAAGCCCTGCTCCGCCTTGCCGACTGGCATGCAAGCGAACACCCAGACAACGAATCCTCATCCAAGCCATGAGCGAACCGCACTACACCCTCGATCTGCCAGCGCTAGACGGAGCCAACCCTCTCGGCTTCCTCGCCGCCCTCGGCACACTCACTGTTCTCGCTGAAACCGATCCGACCATCAAACTAGGTTGGCACGCAAGAACTCGATGGGTGCCATTCTTGAAAAGCACCACAATCCAAGACGAAGATGCGCTGCTTGAAACGCTGATAAAAACATTTCACCGAGAACGTGACTCAGATGGCATCCAATACCCCAAGGAATGCGAAATCGGAGAGTTGAAGAAGTGTACGCCTGAACATTTTCGTGATCTTGCAAAGTCAACAACACGGGTGGCTGAGCCTAAGCAAAGACGTGTTGTCGATATGATCGCGGCGTTCGGAATCGAACAACGGGAAGCGAGCCAAGTGAAAACCAATCAGCCCATTGAGATTCAAAGGACGCCATTTTGCTTCACCACAGGAAGCGGCCATCAGGAGCTTGTTGCTGATGCTCGTAAGTTAATGAACGGAAAGAACACCTCCAAAACAGATCCGAACGCTTGTCCCGGGGTTACCAAGGAACTAATGCGCGCAGCGCTTTTTGAAAGATGGCGATATGATGATAAGGGTTTGTCTCTACGTTGGGATCCATCGGAAGACACTCGATACGCTTTGCGTTTGGAAAATCCCAGCAATTCCGGAGCCTATACGGTTTGGATGGCAAATGCGTTGGCTTTTCGTGCGCTTACATTGTTCCCCTGCGCAGCAACAAAGCGGACAATTGCGACCACTGCATGGAACGATGCACAGTCATTCTCTTGGCCAATTTGGCATGCCCCGCTTTCCCGAGCCACTATCGCGTCGCTGCTGAACCACAGATGCCTTTCCTGCGAATTTACATCGACATCCAGAAAAGAAATGCGAGCACGTGGTGTAGATGTCGTCTTCTTCGCACGTCGAATTCAGGTAGGCAGCTCGTCACAATACAAGACCAACTTTGCAGCTCCCTCAACCCGATGACCAACAAGGCGCAGATAGTGGATAAGATTGCGGTGCTCATGCGCAATCTCAACCCACGTTTCTTCCATTCCTGATGGGGAAGGGTTGATGCTTCCCGATCCCTTCGTAGCTTTGCTGCTCATTCGCCAATCCCAGAGGTCGACCCATCCGAATTCCTCTCGCACTGGCTGAGATCGCCGGCCAATACTCCACGTATATCTGATGCCTTGAGGAGAACCGCTATCGTGCCGATAGATCGGGTTGTACTTGTCATTGGCACTCCCTAGTCACGCTTTCCGCGGCTTGGATACCCGTGCCGCATCGCCCCGGCATTTCAGGCAGAGGCCCGCGGGTCGCGTCTCAAGAGGTCAGCACCGCTCGTTCACGCCTAAACGCGCCAAACCATCCATGCGCCGACCCAATCGATCCGCCTAATGAGCACCGAACCAGCCATCGACCTCCTGCCTGCGCGGATGCTCAACGAGTTCGTCTATTGCCCGCGCTTGTTTTACTACGAACACGTCGAAGGCGTGTTTGTCCACAATGCCGACACAAAACGCGGCGCAGCGGCACATGCCCGCGTTGACTCTGGCAGGGGCAACCTGCCTGAGGCCCGGAAGAAATCAGCCTCCAAGGAACGCAATGAAGAATTACCCGAAGGCGGCGACAAATCAGAAGAGCCCAATCGCGATGCTGATGTCGCAACCGCGTCACCCGCCCAACCGGAAACCATCCACGCGCGCTCGGTCATGCTGGGCTCAGAGTCGCTCGGCGTCGTCGCAAAACTCGATCTGGTAGAATTGACGCTTGAAGGTCCGTCGTCCGAATCCGGCCCATCATCTCCCAGTTCAGTCTGCCCGGTGGAGTACAAATCGGGCGCTCCCCGAGAGGGCGATGCCGGTCAATCGCTCTGGGATGCCGACCGCATGCAACTGGGATTGCAGATCCTGCTGCTTCGAGAAAACGGATACACCTGCAATGAAGGCGTGGTCTTCTATCGTCAAACACGGCAGCGGGTGCGCTTTGTCCTCACACCCGATGACGAGGCATGGATCCGCCGTGGCATAGCCGCCGCCAGGACCTGTGCCTCTGGCCCAATCCCACCGCCGCTCGAACATTCACCCAAGTGCCCCCGCTGCTCTCTCGCACCGGTCTGTCTTCCGGATGAGACACGGTTCCTCCAGGAACGTGAACCCGACGCAGAACTCCCCGACCCCACCACGCAACTGAGCCTTCCAGGATTCTCCGGCGGGACTGCGCTGATCGATGAAAACAGTGACTCCGCGCTCGCCGACGAACTCGCAAACGCAAATTCCGTCTGGGAGCAGATGCCGGAGCCGCGTTTTCCGAGGCTCGCCAATGACGGCGAGGTGCGTCGGCTCGTCACCCCCGACATCGACACCAAGGTCCTCTACGTCAACACGCCGGGGGTAACCCTGGCGAGGAAGGGTGAAACGGTTGTTGTCAAGGAGTCGGGGTCAGTACTGTCGGACGTACGCATCAAGGATCTCCACCACGTGGCCATTTTTGGCACCGCGATGGTCTCAAGCGCATTGGTTCAGACCTTGTGCGAAGCGGAAATTCCAGTGTCCTACTTTTCAATGGGAGGCTGGTTCTACGGTCTCACCCGTGGACACAGCCTGACGAACGTGTTCACGCGGATCCGGCAGTTCGCACGCGCTGCCGATCCCGCGCAATCCCTGCCGATCGCCCGGCTCTTCGTCTATGGAAAGATCCGCAATCAGCGGACCCTTCTCATGCGCAATCACATCGAGCCTCCAGCGCTTGCGCTGCGCGCGATGAAACACGCCGCTACAGCCGCACTCTCCGCACCTCATCTTCCGGCCCTGCTCGGAATCGAAGGGGCCGCGGCGCTCGTGTATTTCCAGAACTTTTCAGGCATGATCAAGGGTTCGGAGGATACGGATGACATCCCAGGACTGGAGGAATCTCCGTCCGATCGACTGAAGGCGACACAGTCCACGTTCGCCTTCGATTTCAAGACCCGCAACCGCCGACCACCACGCGATCCTGTCAATGCCCTGCTCTCGCTCGCCTACAGTCTGCTTGCCAGGGACCTCACCGTCGCTGCACACGCAGTCGGTTTCGATCCCTATGTCGGCCTCTACCATCAACCTCGATTCGGACGGCCTGCGCTTGCGCTCGATGTCATGGAGGAATTCCGCCCTCTCATCGCCGACTCCGCCGTGCTGACGGCCATCAACAACCGCATGCTATCACCCCGCGACTTCGTGCAGGCGGGGGACGCGGTCAATCTTACTCCCGAAGGCAGGAAACGATTCTTCTTGGTTTATGAAAAGCGGATGAGTGACACCGTCACCCATCCGCTCTTTGACTACAAGGTGAGCTACAGGCGGGCGATCGAACTCCAGTTTCGTCTCCTCGCGCGCACGCTCACGGGAGAGATCGAGCGCTACCTGCCTTTCACAACCCGATAGGGAACCGGAAATGAGTCGCACCAACTACATTGTCACCTACGACATCTGCGACCCGAAGCGCCTGAGGAAAGTTTTCAAGGCCTGCAGGGACTACGGCATGCACCTGCAGCTTTCCGTGTTTGAGTGCGATCTCACCGCTGCAGAAAAGATCGATTTTGAAAGTCGCCTCCGGGGATTGATCAACCGTGAGAAGGATCAGGTGCTTTTCATATCGCTGGGTCCCTCGGAGAGTCGGGGAGAGCGTACGATCACTGCCTTGGGGCAAAACTACGTCAGGCTGGACCCACCGTGCTACGTTGTTTAGGGTTCACCGAAATTCTATTTCTGATCGTGACGCCTTGAGTGAAGCGGTCAGGTTCTTTGAAATCTCCCGCGCGAGCGGCGAGGCGATACGGAGTCCTCGGCACCCGCTCGCAAGTTGAACATGAGTCACTTGAGAAAGATTTCCCCAATTCATGAATTCCCCTTCTTCGCCATCAAAGGTCCCGCTCGCAACGATCGTTGTCGACAGTTCACCCGTCGTCACTTACTGCATAGCTATCTCCGCGCTCCTCGGAGCGCGGCCCCG
>CAUJJL010000005.1 GCA_963205455.1 Verrucomicrobiota bacterium
AGATGTCGGAGCCGATGGGATCGGAAACCCTGCTTTACCTCTCGACCTCTGCCACCTCGTTCGTCGCCCGCGTACCTCCAACTGACCGATACGAACCGGGGCAATCGATCTCGGTGTCATTCGACACCAACAAGGCTCATCTTTTCGACGGCATCACGGAATCCGTGATCGGACCGTAGCGCCGTCGCCAGCGCAACCACCCGACGCGCCCTCAGTTATCCACGGCGACAAATCCTCTTTCCGGACGCTGAATGGGATGCAGGAGAGCTTCAGGCGAAAACAGGATCGGTGAAAAATCCTGGTCCATCGCGACCCCCGTGACAACAAAGCGGGTCTTGTTTCGCGTGGTCTCGTCCTTGAGGTCGATGGACTTCACTATCCAGTGGGCTCCAACCTTCTTAAGGTCCAGGACGGACATGGTTTTAAGGAGTCTTCCCTCCTCACCGATCTGATCCACCTGCACCAACGCATTGAATTGCGTATCCAAAAACACTCTTACACCAGCAAGCGCCGAATGCCTTGAAGCGAAGTCTGAGGGGGGATAGAAGAGGTAGGAGTTGGCGGGGCGCCCCCGAACCTTGCGCAGGCCTTCAAAGACGAGATCCTCCCACCAAAGAAACGGCATCTGCAGGTCGAACGCCGTGAGATCAGTTTCTCCCAAGGGTTCAAACAGCGCATCGACTCCCAAGGCAATCGCGTCCTTCGGTGTTCCTGCCTCCCAGCGCCAGACAGCCGACTTGATTCCGCCCTTCAACAAGAGTCGAAGTGTGGAGGAGCTACTCTGATCCAGCGACGGATCCCCAAGGAGCTCAATTCGACTGACAGGACCGTCATCGAACAGGTCGTTCCACAATTTGCCTGCCAACAATCGTTCAGGACCTCGGCGGGGCATCACGCGGAGTTTGAATTCAAGATATCCGCGAAATCCCTTTTGCCTGAACGCCGCAAGAAACGCCCGACCCTCCTCCTGATTCGGCTTGGTAAGCTGAACATAGTCGGCAGGTGGTCGGTAGCGCTTCTGCTGACCCGTAACCTCCGGCACGAGTGCCGTCAGAATAGCCAGAATGCAGGCCAGGCCTTTCCAACGCAACCACCCGACCTGCCTCCGGAAGGTCATGGGCGGCATGGATTTCACACCACGCTACGGATTGGATTTCGGCTGCTCCGCCTTGGTCGCAGCCGGATGAGCCTCGATTGGAGCGGCTGCCGGAGCAGTGGCATTCGTGGAAGGAGTCGCAGCAGGCACCGTCGGCACTGCAATCGTCGGGAGTGCACTTCCTGCAGCTGCGCTATGCTTCCGCTGGTAGATGTGGCCAAGGTACAACGCAAAACAGAGCACAAAGAATGCAATCGCGGCATTGATGGTCGCCTTTGAAAGCACATTGTTTGTTTCCGCCCCAAACGCAGCTTCAGCAGCCCCGCCACCCATGGCCGCCCCCACTCCGCCATCCTTCGATTTTTGCGCGAGGACTACAAGCGAGAGGAAAAGAGAAATCAGGATAAGAACAAACGTGAGAATACTGATGACGATGCCCATTTGAATCGATCAGCAAAACCGTCGAAGAGGAAGGTTGTCAATGCCAGTCTCAACCGTCCAAAAACGGGACGGAGCCTGTTCGCAGTCCATCTGAAAACCGACGAACCCGTTGGCTCCCCGCAAGAAAGCCTTGCGGGTCCCTGACAGTCGCCTAACTCGCCTTCCGACTCGCACCTTCCACGAAACGTCCAATTCGGTCGCAGGCAGCACCGATCTGCTCGTAGCTCGTGGCAAAGCAGGCACGCACGTGCCCGGCTCCATTTTCACCGAAAGCTGTCCCGGGCACGACCGCCACCTTTTCATTCTGGAGCAGTCCCACCGCAAAATCCTTCTCGGACATTCCCGTCGAGCGGACATTCGGAAACGCATAAAAGGAACCCCTGGGCAAATGGCAGGTAAGCCCCAGTTCGTTGAAGCGTCGCACAATCAAATCTCTGCGACGATGATACTGTTCCCTCATGCGCAGCACATTTTCCCATCCATGCGTGAGTGCCTCAAGGGCTCCTTCCTGCGCGATGATCGAGGCGCACATCATGGCATACTGGTGCACCTTCATCATCGCATCGATCAGAACCGCGGGGCCGCAGACATAGCCAATGCGCCATCCAGTCATGGCAAATGCCTTTGAAAAACCGTGCAGAAAAATGGTGCGCTCCGCCATGCCAGGGAAACTGGCAATGCTGGTATGCTCCCCTTCAAACGTGAGTTCCGAATAAATTTCATCGCTCAGGACAAGCAGGTCCTTCTCGCGACAGAAATCAGCGATCTTCTGCAATTGCTCGCGACTGCACGTGCCACCCGTCGGATTGCACGGCAGGTTCAACATCAGGATCTTCGCCCCCGGTTGCCAGGCTGCCCGCAAGGCTTCCGCAGTGAGCGCAAAATTGTCCTTCGCGTAGGTCGGCACGGCAATGCCCACACCGTGGACCAACGTGATGCTCGGATGATAGGACACGTAGCACGGCTGGTGAAACATCACCTTGTCACCAGGATTGCAGAACGCCCGGAATGCGAGATCGAGCGCCTCACTCACACCCACCGTGACGAGAATCTGGTCCTCTGGCCGGTAACCGACTGAAAAATGATCCCCCACATATTTCGAAATCGCCCGGCGAAGCTCAATCGTGCCGAGATTGGAGGTGTAGTAGGTCTTGCCTCGCTCCAGCGCAAAAATGGCCGCCTCACGCACATGCCAGGGAGTGACAAAATCCGGCTCCCCCACCCCCAGGGAAATCACATCCTGGCCCTTCATCTTGGCCACCAACTCAAAGAAATCGCGAATACCGCTCTTGGGAAGCGTCGCAATGTGATTTGCAATCCACCGTCTGGAATT
>CAUJJL010000006.1 GCA_963205455.1 Verrucomicrobiota bacterium
ACCGCCAAGGCCGACGACATCCTTGCCAAGATCAAACGTTGCCGTCGTCGTCTCGAGGCAATTCAGCCTGGCTGCACACAGCGCAAGCAGCGAGGAAAGACAGTCTAATAATAGTCTAGCCATTTGTGCAACAGTACACTAACGCTTGGTGCCGCGGCGGCGGGTCGGCGCGCCCTCTCGCTGCGCTCGGCCAGCCGCTACGCTCCCGCTGGTGTTGGCTGGCGTTCAGAACTGACCCGGTAGCAGGCGTTGAGATTTGACCCACCCTGGGTCAAAGAACGCGCCTGTTTTTGAGAGAGGGGCCGAGCCAATGACGTCGAGTCTTGATTCTTGACGCTGGTTTGGTGGCGCGCTTCCCCGCTCTTGTCTGCAAGAAACCGTCCAAGTGAACTTGCTGGCTGATGGAAGAATTCCTCGCTTGCTAAAAGCGGGCGTTGTGAACTGTGCCCCACGGGCGAACCTTGGGGTCTGGTCTTACAGTTTGACTTTGCGACCAGGGGAAATCCGAAAGTGTCAGATCGTGTGGTTTGTAGTTTGAGGCCGCTGCGCAGGCCGCGCGATCCTGGATTCGCAGAACTATTCTCAGCTGACCAGAAACCGAGTTTTCGATTTCATTCTGCACCAGCAGCCACACGACTCCCTTCAGAGCTTCGCGCCAAGTTGGTCAAACCTGGATTGAATTTGCGTTGTTGCTCGTCGCGACGATGGTTGCGATAGCGTTCGGCGTTTCGGCTTGCTGCATGCACCTTCGTTTGTTGTTCAATCGATAGGGTTGCCCTGGAGGTCGCGGTGTGGCATGCTTCTCAAACCGGGCGCGACGAAGCGCGCCCCTCCTTAGTTGTCCGGTGCATCGTAGGCATTGCATCAGTCCTTCGTGTAGACCCATCCCTCTGTTGCCAGGCCGGAGCATGAATGTCTCACGCGAAGACACGCTCTCTTCGAATCAACATGTAAGGTCAGACCCTACGGATTGCACCCGCTTGCTCTACGCTCATGCTCGAAAGTGGCGCCGACATCCGGTTCATCCAGCAAATGCTCGGCCACGCGAAGCTCGAGACGACCCAGATTTACACGCAGGTCTCGATCCGGCAGATCAAGGAAGTCCACACGCGGACCCATCCGGCCCCGCTCGCGCTCGATCCCGAACTCGCGGCCGAACTGGCCGCAGAACTCGTCGAGGAAGCCGCCGAAGACGAGGACGGGCTTGCAGATAGAGCCGGGCCGGGTATCGTGTCGGCATGAGCCAGATGCAGCGAATCACCTTCAATCCCGACCAGTGCGGCGGTCGGCCGTGCATCCGGGGCATGCGCATCGGGGTCAAGGACGTGCTCGACATGCTCGCCAGCGGGGCGACGGAGGCGGAAATCCTCGAAAGCTACCCCTATCTTGAGCGGGAGGACATCCAGGCCGCGCTTGAATACGCGGCGCGCCAGGTCGATCACGCGGTCCTGTCGCTGGCCAAGTGAAATTTTTGGTCGATGCCCAATTGCTCCCGGCGCTCGCGCGCTGGCTACGAGAGGCCGGGCACGAAGCCGAGCACGTCGAGGACGTGGGCTTGCGCGAGGCGAACGACGGCGCGATCTGGGCGCGTGCGCTGCAAAGCGGCGCGGTCATCGTCACCAAGGACGAGGATTTTGCCGCCCGCTCGGCGCAGGCCGCGACCGCGCCGGTGATCGTGTGGTTGCGTATCAGCAACACGACCAATCGTGCGTTGCAGACCTGGATCGTGCCCCGTTTGCCCGGCATCGCTGGCCTGCTCGCCCAGGGCAGCCGGTTGGTCGAGGTTGTCTGAACGGACGATCCAGAGCGTCAGGTCTTACAGTTTGACTTGATGATGAAGGCTCTGACACCTTCTTCCGGTGGTGGGAAATCAGTTCCCGTTTGACGCCGCCCACAGGCGATTGGCTCAATCCTGGCGCACTTCCCTCCATCGGCCTTAGCGAAGGCGATATATCCGTTCGGCGTTGCGGCGAAACAGGCGATCGCGCTGATCGGCGGTGGCGGAGGCGGTCAGCTTGACGGCGGCGTGAATCCAGTCCGCCAACGGGCAGGTTAGCGTGCAGACAGGCCAGTCGCCGCCCCACATCACGCGATCCCAACCAAAACAGGCGATGACGTGGTCAAAGTAGGGCCGGAGGGTTTCCGCGGTCCAGGAACGTGAATCGGCATACGCGACGAGCCCGCTGATCTTGCAATTGACATTGGATTCGCGCGCGAGGGTTTCGATGTGAGCACGCCATGGGTCGAGGGCGCCGCGCTTGATGTCGGGGATTCCGCAGTGATCCAGGATGAATGTCACTTTGGGACATTGGCGCACCAGAGTCACGGCGAGCGGCAATTGGCGCGAGAGAACGCACAGGTCAAACGAGAGATTGAGGCCGGCCAGCGCCTGCACGTTCGCGACGAATTGAGGTTGCTGAAAGATTTCGTCGCGCTGGGTGTGAAGCACCCGACGGATGCCCTTGAGCTTGGGGTTCGAGAGAAACGGTGTGAGGTGGGCGAGTGCATCCGCCTTTTCCAGCCTGGCACCCATGACGGCACCGTCGATGCGATGGGATGGCTCGTCTGCCAGGGCAAAGATGACCTTTGCCTCGGTGGCGAGGTCCTGCTCATCCACGTCGGTGTCCACGTAGACAGTTCCTATGATGTCGAAGCCGCGTGTGGCTTCGCGATATTCGGCAATCATGCTTCGCTTGCGGATCGAGGGCAGATCCTGCATCCAGGAATAGCTGAAGCGGAAGGGATCCCAGAGGTGCTGATGCGTATCGACGATAGGAATGGTCATGGGGGAGAACGACCCCTGAGAGCAAAATCCATCACCTCCGGGATTGTCGACTTCTTGCGAAAGTATCCTTGGGGGCCGAAGACCGGGTCTACAGTTGTCGCGATTGCCGCAAACGAACTCCTCGGCATTGTCTTTTGGGCTGCGATGCTCACAGTGCTTGACGTGCTGCGTATCCCCTTGCTCTTCGCCCTGGCCATGCCGGTGTTTGCATCTCCGGAAACCTGGATCCCGTCCGGGCTTCCCCCTCTCGCTGCGGTGGGACCGACGCTTTGTCCAGGACCGTACCTTACACCGGAGCAGGGCGCGGCCACGCTTGAGGAAGGCCGATGCTATTTCCAGAATCGCGGTACCTGGGAGCGCTATGCCACCCATGCGCGTGATGAAGTGCAAGCAGGCGCGGGATTGAAACCGTTCCCACGCAGGACGCCGCTCAATCCCATCCGAAGACAGAAACGCTTTCACGACGGCTACACCGTGGAGAATGTCGCGTTTGAGTCGGTGCCGGGATATTTTGTCTGCGGGAACCTCTACCTTCCCCGGGTGCCGACTGGCGGGAGTTTACCTGTGGTCTTGTCGCTTCACGGTCACGGAAAACCGATTGCCAGCGAGGAGGATTATGCGCGCCAGGGGCGTTTCACTCCCTGGATGCAGGCGAGATGTGCAACGCTGGCGCGGCTGGGGGCGGTGGTGCTTTCCATTGAAATGGTCGGATACGGGGAGTCGATCGACCAGGTCACGCAGGAGGTGCACAAGCGTCCGTTTTCGTTGACGCTTCAGACCTGGAATGCGGTGCGCGCGCTCGACTTCCTGCTTTCGCTCGATGGCATCGACAGATCCCGTGTCGCTGTCAGCGGCGAATCGGGTGGGGGGACTCAGACCATTCTGCTGACGGCGCTGGATGCGCGCGTTACGCTGAGTGCGCCGGTCGTGATGGTGTCATCCTATTTCTTCGGCGGCTGTCCCTGCGAGAGCGGATTGCCGATCCACCGGAATGCGGATCACTTTGCCAGCAATGTTTTCATCGCAGGACTGGCTGCTCCGCGGCCGATGCTTCTCGTTTCCGATGGCGATGACTGGACGAAATTCACAGCGGTGAGCGAGTACCCTTTTCTTCAGCACGTCTATGGACTCCTTGGGGCTCGTGACCGAGTGGAGAATGTGCACCTTCCGGCCGAAAAGCACGATTACGGGCCTTCGAAGCGTGCGGCGTTTTATGGCTTCGTTTCGAAGCACTTTGGTCTCGGTGTGACTGGAAAATCGGGCGACGCCCTTGTCAGGGAAGAGTCAACGATCGCGATCGAAACGCATCGGCAGATGCGTGTGTTCGACGTGGATCATTCGCGTCCGTCCCGTGCGCTCACGTCGATTGTCGATGTGGAGAAGGTGCTGCGATCGCTGCAGCAGTGAGGGGCCGAGGCAGGAAGGAATCAAGAGCCGGTCATCCGGCATCCGCGGGATGCATGCGGATTTTGCGAGTGAGATTTTGAGATGGCGCGATGGCGTCTTTGTTCTATTGTTTGTTCCGCCCCCATGTTCGCCCCGCGAGCAGTCCTGTCCTCGATTGCGCGGCATCCTGCCGCGGTAAAGGTGCTCGTTGTTGCCGCGGGTCTTGTGGTGGTGATGGTGATGTACTTCAGATTGCACGCTGTGGCATCGACCGCGAGCGGCGATGAGACTCAGCAGGTATTTGCGGAGGTTGAGGCTGGACCCCGCTATCGGGTGGCCGTGTGCGACTGGATGATCTTGAAGCGCCAGAACGTGGGCGCCTTTCCTCTCTCCAGTGAGGTTGGAGCGGACGGAGTCGAGGTCGATATCGGCGGATTGGGAAGCCGGGCGAATTTTGACAACAAGCTTGTGGATCCGGCGGTCCGCCAGGCTTTCCTGGATGCTGCGCGTAACAACCAGGTTGAGATAGCCTCAATCGCGATGTCGGCCTTCTACTCGCAGTCCTTTGCTGAAAGAGAGAACATCGATGCGATGCTGAAGGGCTGCTTCGAAACGATGAAGGCAATGGGAGTCCGTGTTGCCTTTCTGCCCTTGGGTGTGGCAGGGGACCTGGTCAAGCGTCCCCAGATCCGCCCCGCGATCGTGGAGCGCCTGAAACTCGCAGGTCGAATGGCGCAGGACTACGGCGTGATCGTTGGAATCGAGACTTCGCTGGATGCCGCAGGGGAGGCAAGGCTGCTCGACGAGGTGGGGTCACCCGCGGTGAAGAGTTATTTCAATATTTCCAACGCGCTTCAGAAAGATCGTGATGTGACGGCTGAAATCAGGAAACTCGGAAGGAAACGGATTGTACAGATTCACGCCACGAACACGGACGGCGTGTGGCTCGAAAAGGATCCGCAGGTGAATATGAAGCAGATCAAGGCGACGCTGGATGACATCGGCTGGCGGGGATGGCTGGTCGTTGAACGATCCCGGGATGCGAGGAGAGCGAAGGACGTCAGGTACAACTTTTCAGCCAATGTCTCCTACCTGAAAAAGGTGTTTCAGGAGAGGTGACCGGTGCGTGTGCCACGGAGATGGCTGTGTTTATCGGGCAAGCGCCGTTACGTGATTGCGAGAATGTTTTCTGGCAAGAGGTCCGGGAATTTACTCAATGATCCCTTCTCCGCTCTGGCATGGACTCTGGCGCGGGGATCCTGTCCATGACATCCTATCAACCTGATCCCTCCCGATACGACCGTGTTCCCTATGCGCGCAGTGGCCGCACCGGGCTGATGATACCGCGTTTGTCGCTTGGACTGTGGCACAACTTCGGTGGGGTTGATCCCCTTGAAAACCAGAGGGCGCTTCTGCGCCACGCGTTCGATCTGGGAATCACCCATTTCGATCTTGCGAACAACTACGGTCCGCCTCCCGGGTCGGCCGAAGAGAATTGTGGGCGCCTGCTGCGCGAGGATTTTTCGAATCACCGGGATGAACTCATCATCTCGACGAAGGCGGGGTATTACATGTGGCCCGGGCCCTATGGCGAATGGGGATCCAGAAAGTATCTTTTGTCTTCGCTTGATCAGAGCCTTCGGCGGCTCCGTCTGGACTATGTGGACATCTTTTATCACCATCGGCCGGATCCCGACACGCCGCTGGAGGAGAGCATGGGTGCGCTGTCGCATACGGTGAAAAGCGGCAAGGCGCTGTATGTGGGGCTCTCGAACTACAAGCCGGCCGAGGCGGAAAAAGCGGTTGCCCTGCTTCGAGCGATGGGAACGCCGTGCCTCATCCACCAGCCCAAGTACAGCCTGTTCGCCCGCGGGCCGGAAACCGGGCTTTTTGACCTGCTGCGGAGGGAGGGCGTCGGCTGCATTGTTTTCAGTCCGCTTGCGCAGGGACTGCTGACCAACCGGTACCTTAACGGGATCCCAAGCGATTCAAGGGCGGGCAGGAGCGACTACAAGTTCCTGCAGCCGGATGCGCTGACGCCTGCGGTCATGGCCAGGATTCGCGCGCTTGATGGCATTGCGCGTGAGCGCGGCCAGACGCTTGCGCAGCTCGCGTTGGCGTGGGTGCTTCGCCAGCCCGCAGTGACCTCCGCGTTGATTGGAGCGAGCAAAACTGCGCAACTGGACGACAGTCTTGGGGCGTTTTCGAATTCGAAATTCTCCGCGGAGGAACTCGCACGGATAGAGAAGATCCTCGCCAGCGGCCAAGCCTGAGAGCACTCGCCGACCGCCATCCTTGGAGAGGCGAGCTTTTTTGCCGAGCGACGCCTTGGCTGAGAATGCGGCAGGCTATTCGTCGGACTCGTCGTCGGATTCGTCCGACGGGCGATCCAACTCCTCGCGGCATTCGCTTATAACGCGGAACCAGATTTCCCGCAGGTCAAACAGCTTGGGATAGATTTCTTCCCTGAGCGCGACGAGCGTGCGATTGCCGTCGAGGCGAGGGTCGATCACGAGGGAAAACGTCTTGTTGATCTCGCGCAGGGCCCGTTTGAACAGGCTGATTGCCATGGCGTAGTCGCCAAAGTCCAGCGCATGGATGGCCAGCGTGGATTGCTCCTCGCCGCGATGGAGCGAGGCAAGGAATGCCAGCGCGAGAGGTTGCCGGATTTTTGCTGGATCGACCGCATGCTTCTCCCAGACGCGATTGAGGCTCAGGTAGATGGCCTTGGTAGCGATAAAGATCGGGTTCTTTTGGACCGTGTAGGGCTCCGAATCGTCCGTATCGTCGCTCTCGGCCGAAGTGTCGTTTTCCGAAGGTGCCTCGTCATCTTCGTCGCTGCTCCACGAGTCCTGATCCCACCCCATCTGTTGCGCCACCACATCGATACGATCCTGCTTGGAAGCGGATTTTTCGTAGAATTTCAGGTACTTGGCCACCTGTCCCTCCTGGGTGCGCAGGTAGTTTTCCCAATCGAACTCGTTCCAGGCGAGTTCACCGCGGTCGTCCCATTCGTTCTCAGAGGATCCGTCAGAATCAGATTTGCTCATTGCGAGGCACGACTAGAAGTCGCGATCAGCAACGTGCGTCCGGCCCGCTGAAACGCAATGAGAAAACCCGGACGGGAAAATTGAGCGTTGGATCATTGCACAACCAGCATGATAGCCGCGTTGTGCTTACGGCTGACTGATCTCGAGGAGCGATTTTCAAGGAATTGCAGCTGGTAATGTCGCCTGTTTTCCCGAAAAGGAAGAGGGCTGGTAGGGCCGCGCATCTGGGCTGTGCCCATACTGCGGAATCCGTGGATGAAATGGGTTTGTGTAACAAATGCTATTGATTTGTTTTAATTATCCTTTCAGCTTGCTGGCAACATGAAGCAGATCCATCGCGAAGAAGTCTTTTTCTCCGGCCGGGTTCAGGGAGTTGGCTTTCGGTATTCGGCGCGCCAGGTGGCTAAGGAATACGAGGTCACCGGACGAGTGACAAATCTTGCGGATGGGCGGGTGCATTTGGTTGCTGAGGGTTCCCGCGGTGAAGTGGACGCGTTTGTTGCATCGGTGGAGGAACGCATGTTTTCCTACATTCGCAAAGTGGAGCGCCGGGTGCTGGCTGGAGCACCTGAGCACAAGGATTTTGAGATTGGATAGGAAACATGAGGCCGGTGGTCGAATTGATCGGTGTCGATCGGGTATACCCCGTGTTGGGCCGGGGGAGAGCGCACCAAGCATTGAGTGATGTCACGCTCGCGATCGAGGAAGGAGAAATCCTTGGAGTGTTGGGGCCGAATGGTTCGGGAAAGAGCACACTGTTGAAGATCGTGGTCGGCCTCGTGCGACCGACAGCGGGCGAAGTGCGCGTGTTCGGGGACGCGGCGGATTCCATGGCGAGCCGGAGGGCGGTGGGATTTCTGCCGGACTCACCGTGTTTCCATCGTCATCTCTCTGCGCGGGAGCTGCTGGATTTCTATGCGAGGCTGTATGGTTTGAATGACCGAGCGAGGCGCTTGCGCGTCGCGGAGGTTCTGGAGGAAACGGGATTGATTGCGGCTGCTGACCGGCGGGTCGGAGGATATTCCAAAGGCATGCTCCAACGGCTGGGATTCGCTCAGGCGATCCTGCATGATCCACAGCTTCTGGTTCTCGATGAACCGGGCAATGGACTGGATCCGGAAGGCATCGATTTTGTGGCTGCGATGCTGGGGAACGCGAGGTCGTGCGGGCGGACCGTGCTTGTAGCGTCCCATTTGATTTCGCAGATGGAGGAAGCCTGCGATCGAATCGCCATCATGGTAGGCGGTCGACTGAGTCACGTCGAATTGCTTGGAAATAGGCGGCGTGGGCAGGCAGGGTTCGCCGTCGACCCGGAAGACGGTGGGTGCTCTTTCAGAAGAGATTCGATGGAAGGGCGTTCCGCATGGGTGGTATCGACGCACCCAGCGTGTAGAAGGGAAAGCGGCGCCGGACTTCTGACAGTCTATCGTTCGGTGGTGGGATCCGCGCGAGGAGATCGACCCGGCGCATAGGAAATAAAACGATGGCCTGTCCTGGATCAATGGGGCGAATGCGCACGATTTGTGCACTTGCGCGGCAGGTGGTGCGCGAGGGGATACGGCAGCATGTTGTTGTTGGATTTTGTGTTGCCTACGCGCTCTTTGTCGGGGGCGTCGGCATCCTGCGCACGCTTCATTTCGGATACGAGCAGCTGGAATTTGTGACCCGGGTAGGACTGGCAGGGGCGTCTCTCGCGGGGGCACTGTGCGCGATTGTGCTGACCGTCCACTTTTTTCTGGGAGAATTTGAAGACGGCGCTGCGCTGGTGCTTTTCACCAAGCCGGTTACGCGGTTTGACTACGTGTTAGGCAAGTGGCTCGGGGCAACCGCGTTGTTGGGTGGGTTCTTTGCCTGGGTGGCGGTTGTGCTCGTTCTCCAACTTCATTTGATCGGCGTGGCGATCAGGGGCGATGGGATGCGACTCTTGCGGATGGAAATTGTGGTGGGATGCCTCATGGAATGGGTCAAATGTGCCTTGTTGTGTGCTGCAGTGCAATGCGTGGCGGCGTTTCTTCGAACCAGGGTATTGGCGACACTGACGGGGCTGGTTGTTTTGATCCTGTGCCATGTCAGACCCTTGCTGGATGAGGCTTCGTCCAGGATTGCTTCGCCCCTTGTAGAGATGGCGATCAAGGCGCTGGTCAGGATTGTTCCAGACTTCCGGCTCTTTGACGTGGACTGGGGTGAGTCCGGGGCATTTTCGGCCGCCCTGCCTGCGGTTGTGGGGCCGACGGCATACGGGATAGTTTACCTTGTCGGGCTGCTGCTTGTGGGTGGTCTCATTCTTCGGCGAAGAGAAATGTAGCATGCACCTTTGTCTGAATCGGATCGCCGCGGCGATACTCGGTGCGGTGATGCTTGTCGCCGCCGGTGAGACTGGCGAATGGGCTCGTTCGGCCTGTGGGGGTGGAGCTTCGGCGCGCGGTTGGAATGAAGAGTGGCGAAGCCCGCCGGTGCCGGGGTCAGGAGCTCCGGCTGCGATTGGGCTGCTCAGGGAATTTCGCATTGCGCTTGCTGATATAGCGTGGGTGCGGATGTCACACTGCTGGGAGGAATGTGATCCGGTAGGGACCCTTCGCGGGCTACGTCTGGCAACGACGCTCAATCCCGGGTCGCTCTACTTCTGCCTGAATGGAGCGCGGATCCTTGCCTATGACTTCGCGGCATGGCGGATACAGGGTGCCGAAGCGGTTGGGCATGTGCCTGAAGCGGAAAAGGAAAGGATTGCTCGGGAGCAGGGGAGGGAGGCAGTGCGTTTTCTGGAAGCGGGCATTTTCCGCTTTCCCGGCAAAGCCCTTCCGTTGATTGAACTGGCACAGGTCAAATTGCGCTGTTTACACGATTCCAAAGGTGCAGCCGAAGCATTTGCACGCGCGGCCGATTGCCGGGATGCTCCGGATTACGCATCACGAATCGCGGCAGAGCTGCACCGTGACGGTGGTGAACTCCAAATGGCCCGGACGCTGCTTGAAAAGAGGCTGAGGGGGCTCACAGTCTTAGATGTGCCTATTGATCAAGACCGCTATTCCAGCGAGAGGACGGTGCTCGAGGCACGGCTTCTATCCCTGAAAATGGATATGGAGGCTGCTGGTTATAGGATCCTTACAGAAGAGCCAGCGGGCAGGTCAGAAAAAGATGTTGAGTGAGGTTTAATGGTTTGTAAGTTCATCAACTAAGTAAACAAATGACCGAAAGCCGCACAAATCTGCATCCGATCTTTGATAGGGTGCTTTCGCGTGCTGAAAAGGAACGTCAATTCAAGCAGCGGGCGCGGGTCATATGGTTCTTTGGACTGAGCGGTTCGGGGAAATCCACGCTGGCAAACCTGCTTGAGCGCGCGCTTGCGGAGCGGGGGGGGCATACACACCTGCTCGATGGCGACAATCTCAGGACCGGCTTGAATCGCGGATTGGGTTTCAGTGATTCCGATCGATCGGAGGGACTTCGGCGCGCCGCCGAGGTGGCTGGACTCTTCGTACAGGCGGGAGTTGTCACCCTTTGCTCCTTCATCACACCCCTTCGCAGCCAGCGTGAGACGGCGAGAAAGATACTGGGAAACGAGGATTTCCTGCCGGTGTATGTGAAAGCCTCCTTTGAAACGTGCGCAAAAAGGGATCCGAAGGGACTGTATGCCCGGGCGGCGAAGGGTGAGGTCGCCCAGTTTACCGGACGCGATTCTGCATTCGAGGAGCCGCTTGATGGAGAGTCCGTCTTTGTGATCGATACCGAAGCGGAAACGCCTGAAGCATCGCTGTCGCGATTGCTCGCGTACGTTTCTCCGCGAATACAGCCGGAGTGAGCGAGTCGCCACGATCCGGTTCTGCCTTCAAGACATGAGTTCCTATCATCTATCGCACCTGGCGCAGCTCGAACACGAGGCGATTTTCGTGATGCGCGAGGTGGCCGCGCAGTTTGAACGCCCCGCGCTCCTCTTTTCGGGAGGCAAGGACTCGATCGTCATGGTCCGACTCGCGCAGAAAGCGTTCGCCCCTGCGAAGATTCCTTTTCCTCTCGTGCATGTCGACACGGGGCACAATTTTACTGAGACGCTGGAGTTCAGGGATAGGCTGGTGAAGGAGACGGGTGCGCGACTGGTCGTCCGGTACGTGGCTGATTCCATCGGAGCCGGGCGTGCGAAGGAAGAAAAGGGGCCGAATCCCTCTCGAAACGCGCTTCAGATCGTCACGCTGCTGGACACGATCGAGGAGTTCAAATTTGACGCCTGCCTGGGGGGTGCGCGGCGCGACGAGGAGAAGGCCCGGGCGAAGGAGCGCTTCTTTTCCCATCGGGATGAGTTTGGCCAGTGGGATCCAAAGAATCAGCGTCCCGAACTGTGGAACCTGTTCAATGGGCGCAAGCATCCCGGTGAACATTTTCGGGTCTTTCCGCTGTCGAATTGGACCGAGATGGACGTCTGGCAATACATCGCGCGTGAGCGCCTCGCCATCCCTTCCATCTATTTTTCCCATCGGCGCCGCACGGTGAAGCGAGCGGGTGTCCTCCTCGCCGAATCCCCGTACATCACCCTTCTGGACGGTGAACACTATCTTGAGCGGGTGGTCCGGTTTCGAACGGTGGGCGACGCCACCTGCACGGGCGCCGTGGAAAGCACGGCTGCAACCCTTGATGAAATCATCCAGGAAGTGGCCTCGGCGCGCGTCACTGAGCGCGGCGCCCGGGCGGACGACAAGCGCTCCGAAACGGCCATGGAGGATCGCAAGAAGGCCGGATATTTCTGACCTGCATCATGTCTGCTGACACGCACTACCTTTCCATGGACCTGCTCCGCTTCACCACGGCGGGCAGCGTCGACGACGGAAAATCCACGCTCATCGGGCGCCTGCTCTACGATTCGAAGGCGATATTCGACGACCAGCTCGAGGCCATCGAACGGGCCACCGAACAGCGGGGTGAGGATCACCTGAATCTTTCGTTGCTCACCGATGGTCTGCGGGCCGAGAGGGAACAGGGGATCACCATCGATGTGGCCTATCGTTATTTCGCGACACCGCGCAGGAAGTTCATCATCGCGGACACGCCCGGGCACATCCAGTACACGCGCAACATGATCACGGGCGCATCGACGGCGAATCTCGCCATCGTGCTGGTGGATGCGCGCAAGGGCATTGTCGAGCAGACCTGCCGCCATTCCTTCGTGGCGGCGCTGCTCCGCATCCAGCACCTGATTGTTGCGGTGAACAAGATGGACCTGGTCGGCTGGTCCGAGGAGCGATTCAACGAGATCGTCACCCAGTACAAGGAATTCGCCTCGCGCCTGGAGATTCCCGACATCTGCTTCATTCCGATTTCGGCGCTTCATGGTGACAATGTTGTCGAGCGGTCGGCGAACATGCCCTGGTACCAGGGCAGTCCGCTGCTGTATGCGCTGGAGACCGTCTATATCGGCAGCGATCTCAATCACGTTGATGCCCGTTTTCCGGTTCAGACTGTGATCCGTCCCAATTCGAACGAGCATCACGACTACCGCGGTTTTGCGGGAAGAATTGCCGGAGGCGTGTTCAAGCCGGGGGATTCGGTGGTCGCGTTGCCGAGCGGGCGTACTTCGCGGATCGCATCGATTCACGGTCCGGGCGGAATTGTTGAGGAAGCCTTTGCTCCGATGTCGGTGGCGATGACGCTCGAGGACGAAATCGACCTCTCGCGCGGGGACATGCTGGTGAAGGCCAATAACGCGCCGCAGGGTTCGCAGGACATCGAGGCGATGATCTGCTGGTTTTCAGAGGCTCGCCTTCAACCGGGCGGAAAGTACCTGATCCGGCACACGACGCGCGAGGCGAAGTGCGTGGTAAAAACGGTGAGGTACAAGGTGGACATCAACACGCTGCATCGCGTCGCAGGCGACACGAGCATCGGCATGAATGACATTGGCCGCATCCATCTCCGCACGTCCCAGGTTTTGATGTGCGACACCTACCGGCGGAATCGTGCGACCGGCAGTTTCATCCTCGTCGACGAATTCAGCAATGCCACCCTCGCCGCAGGCATGATCGTGGCCACGGGCCACGCGGACCTGCCTTCGGGAGATTTCATGGACATGGGTGGCCTGTAGTCCGGCGAGTGGATTGGCGTCCTGGTTCCGGAATCTGGGGCGATCAGCGAAATTGGAGGGGCACGCTCCGTCGTGCCCGGGCTTGAAGGATCACGGAGTCGCGGAAGCATGCGTATCTGCGGATTTTGGATTCCTCACACAGTTCTGTGATCGTGAAACGATCGGTCTGCGGCAGGCCACAAAACGAATGATCGCTTCCTACGGAGTGACATCTCTCCACGACACCCCTGCCATGGATGTCACCAATCACTCCGGATAAGGTGTTAACCATCTTTCCGGATCGAACCACGGGAGTGTCAGCCTGCGCGTCGCACACGGATGTCTCCAAGGCGCCGGGTAGAGTCCGGGCGCCCATTTGCCGGTTAGCGGAGCGTCCAATTGTCGGTTCGTGTACGGAGTCCTCCGCATTGGCGAAGCCGGACTGCCAGCGGAGATGCTCGTCCCGCAGCGACTCCTTCAACTCGGCTTGCGGGGCTTCTTTCGTGGATTTCCGCTAGAGCAGCGGCGCGAGGAGTCGGCTGATGTCTTCGGCGAGGTCGCCGAGGAGGCGTTCGCGGCGGCGGCGCTCGGGGGCGGGTGGTTTGCAGTGCTCGAACAGGCTGTGTGCCCACATGCGCATCGCCTCGACGTCGGTGGGTGAATAGAGGACCACGCCGATCTCAAAATTGACGAACAGGCTTCGCAGATCGAAGTTGGCGCTGCCGAGCAGGCCGACCTTTCCGTCGACAATGACTGCCTTGCTGTGAAGCATGCCGGGTGTGTAAAGGAGGACCCGCGCGCCGGCTCGTTGGAGTTGCCGTAGGTAATGTCGGCGTGCGAAATCGGTGATTCGATGATTGGACCTTGCTGGTAGCACCAGCGTGACATCGCGGCCGGCCCTGGCCTTGACGATCAGGGACCTGAGCAGCACCTCGTCGGGTATGAAGTAAGGCGTCACGATCCAGATGCTGGACTCCGCGTCCTGGATCATTGCAAGGATTCCTTCGTACAGGGTGTCACCCGCGAGGTCAGGTCCGCTGGCGACCACCTGCATTACGCCGGTGCCGGGATAGGCCTCGGGCTCGCGAGAGATTTCGCGGGTGAGTTGGTGCGCGGGTTGGCGGGAGGCAAAACTCCAGTCTGCCAGAAAAACATCATCCAACTCGGCAGCGGCTGGACCCGAAATGACGGCACCGAAATCCGCGAAACGCTTCTTCCAAGGCGTGGGCCCCATATAGTCGCGGGCGAGATTGTGTCCCCCTACAATCGCGCTGGTGTGATCGAACACGGCGATTTTCCGGTGATTTCGGAGATTCGCCGTGCCGCGCGAGGCGAGCGGAAGGACCGGGAGAAAGCGCACGACCTCGCCGCCGGCCTCTCGCAAGGGGTCGCAGAATCCATAGCTGGAAAACATGCAGCCCACGGCGTCGAGGAGCAGGCGCACCTTGACTCCCTCCCTCGCACGCTGTGCCAGGAGTTCGATCAGCGCATGACCGGTTTCATCGCGTCCGAGGATGAAGGTCATGATATGAATCGAGTGCCTGGCGGCGCGGATGTGGTCCATGAACACGGCAAATGCCTCGTGCCCTTGGGTGAGCAGCCGGACGGAGTTGCCCGCGACGGGAGGATTGGCGCCGGAGCGTGTGATGGTGAGCGCCGTGGCCGTATGGGTGAGCGGAGAAACCGTGTGTGGGCGCTCCGCCCCTTCCGGCTGCAGGCGGGTCTTGCGCTTCATGATGCGGCGCAGCTTTCGCCCTCCGAGAAGAAGAAAAAGTGGGACTCCGAGGTATGGAATCAGAACGATCACCAGAAGCCAGGCCACCGTGTTGCTCGGCGGACGCTTCTCACTCATGAGGCGGGCGATGGCAAAAACGGCGAGCAGGAATCCACCCACGGTGAGCAGGTGGGTGACAATGCTCGTGGATACAACGTGCTGTACACTCTCGGTGGGAATGTCCATCGCTGGGCCCACTGCATGGGAAGCGCGGGCCAAGTGCAACCCCCGGATGGACGTTCCCGCTCGTCCTGACCACGGCACGCGACTGGGTGTACCTTACGGCGTGCTGTCAGGCAGTTCGCGACGACGGCGGATCGATGCGGGCTCGTGGCAGGAATGGGCCGACACCCTGGTTTGTCGGCTGGGCCAAGGGCGCGCTGTGCACACTCCCTTCATGCATGCCGAGTTTTCTGGTGCAGCGGCACGGTGATCGTCATTGTTTGTCCCTGTATGAAACGTCGCGAATTTGTGACCCGCACGGCGGGCGCCATGGCAGCCGGTGGATTGCTGCCGCAAATTGTGGGTGCGCAGTCCGGAGGTGCCCCTGCGCGGGTTCCTGTGAACACCACGTATGTTCCCGGTCCGAAACCTGTGCCTGTTGTCAAGGCAGGTGAATTCGTATTCGCCGCCGCTCACCTGGATCACAATCACATAACGGGTCAGTGTTCCGCTCTGAAGGAGGCGGGAGCGACGCTCAAATGGGTCTACGATCCCGACCCAACCAAGGTGGAGGCATTCAGGAAACGATATCCTGAAGCGAGGGCTGCACGCGCACTTGAGGAGATCCTGTCTGACAAGGAGGTGAGATTGCTGACGGCTGCGGCAGTGACCTCTGAGCGCGGACCGCTTGGTTGCAGGGTCATGGAAGCGGGCAAGGACTATTTCACGGACAAGGCACCGTTCACGAGCCTGGAGCAACTCGCGCAGGCGAGGAAAGTGACGGCGAGGACTGGCAGGAAGTACATGGTCTATTACGGTGAAAGACTGACCTCCGAGGCTGGCATGTTCGCAACGGAACTGGTCCGAGACGGCGTCATTGGTCGGGTTGTTCAGGTGATCGGACTCGGTCCCCATCGGCTGAGCAAGGCATCGCGTCCAAAATGGTTTTTTCAGCGCGAGAAATACGGTGGCATCCTGTGCGACATCGGCAGCCACCAGTGTGAGCAGTTCCTCACCTACGCCAGCGCGACGGATGGGAGAGTCACGCATGCCGCGGCCGGAAACTTTGCAAACCCCGACACCCCCGAACTCGAGGATTTTGGGGAAGCCAGCTTCGTGGGGAACAATGGATCGACCCATTCCTTTCGGGTGGACTGGCTCACGCCTGACGGACTCGGCACCTGGGGCGACGGACGCACCTTCATTCTTGGAACCCGTGGCTACATCGAACTGCGGAAGTACATCGATGTTGGCCGGGAGAAGACGCCCGATCATGTGTATCTGGTGGACCAGAAGGGGGAGTATCACATCCCCGTCGACGGAAAGGTTGGAGCGCCGTTCTTCGGTCAATTCATCCTCGACTGCCTGAATCGTACCGAAAAGGCCATGACCCAGGCCCATGCCTTCAAGGCGGCGGAGTTGTCGCTGAAGGCCCAGGCGGCGGCTCTCCGGCTGGTGCCGACGGCTTAGGGGAGCTCTGAAATTCCACGTCGTTGGGCCCACGCGATCCTCGGCGTGGACTGATCCTCGGTTCGAGACCGACCAAAACTGCCGATTGATTTGCAAAATGTCGTCTTGTCGGACGGGAAGATCGCCCTTGACCTTGCCTTGGCGCAGGAGCGTAATAGCGGGTTTACCGCGATTTCCATCCGCATATGAGAGACGACTACATCAAAGAAGCACTCGGCATCATTTCAGATCCCAATGTTCTGATCAACGTGGTATCCCGCCGGGTCAAGCAACTGAAACGCGGCAACAGGCCCTTGGTTGAGTCACTTGAAAAACTGTCGCCCGAAGACATCGCGCTGCGCGAGATCATTGAGGGCAAGATCAGTTTTGAACTGGCGGACGCCACCGCCGCCTGAGCGAAATGTGATCTGACCCTCAAACCGAACACCTTAAATCTTCCGGCGGCTCCGTACTTTGCGGTGCCGCCGTTTTTCTGTACGTTTTGATTCCATGGCTGCAGCCGGCAAAAAGTCTTCGGATTCCGCGCGGTTCACCGAGATCCGCAATTCCAAGGTGTTCCGCGACTATACGGTCGACGAGCGCTTTGAGGCGGGTCTGCAGCTGCGCGGGACCGAGGTAAAATCGATCCGTGCGGGGCGCGCGCAGATCAACGATGCCTTTGGCCGGTTCGAGAAGGGCGAACTCTGGCTGTACGGTGCGCACATCGAAGAGTACGCCTTTGGCAACCGTTTCAATCACGACGCCCGCAGGGTGCGAAAACTGCTTCTGCACCGTCACCAGATCCGAAAGATCGGACAGGCACTTGAAGCGGGTGGGCAGGCCCTGATTCCGCTGCGACTTTATTTCAAGGAGGCTCTCGTGAAGGTCGAGGTTGCGCTCTGCACAGGCAAAAAACTCTTCGACAAGCGCGAGGATCTCAAGAAGAAGGCCGAGACGCTTGAGATGAAAAAAGCCTTCAAATATCGCCGCTGATGAGTCACCCCTCTGTCACGGTGCAGGTTCCCGCCAGCACCTCCAACTGCGGAGCCGGCTTTGACACGCTGGGACTCGCACTATCGATCTACAATCGGGTAACGGTAACCCTGATTCCAGGTACCGCGCCGCGTGCCGAACAGCCCTCCGATGCACAGGCGCTCGACATGGTGACGGAGACCGCGGAGGCGTTTTTTTCCGCTGTGGGACGCGAGCCGGTCGGATTCCTGTACCGTATCGAGGGCGAGGTGCCTCCGGCGCGCGGGTTGGGTTCCAGCATTACGGTCATCGCGGGCGTACTCGCGGGACTCGACGCGTTGCTGGCCACGAAGCTTTCGCGTCATCGCCTGGTGGAGATCGCCACGGCGTTGGAAGGTCATCCCGACAA
>CAUJJL010000007.1 GCA_963205455.1 Verrucomicrobiota bacterium
GTGATGAACCCGCCGCCGACCATCCAGTTGTGCTCCCAGAACAGGCCGAGGGCGATGTTGGCCTGATCACGGGAGCCGGCGTGCTGCCGCATGAATTCGGGTTCGCGCAGGCTCACGAGCGTGGCGAGCAGGTCGGCGCCACGCAGGTGTTCGACGGCGCGTTTGACGCGCGCGGTGAGATCGGGGCGGGCGGTGGAATTGAGATCCCATTCATTGCCGTAGGTCACAGCGTGGGATTCAAGGGTCGTGCCGTAGGCGCGTTCGAAGTCCTCGAAGAAGTCCACCTCGTTGGAAACGATGACCTGCCGGTGGGCGTTGCTCATTCGCTGAGCGATCAGGTGGAAATGATCGACAACCGGATAAGGGTAACGCTGCGGACCGGTGTACGGCTGGCCGGTCTTTCGGTCCAGGGCATCCTCGCCAAAACCAAATGCGCCGCGGACCAGGTAGGGTTCGGCAGCGCCCCGGGCGCGGTAGCGGCTGAGAAAAACGGGATCGGAATCCAGGTATTCGACCGACTGCACCGGATCGAAGGCCTCGGCGTAACCGCCGCTGTTCTGGGCCGGCTCCATGGTCGTGAGCGAGTGCCACTTCAGGAGAATCCGCTGCCCGTCGTGTCCGGTCCACCAGCCGATTTCGCGTGGCCGGGACTGAAGGACCGGCTTCGGCAGTTTTGTCCCGCAGGCGCAGACTCCGCGCCAGGAGTAGCGCGCTCCCGAACCTGCGAACAAGGAGGCGAGGCCGAGCGGCAGGGTCTGGTTTTCCATCGCAATCGCCAGCGGAAGCGTGAGCCCGTGCTTTCGCTCGAGTTGTCCCGAGTAAGCCATGCCGCGCAGCACGGCCTCCACCGGCTGGCCGCCGTAGCAGGGGACGACGAGGTTGAGCGGCACGCTGATTGTGCCGTCCCTGATGCGCTCGATCAGTCGCGAAAATTCCGCGGGTGACTTTCTTTGCTCGTAGTTCCAGATCCAGTAGCTGCCGTCGCAATTGAAGCGGTTTCTGAACGGCGGTGGATTCGCGGCGGTGTCGTCCGCCAGCTTCAAGTGGAAGTCGAGCATGCCGACGAAGGCCCTCGCGTAGGTTTCCTCGTCCGCGGTCCACAGCAGGTCCGTGTGATCGTCATTCGCGATGTAGATCCGGGCGGGTTCGGCTGCGGAGCCGACGGACAGGGACAGTCCGGCAACGCCAAGGGCAAGCGTGAGGCGGGCTCTGTTCATGTTGCTGTCCGGGTAAAAATCCGGCGAGGGTTGTCGATGATGAAACGATCGGTTGCCGACTTGGGAATGCCGTTGGCGTGCATCCATGGCACCGCCGATTCGAGCAGGTAGGCATAGGTGCGGTCACGTCCGTTGACGTTGGTGTCCTCCCACAGGAGTTTGAGCCGGCCCTTTTCAAAGGACCAGGTCACATCCATGGTGGCGACCATGCGGTCGGCGTGGCCCCGCCTTGCGAGTTCCTTGATGATGAGGGCGAGATCCTCCGGTTTGGTGTGATTCCAGTTTCCAAAATTATTGAAACTGAGTGTGCTGCCCTTTGCGACGACACCTTCGAGGTAGTCGATTTCCTGATCCACGGTGCGGCCGTTCCAGCCGAAAGTGGCCTCGATGTGGGAGAAGTAGCAGTGTTTCAGATCCGCGCCGGCCTCCTCCAGGATGTTCTGCTGTTCGGCGCATCCGCTCACCGAGTGCACGCAGATGGGCAGGTGGTACTTCTGCTGCACGCGGGCGGCCGCGATGAACAGTTCCCGCTCTGCAGGTCTGATCGGCATGCGGGTGGAGGCCACCTTGATGACACCCGGACGCACGTCGGTGCCCTGAAGGCCGTGCTCGATGTCCTTGAGCATGGCGTCCTGGAATTCCTGCGCCTTCATGCCCAGCTGTGAACGCTGCAGCAGGTAGAAACCGGTGCAGCAGATGACATTCACGCCCGTGGCGCGGGAGACTTCGCGGATGCCTGCGACATCATCGGGAGGTCCGACATCGGCGATTGTCTGAAGCCCGAGCGCCCTGGCGCGCTTCAGTTCCTGAATCGCGTAGGCCATGCCCTGCTCCCAGTGGTGGTCGCCGCGTCGCAGGGCGATGTGTTCATGCAGGCTGGTGATGCCCATGTCCCCGGGCAGGATTTCGCCGGTGGCGGTGGGGATGGGAAGGATTCGCGAACCGGAATGAGCCGGTGCGGCAAGAGCGGGGCGGATCAAGGCCGCGCCCAGCAGCGTGGCGCCCTGCGTGAGGAAATGGCGGCGGGTGGACATGGGGAATCGGGGGATCAGGTTGGCCGATTCGGTGACTCCAGTGATCGCCGTTCGCCGGGAGTAGGATAGTCTGCGAACGGATCGGGTGTCCTGGCATCAAGACTCAAGTGAATGGGAGTTCGACCCATTGTTCAGGTCGGAATTGACTGACGTACCACGATGGTGATCGGGTGTTTAGAATCTCAATTGGGAGACCCTAGGTTTCAATTGCTTGTGGCAACTATCGTATCGATTTCACAAAGTATTTTCCCGTTTGCAGGATGTCACCCTACGATCACCGAGCATCTATCATCGTAGGGCGACGCAACCAGTGTTCAAGCGGGAGCAATGCCGAATTCAGTGCATTTTGCTGCGCTGAACCATTCTTTAGGGTACAGTATTGGTGTTGATGCGTATGGGTATGGTTTTCGTGCAGCCACCAGCAGGGTCTCCGTCAGTGAGCACCGCGGGATCTCCGCACGGAAACTGAGAAGGAGTGTTCATCATCCAAGTTCTGAAGTCGGCCCACCCATACTTGGCGCTGTCAGGATATCCCTGCTTCTTTGCCTCGTCCGGGACAAAAGTAGCATAGGCCCAAACGACATTGTTTACGTTCAGGTTGTCGATCTCAAGAGTCTCATTCGGATTGTAAGATTCCTTTGTTTTCGCCCATGGGGCGACACAACCGAGGAAGTTGGCAATTCCGGTTCCCGCCCAGCCATTGTTTTGCATCGGATCCCCGAGGCCAGCCTCCCAATATGAGCCAATTGTGCCAGCGTTGTTGATTCCGCGGTTCGGATCTCTTCCCCATGGAAGCTGCGGAGCCAGAGTCGGAAGGTCATCGCCAACGAAAGTGACTTCTTTGTTGGCATGCAAATAGGGATTCCAATAGTTTAGGGCATAGACATGTAGCGCAAGGGGACGCTTTTTCCGATATTCACGCATCGTGTTGTAGGTTTTATAGAGCGCGACTTTTGGCGCATTCGGTTCGTCAGGATTGTCGTCCGGCTGTGGCGCCGGCTCCAAGGGGAAGGTATCAGGACCGTCTAGACCCGCACCATCGGGGAGGCTTGCCGCGATTCTTGCCGCATCGGTTGCGGGAGAATTGATCATCTGCCAAAAGAGTCTGTGAGGTGTTGAGGTGCTTGGCGCGAAATTGAGAAGCTGGTCGTCCTTGGCCAACCAAGTGTGAAAGGCAATCAGATTGGTTACCCATGCGTCTCTTGTGGCGTCATTCCAGTAGTCACTGTTTCCAAATGCGTGCTCCTGTATGACGAAACCATAGAATGCGTTGCGTGCGTCCTCGTTTTCAGGTTTTTTGAATTCTTCGATGACTGCTTTATACAATTTTTGCAGGTGGCTAAGCACGGTGGAGTTGTCCAATTTGATGTTGTATTCCAGCGGGGTGCCTTCAGGAGGATCTTGCGGAGTTGTTGGTTTTGGGGCGCGTTTGGTGACTGTTGCAAGGTTGCCATCATTCTCGGTGTCGCTTGGATAGGTGAGGAAGCGAGGCAGATCGGCAAATTTGTGCATGAGCATGACTCTGAGTTTCAATTTCGGCTTCGCGTCGGCGCATAATTTTGCGTCTGCGATGATTTTGGAGATCCCCATAGGTTTGCCGTTGGCATCCTTTCCCTTTATTATGCCGCTTTCATTGGCGGGCCAATCTTTCTGCAGGTCGCCCCAAAAGTACTCACGCTCCACAAACTGCATCCAGGGCCCAGTTTTGTGGCATTCATTGATTAATTCTTCGGTTGTCGTATTCTTCCAATCGCCACTTTTGGCTGTAAGCCCATGCCCTGGAACGAACAGGTACTTGGTGACATTCGTCGCGGCAGTAGCGATCATGGTTGTCGCGGCGAAGGCGAGCACAAGGGAGGTTTGGCGGAATCTGCATCTTGATATGAGGCGGGGGTATCGGACCACGGAAGCCGATTGGACCGTTGGGGTTGTGTAAACAATCGTGTTGTTCAGGGTAGTGTACATGTTGATCTTGCGTTGTGTTTTGGGTTGAACGTCCGCTCGTTTTGCAAGCGGACGGAAAGGGGTGATTGGTCTCGCGAAAAGCTTTGCAATAGGAAGGCCGCGCCCAGCAGCGTGGCGCCCTGCGTGAGGAAATGGCGGCGGGTGGACATGGGGAATCGGGGGAAGGGGAGGCGTGCGGTGTGGGGTGAAGCGATGCGAGAGGGTGAATGGGAAATGGCCGGCGGTGTGGGGCGTTGACGGAAGGTTAAACGCGAAGGCGCGGAGTTCGCGGAGAAGAGGGGGAAGAGGACGCTTGGATTGCGATGGAGGGGCACGCTCCGTCGTGACCTGGAGACGCGCGTGGCGAAACGGCGACGGAGGTTTCACGCGGAGCCGCGGAGTTCGCGGAGATGAGGGAGAACAAGGAGCGTGGATTGCCGATGGAGGGGCACGCTTTGTCGTGCCCGGGTCGAGGATCGATTGTAGAAATGGAATTCCGAATGGCTATGTGATGCGATGGATTGAATGACGAAATCACCGGCGTGGTGGCGCGAAGCGCGTCCCCTGGGCATGACAAAGCATGCCCCTCCAACGGAGGGGAGATGCAAGCAATGGTGGAGGGGCACGCTCCGTCGTGACCTGGAGACGCGCGTGGCGAAACGGCGACGGAAAGTTTCACGCGAAGCCGAGGAGGGAGAGGTGGGTGGCTCGGGCTTCCAGCCCGCAGTCATCTTAGGGATCAATTGAAGGGTGGAATGCAGATGTCGGAGATCGGAATGGATTCACGCGGGGAAGAGGGGGAACGCACGCAGTAGTGGAGGGGCACGCTCTGTCGTGACCGGATTGGGATGGCGTGAATGAGGCGGTGAAGTGTCGCAGGGGATTGATTGGGGAAATGGCCGGCGTGGTGGCGCGATGTGCGTCCCCTGGGCATGACAAAGCATGCCCCTCCAACGGAGGGGGGATGCCATGTCCATCCAACGGAGGGGCATGCCATGTCCATCCAACGGAGGGGGATGCACGCGATAACGGAGCCCCGGAGGGGAATCCCCGTTCTTGATCTGACTCAGAACGTGAACGTGTTGGTCAGGTACCAGCGCTTTTCGGGGGGGAGGCGCACCGTTGAGTACTCGCCCCAGGGCTGGACACCGATCGGAATCACGGAGTCATCCGCGATGATGTTGCGTGCGTTGAGCTGGACCTTCCATTTGATGCGATTTTTCCAGATCATGCGCTCGTAGCTGACAAAGGCGTCCACGTTGGTCTCATCCGGGGCGTAGTAGGGATGGGCGAGATCAAGGTTCACGGTACCATCGGCATTGCGCGTTGCGGGATAACCTATGCCGAGTTTGTCCTGCCAGCGCACGGCACCGCCAATCGCCCAGCCCTTCAGCTTGTCGCCGAAGATGCCGCCGCGGCCGAAGGAATAGCTGGTGATCAGATTGGCGCGCCATTTGCGCTGCTCGGCGGAGGCGGAACCCTCCGTGGCGATGGCAGTGGCGAAGGGAACCAGGATGACGCGGTCCAGCCAGTCGCCAAAGGTCTCGACGTTGCCGAGAGGATCGCCTGGCATCCAGCCGACAGGATAGGCGGTGCGTGCGCGATCGCGGAGCTGATTCCAGACCGGCGTCATGGTCGCAATGAAGGACTTCAAGAACGGCAGTGAGTTGTTCTGAATCGTTTCCTGCTTGGCCACGTTGGCGAGGATGCGCCAGCTGCGCGTCGGGTTGTAGACGATTTCAAATTCCGTGCCCTTGGCGACAAAGTCGGTGGTGTCCGTGTCGCCCGACAGGGGGACGCGTCCATTGGCTGCGAGGTTGGGGGCGGTGCCTGAAATCCCCCAGCCGTAGAGGCTGCGGAAGTTTGCCGGCAGCGGGCTGAAGAGAAGCTCAATGTCTGCGTTGCGCATGGCAACGAGATGGGGATTGACGTTGCCCTCCTCGCCCCAGAAATCGGCGACTTGAAGGACCGCGTTATTGACCGCCTGTCCGAAGACCGCGGGGCGAAGGCTCTGTCCCTTGACGTTGGTTTCAAACCAGTTCACCCGGAGGCTCAGCTTGTTGTCGAGCAGGGACAGGTTGAAGCCGTATTCCTTCGTGTCTCCCTCGGGCGAGGCGAGCGGCTCGTTGTAGGGATTCACGCGACCTCCTGAGGGCGTGAAGTTGCTGGATTGGTTGTAGAAGACGCTGAAGTCCGTGCCGGCGGGCAGGCGGATCAGTTTCTGCGGCCAGCGCAGCACGCCGCTGTACGTCATGGTTTCGCCCGCGACGTTGAACGGCGGGGTATGGGCGAAGTCGAGATCATTGAAGCCATAGTGCACCTTGCCAGGATCGTTGGGGTCCGAGGGATTGGCCGTGAATGCAATGGATCGCTGGGCAAAGAAATCCTCGTCGCGGCGCCAGCCGATCAGGGACACCAGGTGATCCTGCAACCAGTAGCTTTGCAGCAGGAATGCCTGCGATTTGATGACATCGCGCTGTGCATTGCCGCCGTCGCTGATCTCCACGAGACTCGCGGGCGAGGCGACAATGGAACCCGGATCGGAGGTGCCGGCGGCGCGAACGAAGTAGCTGGCGGGCGTCGCGATGGGGCCGGCCTGGATCAGCGGAACGCGGATGGCTTCAAGCTGGAGCGGATTGTTGTTTCCAATGATCGAGGGGCCGAGGTAGATCGCAGCCCCGGGTCTGCGCGCAAAGGCGTTGATGCTTGCGGTGATGTCCCGGGCGGCGGCTCCGTCGACGGCGAAGCGGTTGCGGTAGCTGATTCCCTCGAATGCGTTCTCTTCATAGAGCGCGGTCGCCGTATGCCGTCCCAGCCACTTTCCCAGCGTGGGACTGACATCCTTGAAGTCGTACTTGAGGAAGCCGGTCGCCCGGTAGGTCTCGCGGTCACTGTAATTGTTGGTCCAGGTTGACTGGCCATAGGCGACAGTGAAGGGGCGCCCGTAGTTGGGATTGATCTGTCCGGTGGGCAGCACCTTGTTGGGGTCGATGAAGATGTGGTTGCCGTTGTTCGACGAGAAGGCCGCGTTGCGGGAGCGCCGGTCGATGCGCTGTGAATCGTAGGCGAGTTCGACACCGATGCGGTCCTCCCATGCGCGCTGTTCGAACGCCACGTTGAAGGCATGGAAGCTGTCGCTTTGCCGGGCCGTCTCGTCGATCATGTGGTTCTGGAAATCAAAGGCGCTGTAGTCGGTGAAGCCCTGCATCTTGATGCCTGCGGGTGCGAAACCGGGCTGCTGGCCGGGCATGACAAGGTCGCCGACGAAGTAGGCTCCGGGAATCTGTGCTATGTTTCTTGTGACAAGGAAGCGCATCTGGTCATTTGCGGTGTCGCGGTTGAGCACGGGGTTGAAGGTCCCGGCACGGACGGCGTTGGCGGCGGTGCCGGTGGTGACTCGCGTTGCACTGCGGAAGACCATGTCCGGAGTGATCGCGGACGGACTCGAGAATACGGAAAGGACCTGATCATTGATCTGGTCCTGGCCGATGAGAAATCCCTCAAGCACCGATCCCGCGGCCTGGGTGCGTGCGTTTGGGTTGACGGCTGGATCATCATAGAATGTCCAGTCGTACCCCTGCCGGCCCGCGTCGATCCAGTAGCTCGACATGCTCTGGAACGGCAGCACCGTTATCGGCCGGTTGGCGTTTGTCCGGCCTGTTTCAAAGTTGGTGCGAATCACGGTCGAACGGAATGGCGAGTAGGTGAGCGCGCCGTAGAGGCGTTCCTTCTTTTCGAAAGCGGGACGCTGGTTGAAGCGCTCCTCGTCGTGAAGCGCGGCCAGGCGCACGGCCAGCTTCTTCTTGATCAGCACCCGGTTGAAATCGACGGTGTTGCGCAGGCTGCTGTTGTCGCCCACGCGGATTTCAACCTTGTTCTTGTTCTGATTGAGATTGGGGCGCAGCAGCGTGCTTTCAACGACGCCAGCCGGACTGCCCACTCCAAACAGAATGGAGTTTGGACCGCGGTTGACCGTCACGCTTTCCACATTGTAGCCGTCGGTTGCGATGTCGGTGTTGAAGAATCCGCGCGTGAAATTCGGGGCTCCCAAGCCGCGGGTGCGGCTGCTGCTCTGCGGATTGACGCGCGGCCCGTTGCCGTTGACCTGGGAGTCATTGATGTCGTTTGTGGCGCCTGAAAAATTGCCGATGGCACCCGCCGCCTCCATGTTGGTCGCATAGACCAGCAGGTCGCTGGAACTCGTGGCGCCGATGTCGTCCAAAAAGTCCCTCGTGTAAATGGAGATTGAGGCGCCGATATCCTTGACTGGCGTATTCAGGCGCGTGCCTGCGAGCGTGGATGTCGCCTGGTAGCCGGTATCCTGCGATGCGCTCACGGTGAACGGGCTCAACTTGTAGACTTCGTCGTCTTCCACGGGCTTGTCGGAAGGCGAGTTGGTTGTGGGCGTGCTGGTTTGAGCGTGCAGTGATGCCACGAGCAACGCGGCCAGACCGAGGTGTCGGCCACGAGTGAGCAAGGTACGGTGTGTGTTCATTGTGGGTTCAGGTTGGGTTGAGGGTGGGTTGGGTGAAAGGGATAGGTCGATTGCCAGTAAATCGATTTGCGGGACGCGGCATCGGCGGGCATCCGCAGGGATCGAAAGCGATGCGCCGGAAGGCTGGGCGCGGAGGTAACCATCATCGCGATTATGGTATCGCCGGCCGCGTCAACCCGCAACCCACGGAAACACGGGGAGCCAGGAACCCCCGACAACTTGAGCGAGAGGGATTCAGGCCCCCGCGATGCGCCGCTCATTGAGCCTCGGGATCCCCCTGTGGCGAATCTGAAGTCCCCGTCGGTGCGGCAAACTCCAGCTTGCGCGTGAATCCGCGGGTGCGCCAGGCGCCGTAGACGGCACCGACGGCCAGCCAGCAGGTTCCGATGGTCAGGCTGAGGCCGGAGAGATTCACCCAGAGGTAGAAGCAGATGAGAAAACCGAGGATGGGCGGAATCAGATATCCCAGGCGACGGTCCCGCGCGCGGATGTAGTAGTGGGTCAGGGCGGAGAGATTCACGCCCATGAATCCGAACATCGCGCCGAAATTGAGCAGTTGCGCGCCGAGATCGTAGCCGCGCTGGTCGTAGTCGAGCGCGAACGCGCCGATGAGCGCCACCGCGCCGACGAGGATGATGTTGTTGCTCGGCACGCGTGTGCGCGGGTGCACGTAGCCGAAGAACCTTCTCGGGATGGCGTTGTCGCGCCCCATGCTGTAGAGCAGCCGGCCGGCGCTCATGTGGGCGCCCATGCCCGAGCCGATCGTCGCGATGAGCAGCGCGACGGTCACCAGGACAAACAGCCCTTTTCCCCCCACCAGACCGGCGACATGGGCGAAGGCGTTCTCAAGATTGGGAAACGCCGAGGCGGGGCGCGCCCACACGAGTTGTGCGGTATAAACCTCGATTGAGGACAGCACGCCGATGATCAGGCAAACCAGCACCGTCGCGAGCAGGACATTGCGTCGGGGATTATGTACCTCTTCCGAGAGCGTCGAAATGCCATCGAAGCCGATGTAGGTGAGCACGGCGAGGGCGGCGCCATGGGAAATGGATTTCCATGAAAACGTCTCTGGGTCGTAGAAAGGCCGGGCAAGCGCGGCCGCATCGAGTGGCTGGTCGCGTAGCAGGTGCCTCCAGGCTGCGACGAGAAAAAGGACGATCACGAGTCCGAGTCCCGTGCCGATCAGTACGTTCGTGCGGGCGCTAGCTTCAATGCCGCGCAGGTTGAGCCCGGTGAACAGTGCCGCGTAGAATACAAACCATGCCTGCGGGGGGATTTGATGGATGAAACTCAGGTCAAGCGCGGCACCGGCAATATGCAGGGTGCCGAGTCCCGAGGTGACGTCAAAGGTCGCCTTTCCGCACCAGATCACGCAGATGGCGGGATTGATCATGTAGTCGAACATCATGCTCCAGCCCGTGAGGTATCCCGGCGCCGGGTGAAATTCCCGGCTGACGTAGGCGTACGCCGAACCCGCATTCGGATAGGCATTGGCCATGCGCCCGTAGCTCAGTGCGGTGAACAGCATTGCCACCATTCCAATCAGGATCAGCGTGATGACGTGTCCCCCGGCCTTGTCGTAGGCGACACCGAACAGCGGCATCGGTGCCGTCGGCTGGATGATGATGATGCCATAGAGAACCAGGGAGCCGAGCCCCAGCGAGCGTTTGAGTGTGGGGTTGGATGAAGGGGAGGAGGGGGTCGACATGGAAACGGGAAGCTGGCACGAGCTATTGTGAGAAAGAACAACAGCGACAGCGGCAGGCAATCAGCCTGACTGCCGGGAGGCAATTCTT
>CAUJJL010000008.1 GCA_963205455.1 Verrucomicrobiota bacterium
CAGCGGTTCGTTCACAACGGTATCCGCGGGGATGTGTCCCTTCCAGGATACACAGGCAACCACCCTCACGCCCCCCTCATTGAGCGTGCCCTTTGCGCCACTCCAGGGACCATTGTTTGTGATCTTTCCGGGTGAGGGGCCACCGTTGTCGCTGGAAAACACAAAGATCGTATCTTCCAGCATCCCTCGTTTCTTGAAGGCATCCATGATCCGGCCGATCGCCACATCCACGGCCGCCACCATTCCGGCATACAGCCGGGAGTTCCCTTTGCGATTGCCATAGGGAGCGGTGTACTTCTCCGGCACCTCAAACGGAGAATGAGGAGCATTAAAGGTCACGCAGAGGAACAACGGCCGACTTTGATCATGCTTTTCGATCAACCCCACCGCATCGCGCGCGAGCAATTCCGTCGTGTACCCTTCCTCCCTTACAGCCTTTCCGTTTCGATGCCAGTCGAGCCCGCCATCACGTTCATGGGTGAAATAGTCGATCGCGCCATTGTAGTGGCCGTAATGATACTCAAAGCCCCGCTGCAGCGGCAGGTATTCGCGGGAAACATGCCCGAGATGCCACTTGCCTAGGAGCAGGGTGCGGTAGCCCGATGCGCGCAGGATTTCCGCAAGCGTCCTTTCCTTCAGCGATAATCCGTACGAAGCCCAAGGCTTGATCACCCCCGTCTGCAGGCCATACCGAATCGGATAGCGCCCCGTCATCAAGGCAGCCCGGGTCGGGGAACACACGGGCTGGGCGTAAAAGGATTCCAGCTTCGCGCCCGACGCCGCAAGTCTGTCGATCGACGGTGTTTTTATATCAGAACCATGATAACCGACATCCGCCCAGCCGAGATCATCAGCCAGAAAATAGACAATATTGGGCTGACGCTTTGAAGCAGCCGCCCAGGCAGGACTCAGCGCCTGTCCAAGCAAGGCGAAAACGAACAACAACCGAAGGGCAGTGAAAGCATTCATTGGGTTCTCGATACCCAAACGCGTCCCGCCACCGTCGGCAATGGGATATTCTTCAGCAAATCGGAGGGGCGGGTTTGGGCCATCCAGGCAATGAACGCGGCGCCTGCTATTGTTTCCAGTTAACGCAGCTTCAATTCGATCGCCACTCCAGTCCTGCACTGGGCACGACTGCGAGTGCCTTCCCAGTTAGCCAAGGTGGCATCGCCGACGAAACGATCACTACGTCGCGCCTGCATTCGGCGGATCGCGGTGGCCTTAACACTTTCTTAATGCTTTCCGGACGAGTCTTAATTAGGCGAGGACGAGCCGACGTGGCACAATGGATGCCCTATGAGCGACCTTGTCATTTCCGGCATCTCAACGGTGTTTTTCCTTCTTTGCGTGGCATACACGCACGCCTGCGAAAAGCTCCGGTAGGTTGCAGCCACCGCATCTTACCTGCGCTCCATGCAAACCCTGCTGATCACCCTGTTCGCCATTGCGACGCTCACCTACCTGGTCGCTGCCGTCCTCTGGCCCGAAAAATTCTAGGCAACGCAATGAGCGATACCAGCGATTGGCTTCAATTCGCCCTTTTCCTTGGAGTGCTGACGCTCCTTACGAAACCACTCGGTCTGTACCTCGTCCGGGTCCTGAATCCTTTCGGAAGGACTTGGCTCGATCGGGCAATCAAGCCGATCGAACGGTTGACCTACCGCATCTGCGGCATCAAGCCGGAAACCGAGCAGACCTGCCTCGCATACACAATCTCCGTGCTCGCGTTCAGCCTCGTGGGAATGCTGCTTACCTATTTTATCCTGCGCTATCAGAATCTGCTACCGCTCAATCCACAGGGCATGCCCGGACTCTCCCCCCATCTGGCGTTCAACACGGCGGCAAGCTTCACGACCAATACCAACTGGCAAAGCTACAGCGGCGAATCGACCCTGTCCTACTTTTCTCAGATGGTGGCGCTGACCATCCACAACTTCACCTCAGCAGCCGTCGGAATTGGCGTCGCGGCCGCCCTCACTCGAGGCATCACCCGCAAGGCCACCCGGAACATCGGAAACTTCTGGGTCGATCTGGTCCGGGTCACCTACTACGTGCTGCTGCCAATCTGCTTTGTATTCGCGATCGTCCTGGTCTCACAAGGTGTTGTCCAGAATTTCAGGCCCTATGCAACCGCCAGGACACTCGACGCCACAATCATCGATGCCCCCGCGTTGGATGAAAATGGCAGGCCCATTTCCGACGCGGATGGCAGGCCAATCATGACTAAGAAGGTCGTCGATACGCAGATCATTCCCCAGGGTCCGGCCGCATCGCAGATTCCGATCAAGCTGCTGGGCACTAACGGCGGGGGATTCTTTGGCGCGAACGCCGCGCATCCGTACGAGAATCCGACCCCGCTTTCAAATTTCCTACAAATGCTTGCGATCCTCGTGATCCCAAGCGCGCTCACCTACTATTTTGGCCGCGAGATCCGGAATCAGAGGCATGGATGGGCCCTCTGGACCGCCATGACCCTTCTGTTCGCAGCAGGTGTCTGCACGGCCTGGTGGGCGGAGTCATCGGGCAATCCTATACACCAGTCGCTGGGCGTCGCCGTTTCCGATGGAAACATGGAGGGAAAGGAGTCCCGCTTCGGCATCTTCAACTCCGCGTTGTTTGCCACAGTGACGACCGCCGCTTCCTGCGGCGCGGTCAATGCGATGCACGATTCTTTCACGCCGGTCGGGGGACTTGTCCCGTTGTTCAACATGCAGACCGGTGAGGTCATCTACGGCGGCGTCGGAGCAGGACTCTACGGGATTTTGATCTTCGCGCTGCTGGCCGTCTTCATCGCCGGATTGATGGTCGGCCGAACACCGGAATACCTTGGAAAGAAGATCAGCGCATTTGACATAAAGATGGCCGTGCTGGTGCTGATGGCGCTGTCCGCTCCCCTGCTGGGTTTCACAGCTTGGGCGTGCATCAGCGCATGGGGTCAGGCCGGACTCAATAACGCCGGGCCTCATGGCTTCTCCGAAATCCTCTATGCCTACAGTTCCGCAATCGGCAACAACGGCAGTGCATTCGCAGGTCTCGTGGCCAACCCGTCCAATGGTGATCCTCACTACAATGTGACGCTTGGAATTGCCATGCTCGCCGGCCGTTTCCTCATGATTGTGCCCGTGCTGGCAATCGCGGGGAACTTTGCCTGCAAGCGCCAAATGCCAGCGGGATCAGGAACTTTCAAAACCGAAGGAATCACCTTTGTCCTACTCCTGGTAGGGACAATCCTCCTTGTGGGAGCGCTCTCCTACCTCCCCGCGCTGGCGATTGGACCCATTGTCGAGCAATTCCTGATGACAAATGGGAAACTGTTCTGACCGAGCCCGACCGCTGTCCCCTCCGACCATGAATGCAAAGTCCATTCCGCTTTTCGATCGCACGATTCTTCGTCAGGCAGCCATCGATTCCTTCCGAAAGCTCAATCCCTGGCTTCAATTGAAGAACCCCGTGATGCTTGTCACGCTCATCGGATCCTTTCTCTGCTTCCTGCAGGCGTTCACCTCCACGGAACCCCTTGCCTACGTCCTGCAAATCGCAATCTGGCTTCTGGTCACCGTGCTCTTTGCCAACTTTGCAGAAGCCATCGCCGAAGGCCGGGGCAAGGCGCAGGCGCGCGCACTGCGGGCGACACGCAAGCAAATGATCGCACACCGACGCGGTCCCAATGGGATATGGGAAACGGTTGACGCCAGTTCGCTTGCCAAGGGCGACACTGTCATTGTCAAGGCCGGCGAAATGATTCCCGCGGATGGCGAGGTCATCGAAGGGGCTGCCTCCGTCGATGAATCAGCGATCACCGGTGAATCCGCACCTGTCATTCGCGAAACTGGTGGGGACCGCAGCGCAGTCACGGGAGGAACGTCCCTTCTGTCGGACACCCTGCTGATCCGGATCACGGCTGGATCCGGTGAGGGCTTCCTCGACCACATGATCAACCTCGTTGAAGGAGCCAAGCGTCAGAAGACTCCGAATGAGATTGCACTCACGATTCTTCTCTCAGCCCTCACCTTCATCTTCCTGATCGTGGTCCTCACACTCGCTCCCATGGGAGAGTACAGCCACGCATCTTTCTCGGTTGCCACTCTGATCGCGCTGCTCGTCTGCCTGATTCCGACCACCATCGGCGGACTTCTCAGCGCCATTGGAATCGCCGGGATGGATCGACTCCTTCGGCGCAATGTGCTCGCCGCGAGCGGCCGTGCGGTGGAAGCAGCCGGCGACATCGATCTTCTGCTTCTCGACAAGACCGGGACGATCACGATGGGCAATCGCCAGGCGGCGGAGTTCATTCCCTCACCTCCAGTATCGCGCGAACGCCTCGCCGCTGCCGCGCAACTTGCATCGCTGGCGGACGAGACACCGGAGGGTCGCAGCATCGTGGTTCTCGCCAAGGATCAGTTCAATCTCCGCGGACGTGAGCTCGCAACGCCACACGCTTCCTTCGTACCTTTCACCGCCCAAACCCGGATGAGCGGCGTGGATCTCGCGGAAGATCATGCCCGCCTCTCCAGAAAAATCCGCAAGGGAGCCGCGGAAAGCATCAGGGTTTGGGTGGAGAGCCAGGGAGGCGCATTTCCACCGGCCACCGCAAAAACAGTCGCGGACATTTCTCGGCAGGGCGGCACTCCGTTGGTTGTCGCGGAAGGCCCGGAAATCCTGGGTGTTATTTTTCTCAAGGACGTGGTCAAGGGCGGAATCAAGGAACGCTTCAGTCGGCTTCGCTCGATGGGCATCCGCACGGTCATGATCACGGGCGACAACCCGCTGACTGCCGCCGCCATCGCTGCTGAAGCGGGGGTTGACGATTTCCTGGCGCAGGCAACTCCGGAAATGAAACTCGCCAGGATCCGTCTGGAACAGGAGTCCGGGCACCTTGTCGCGATGACGGGCGACGGCACCAACGATGCGCCCGCGCTTGCCCAGGCTGACGTGGGCGTGGCGATGAATACAGGCACACAGGCCGCAAAGGAGGCGGGCAACATGGTCGATCTCGATTCCAATCCGACGAAGCTCCTGGAGATCGTTGAGATTGGGAAGCAGATGCTCATCACGCGCGGAGCGCTGACCACCTTCAGCATCGCCAATGATGTCGCCAAGTACTTTGCCATCATCCCTGCAATGCTGATCGTGGCGTTTCCAGCCATCGCTCCGCTCAACATCATGCGCCTGGGATCTCCCCAAAGTGCAATCCTCAGCGCCGTGATCTTCAACGCCATCATCATCATCGGGCTCATTCCCCTGGCGCTCAAAGGCGTGTCGTACCAACCGATCGGAGCAACTGCGCTTCTCCGCCGCAACCTGCTTGTCTATGGCATTGGCGGAATGCTGATACCGTTCGCCGGCATCAAGGTGATCGATATTGCGATCAACGCACTCAACTTCGTTTAGATCCACGGTCGTGACATGAAGCCTTTTCTATCCGCTCTAAAAACCTCGGCCCTGCTCACGCTGGTCATGGGAATTCTGCTCTGCGCACTCTACCCCCTCGCCGTCTGGGCAGGCGCCCAACTATTCTTCCACCACAAGGCAAACGGCAGCCTGCTCATGGATGCGGATGGGAGAATCCGCGGATCGGAGCTTATCGGGCAGCCATTCTCCAGCGATCGTTATTTCCAACCTCGTCCTTCCGCGGCGGGATCCGGCTACGATCCCATGGCATCATCGGGATCCAATCTCGGACCCACCAGCGAAAGGCTCGCTGCCCAGATAGAAACCCATATCCGAAATTATCGGTCAAGAAATGGACTTCCAGAGAATTTGCCCGTACCCGCCGATGCAGTCACGGCTTCGGGCAGTGGGCTTGATCCCGACATCAGCACCACAAATGCCGACCTTCAGGCATCACGCATTGCGGCCGCCCGTAGTCTGCCCATCGAGGCGATTCGGGCACTGATCGCAAAACACACTGCACCCCCGGATCTCGGGGTGCTCGGCGAACCTCGCGTCAATGTCCTTCTGATCAATCGCGCCCTCGACACGATCGCCCAAACGCAGCCGGTATTGCGAAATCAAACCATACCCTGAAGACTCCCTCATCAGATTCAGCCAAATGCGCGGCGGTTGAAATGCAGACGTCGGTCGTGTCGACCGGATGTCGAATCACAGGCATCATCGCTGCTCTGTTCGCTCCTCCCCGACAGGCGCTGAACATCGCAGGAAGCCGATGGTCATTCGCCGACAATGCAGTCACGGGAGCCCCCGAGCGCTCTTGCAGTCGTTCTTCGGCTGTCTAGCGTCCAGGGCCGCCCCATGACCGACCCGAAACCAGATCCCGATGCGCTCCTGGCCTCGCTCAAACGCCGGGAGGAGCGTTCGCGCCGAGGGCAGTTGAAGGTCTTCTTTGGGATGTGCCCGGGCGTGGGGAAGACCTACGCGATGCTCCAGGCCGCGCATGATGAATTGCGCGCGGGAACCGATGTCGTCATCGGGATCGTAGAGACGCACCGACGGCCAGAAACCGAGGCCCTCCTCAAAGGCCTGCCCGTGGTACGCCGGAAGCGCGTCACCTATAGGGGCATTGAGTTGGAGGAGATGGACATCGACGCGGTTCTTGCGCGGAAACCTCAGCTCGCTCTGGTCGATGAACTGGCCCATACGAACGCCCCTGGATCAACTCATTCGAAGCGCTATCAGGATGTGATTCAACTGCTCGAAGCCGGGATAGATGTCTTCACGACACTCAATATTCAGCACGTTGAATCCCGTTCAGAGGCAGTCCGTCAGATCACAGGCGTGACCGTTCACGAAACGGTTCCCGACTCGATCCTCGATATGGCGGATCAAATCGAGCTGATCGACCTTACACCTGAAGCCCTGCGGGAAAGGCTGTCGGCGGGAAAAGTCTACCTGGGAGAAAAGGCTGAAACTGCAGCGGAGAATTTCTTCAAGGACACTCATCTCACCGCATTGCGGGAACTCTCCCTGCGATTCACTGCCGAGCGGGTCGAACGCCAGTTGCGATTCCTGCGATCGACCCAAGCGAAGGGATCCGTGTGGCGCAGCAGCGAACGCATGCTTGTCGCGGTGAGTTCCAGTCCATTTTCCACTCAGCTCGTCCGCTGGACGCGTCGCCTTGCGGATGCGCAAGGCGCCCCGTGGATCGCTGCGCACATTGAATCGTCTCGTACGCTCTCACCGGATGAACAGGCGCTGCTTGATCGGAATCTTCTTCTGGCACGCGAACTGGGTGCAGAGGTCGCAATCACCCATGACGAGGATACTGCCACCGCCCTTGTCCGCCTCGCCCTGCATCACAACGCCACACAGATCGTGGTGGGCAAGCCCCGCGGGTTTCGCCTGATCGACCTCATCCGCGGCAATCTGGTTGACCGCCTGATTCGTCTTGGCGGCAACATCGATATTCATGTTGTTCCGGCCGAGCCTCGCACGCAGCCTCCCGTATGGCGGGGCGTGGAAGCCACCATCGGACCTTTCTCGGAGTACGGATGGTCCATGCTGATTGTAGCCGCGGTCACCGCTCTCGGACTTGTGCTCCCAGAGAAATACTACCTGGCAATCGGCCTGATCTACCTGCTTGCGATTGTCTTTCTGCCCCTTCGCGTGGGCAGGTGGCCGGTCCTGCTTGCCGCAATGCTGAGCGCTGTGGCTTGGGACTACCTTTTCATTCCCCCGAAATACACGTTCCACATAGGAAACATCGAAAACGTCATTCTCTTCGTCACCTACTTCGTCGTCGCGCTGGTCGCGGGTCAGATGACCTCACGCATCCGCGAACAGGCGCGAAACGAACGAAGGCGCGAGGAAAGGGCCGTAGCCCTGTTTACGCTGACCCGCTCCATGGCCGAAGCAGGCACATTGGATGAGGCGGTGTTTGCCGCCTTGCGCCAGCTCGACCGGCTTCTCGGAGCGCAAACCGCGCTGCTGCTCTCCCTCGATAGCGATGGGCACCCCGTGCCGCATTTTGCCGGTTCCTACACCCTCAATGAAAATGAAACCGGCGTGGCACTCTGGGCATTCCGCCACGGACGCCCTGCCGGGCGATTCACCGATACACTGCCCGGCAGCGCCGGCTACTACGTGCCGATGACGCTCGAAAAGCAGTCGTTAGGTGTCCTGGGCCTCATCATACCAACTGGGCAGATGCTAACGCTCGCCCAGCGTGATCTGCTCGACGCCTTTGCACGACAGCTGGCGCTCACCGTCGAGCGCGAACACCTGCGGGAGGCAGGCGCGCGCGAGAGGCTACTTGCAGAATCCGACAGGCTGCATCGTGTCCTCCTCGACAGCGTATCCCATGAGTTGAGGACACCTCTTGCGGTGATTGCCAGCACCTTCGAGAATCTGGCTGGAGCAGACGGCCAAGCACTACGCGACAACCTGATTGCTGAAGGGCGCACCGCATCCCGTCGCCTGAATCGCCTGGTTGGCAATCTCCTCGACCAAACTCGCCTGGAGAGTGGCACGCTCAAACCCAGGCTCGATTGGTGCGACATGAATGATATCGTAAACGCCGCCCTGAACGAAGTGCGCGATTCCCTGGCACACAATCCCGTCACCCTATCCATCCCGGCCGATCTTCCTCCTGTCCGGGCGGACTTTGCCCTCACGGAACAGGCTCTCGTCAACCTTCTCCTCAACGCCGCCATGCACACGCCGACAGGCACGCCCATTGCTCTGACCGCGGGATTGAACAAGGAGTCCAAGCGCGTCTTCCTGACGCTTGCAGACAAGGGACCTGGTTTGCCGCCATCCATGAGGAATCGGGTCTTTCAGAAATTTTCCAGGGGCGATGTGGCACGGGCAGGTGGTCTCGGGCTCGGCTTGTCGATCGTGCACGGGTTTATTGTCTCCCAGGGCGGCGGGATCGCTGCCGACGAGAACCCCGCAGGCGGTGCATCCTTCACGCTCCGTCTCCCCTTCAAGGAGATCGAAAATATTCCTTCCGAATGAGCCAGGACAACGGACAGAAACTCCTGATAGTCGACGACGAACTGCAGATTCGCCGCCTGCTGAGGCTGACATTGACCAGCGCGGGCTACGCCGTATTCGAATCGGACACTGGCCAGTCCGGATTGCAGGAGGCCGCTTTCGCTCATCCTGACGGAGTCATCCTGGATCTGGGATTGCCCGACATGGATGGCACCGAAGTACTCCGCAGACTGCGGGAATGGAGCCAGACCCCGGTTCTCGTGCTTTCCGTTCGTTCCGGGGAACGGGAAAAAATCGAGGCATTGGATACGGGAGCGGACGATTATCTTACAAAGCCCTTCAGCGGGGGGGAATTGCTTGCCCGAGTGCGCGCGATCATGCGGCGCACGCAACCAAACCCGGAGTCATCACTCGTCAGTTTTGGAGATATTGAAATTGATCTGGCCGCCAGGATTGTCCGTCGCAAGGGTGCAGTTCTCCACCTCACGGCAAAGGAGTATGCGCTTTTCCGACTCCTTGTGCAGCACAGGGGGAAGGTGGTCACGCACCAACAGATTCTTCGCGAGGTCTGGGGCCCGGCCGGAGACAACAATACCCATTACCTGCGTGTGCACATGACCCACCTCCGCCAGAAGCTCGAGGAGCACCCGCAGTCGCCTAAACACTTGCTGACCGACTCCGGAATCGGCTACCGCCTGGTAGAGTAGTCACCAAAAATTGAAATCGAGGATTTCGCTGACGACGATGGCAACCGATCGGGTTGCGGTCAGCCGTGGCGATCCGGGATGACACCGACTCGGCGTAGCGGCGTTGTCAGCCGAAAAGCTCTTCGGGCTTGAAGAAGCGGGCCAGTTCGATCCTGGCGTTCTCGTCGCTGTCCGAGGCATGGACAACGTTGATCATCATGTCCGTGCCGAAATCCCCACGAATCGTGCCTTTCGCGGCCTTCTTTGAGTCGGTCGGCCCCAGCAGATCTCGAACTCTCGCGACGACGTTCTCTCCCTTGATCGCCGCAACGATCACCGGAAGCGAACCCATGAAGCGCTCGATCTCCGGATAGAAGGGCTTCGAGGCCACATGCGCATAATGGTCGCGGAGAACCGCGGGCGTAAGGCGGATCATCTTCGCGCCGACGATTTCAAATCCGGCCTTCTCGAAGCGGCCCAGCACATCCCCCACATGCTTCTTCTGCATGCAATCGGGCTTCAGGATAATGAGTGTTTTCTGCATAAACCTCCAATCAATCGCTTCCCCCCGGCCATGGAAAGCCTGTTTTTGCCGCTCTGCCCGGAATTCGCTTATCCGCATATCCAAGTTCCCTGAAGAGTTCCCGTGCCGACCTGCGGAAACCTTCTTCGCCAGGCATTGACCTGAGGACCAATCGCATCGCCCCAGCAGGCCCAATACAAAGCCGCACCGTTTTGGGCGGTGCGGCTTGATTGAAGCGGGAACTGACAACACGGCCTCAGGCAGTGTTGTGAATCGATGTTTCTAGGGAACCTCGTAGACTTCCACGATCGCCACACCAGTCGAGTTCCCGGCGCCGGAGACCTGCGCGGTGTAGGTGCCCGGAGGAAGCGACAGGAGGATCACGGCGTCCTTGCTGCCCTCAGGCAGCGCGAACGCGCCGGAGCGGGCGGAAGCATCCGTGACCAGCGAAGCCACATTGCCGGTCTCCCAGTTGTCGTTCTCACGGACAACCGTCGAACCCTGGACAATCTGCAGCACGGGATCGGCGAGCGTGTCGGTGACACCGAATTGAGCGAGTGTCGGCCCAACCGCGCGAACCAGGATCTTCTTTGGCGAGCTGCCGCTGATCACGAATCCTGCAATGAGAACACGATCACCCGTGCCGACTTCACCACGGCTCGAAAGATTGATGACCTTCTGCTCGGTGAATGGATCATTCGCATCAACATCGTAAACCTCAACCATCGCGACGCCGGTATCGCCTTCGACTCCAGAGACCACCGCCGTGTACAGGCCGGGATCAAGCGTCACGAGGAGCGTCGAGTCCTGGCTCTGGCCGGGAAGCGTGAACGCACCCACCTGATCCGCAGCCGCTGCAACACTCGCGGAGCCGCCCCAGTTGTCATTGGATTCAATGGCTGTGGATCCCCGGTAAAGCTGAAGTGAAGGATTGCTCAGCGTGCCGGAGATACCGAACTTGGCGAGCGAGGGACCGATCGCGCGGATAAGCACCTGCTTGGGCGAGGTGCCCACCACGTGGAATCCTGCAATCAGGCTCTTGTCGCCGACGCCGACAGCGCCGCGGGTTGAGAGATTGCGCAGAACGCCATCGCTGAAGCTTGCACCCGTCGATGCCGCCGCCGTGACAGCTCCTGAGGTCGGACTGCCGGTGGCCGTGGCATTCAGGAAACGGGAAGATGGATTGATCGTGCCGGCAAAGCGCCCCCCCGAGGAGAGAGTGAAGGAGAAGGCTCCGTTCGAGCTGACAAAGCCGGTTCCGGCATCCTGCGATGATCCATCCTTGAGGTAGACCGTGATCGTTCCATTGGAACCAACAATGCCGACAAACGTGCTTCCAGCGCGACCGGTGATGCTGCCGGAATAGAGACCGGTTGGCACCGACCCCGTCGCACCGCCAAGCGCCGCCGGTGCAATGAAGATGGCTCGTCCGCCATCAAATGAGCCCGAAGCGCCGGTGTCGGAGAAATTGCTGCTGGCCGCACCCGGAGCGCTCGTAGATGAAGTCGAGATTCCATTGCCCGCATCCACACTCACGGAGCCGAAGTAGTAAACCTTCGAGGCTCCAATCGTGGAGTGCGCAATCGCGATCGCGGACTGAGCTCCCGTCTTGATCAGGGTGATCGTGCCGCTCTCCTTCCCTGCAAAATAGGAACCGGAGTAGACAGCGCTGGTTGTCGTAGCAGAGGTCTGCGAGACCGCGAGCACCGTGACTGCTGACGAGATCGTCGTCTGATTGCTGGAGTCAGTCGCCAGCGCGGTGAACCGATAGACGCCTTCGGAGGTTGGCGTGAACGTCATCGAATAGGGCGACGAGGCATCGCTTCCGACCGATATGCCGTTTGCGAAGAACTGCACGCTGGTGATCGTCCCATCCGTGTCGCTCGCATTCGCCGAGAGTGTCAGGCCACTGCCCACGTTGACGGTTCCGCCGTTTGAGGGACTGGTGATGGCTACGGACGGAGCCGCCCCCTGGACAACGGTGATTGTTGATTTACCCGACACCGTCGTGCGATCGCCCGAGCGGAGCACCGCATGAACCACGTAGGTGCCAGGCTGGGTCAGCCCGACCGCATACGTATAGGGCCTCTTGTCGAGGGAATGGAAAATCTGGCCATTGACGTAGAAGTCGACCTGAGGCTCCGGGTTTTCACCGGCATTGTGAGATGCCGAGAATACAATCTGGCTTCCTGCTCCATAGGTACCGCCATTTGCGGGACTCGTAAGAGCGACCTGCAATGCCGCCGTATTGACCGACGGAATCGTGTCGATCGCAATGGGATTGGCATACGTCACGTTTCCGGAATTGTCCGTGACAACTGCCGTGAGGATGGCGTCCTGGAGTGTGTCCAGCGTGGTTGTCGTGTAGAAGGGTTCTGCAGAGACGACATCCACCAGACGGCCGTTGAGATAGAATCGGATGTTGGCTATCGTGCCGCCTTCATCCACGGCGATCGCGCCCAGAATGAGCTTCGAATTGTAGCTCACCTTTACTGGCGTGAAGGATGACGTCGCCGAAGCGGCGCCTTCAGCATCCTGTGACGGATTGTTGAAGTACATCGCAGCCAGCGGGACATTGCCCACCGCTGCCTGGACGGTCACGGTGCTCGAGCTGCTGGAAACACGGTTTCCACCATCATCAGTCGCTGCGGCGCTGATCTTGAAAGTGCCGGGTCTGGACGGAATCCATGCGACCGCGTAGGGGAAGGCATTCGATGATCCCACCACTTCGCCGTCGACGATGAGGTCAACCGAAACAATGGCGCCATCGGAATCCGCCGCCTGTGCGGCAATGACAACCGGAGAACCCACTGTCGCAATGCTGTCATTGCGCGGTGAAACAAGCGACACGGTCGGGAGGCCCGTGCTGTTGGCAAGGACCGTCACCGTGACCTCCGACGTGGCTACATTGCCCTTGTCGTCGAGCGCCTTGGCTTGGATCGCGTAGTTGCCAAGGCTGACCGGCGTCCACTCCATCGAATAGGGGAATGTCGAGTCCGCGCCGAGGCTCTTGCCATTGGCAAAGAACTGCACGGCCTGGACGTTGCCATCAACGTCGCCCGCATTGGCTGTCAGCACGTAGGTCTGATTGACCTGGACGCGGGCGTTGTTGACCGGACTTGTGATCTGAACCGTCGGCGGATTGCCAATGTTCGAACCGGTGCCCGAGCCCGAGCCGGTCACGCGAATGCTGACCACTGAGGAAACACGGGTGATGCCGAAATTGTCAGTCGCAAGCGCGGTGACCTCGACAACCTTGCCCTCGCTGGTGACCAGCGGCGTCCATGTGACGTTGTAGGGAGGCGTGGTGTCATCGCCGATGAGAACATCGTCGGCAAAGAACTGAACCGACATGACAGACCCGTCGCTGTCGCTCGCGTTGGCCGCAACCGTGACCGGTGCGCCTGCCGGAAGGGTGGCGCCATCGGTTGGCTGGGTGATCGTGACCGTGGGTGGTGCTGAGACAATCACCACGCTGGGATTCGTCGCCACGACATTGTTTTTGTCGTCAAAGGCGAGCGACACGATGCGGTAGCTGCCGATCGTCTGGGGCTGCCAGTTGAAACTGTAGGGGAACTGCTGGTCGGTATTGACCAGGACTCCGTCGATGTAGGTCTCGATCTTGGTGATGACACCGTCGCTGTCGCTCGCGATCACATTGATCGGAATGGAAGCATTGGCGCTCACGGAATAATCCGGAATGCGCAGGGCCGAGCCATGCGTCGGACTCGCGATCTCGACCAGCGGCAGGCTGCCGATCGCGGGAATGGTCGTGATCATCACCGGCTCAGGTGTCTCCACGGTCACATTATTGTTATCCGTGGCGACCGCGGTGATGAAATGAGCGCCGGGGACGGACGAGGGTGTATAGATGATCGAATAGGGAGCGGTTGTGTCCACTCCCTGGCTTACGCCATCGACAAAGAACTCGATCTGGCGGACGAAGCCCTGCGCGGTTGTGGCATCGCCCTTTATGACAACGGATGATCCCGCCGGCACGAGGGTTGGATTCTGGGGGCTCGTGATCACCGCACCCGTCGCAAAGAAACGAACAGGCAGCGAGGTCACCATCGGAGAAGTGCCGTCATTCGCCGTGACGGTGAAGAAGTACGCTCCCGGAGCCGGAGGGGTCCATGAAATCATTCCGGGGACGGAGGGGTTTCCCTTGTTGTTGATGGAGGTCCCAACAGCGGTGCCGTTGATGTAGAACGTGTAGGTGTATCCAGCCGCGGGAAACGTACCCGTAGCGAGGGCGCTGATCGTGACGAACTCACCTGAAGGGCCGAAGGCTTCGTTGGGGTTCGAGAAATTCTCCGAGGGATGAAACACCTTGGGTTTTGCAGCGGCTCCCGTGCCGCCCCCACCTAGGAAGGTGATGGTCGGCTCGCTCGTATATCCCGATCCGCCGTCGATGACATTGACGCGGATGACGCCGCCGCCCGAAATGACCGCTTCGGCCGTGGCTCCGGTGCCGCCACCGCCGGTGATCTGCACAAATGGCGCGACGCCATAACCGGATCCGCTCGCGGTCACGCTGATGGATTGGATGATGCCTGCGCCTGTCGACACTTCGACATTGGTGATGCGCACGGCGACGACCGGCTGCTGCTGGGCGTGAACATTGGAGACAATCCACGCCGAGAGCAGTCCGAGGAAGGCTCTTATTGGAAATTTCATAGACTCACCTTCAAAGGCTGAGGTTGGAGGGAAGCACGGGGAATCCCGGCCTAGTTATTCTTGACGGTCTGTTCCGCCGAGGAGCTGCGCCGGAAGAAGGACTTCTTCTTGACCGGTTCAGGTTCTGGCAGGGGCGTGAAGGGATCGGAAGGATCACGATAGCCGGGCAGATCCTCCTTCTTGATGTCCATACGGCGGATATTGCGGGAATCGAAGACCTCCGTGATGGGGGCTCCATCAGCCGCCACGGTCTTGGCCGTGATGAAAATGACCAGGTTGGTGGTCGATTGGTCGCGGTTCTTAGACTTGAAGGCACGACCAAGGATCGGGATGTCACCAAGCAGCGGAATCTTCGAGGATCCGTCCTCCGAACGGGAGGTCAGCAGTCCACCGAGTCCCATGGTGTAGCCATCCTTCAAGGAGACCTGTGTCTTCGCCTTGCGTGTCGCAATGATCGGGATCTGCGCTCCGCCGGCTCCGCCGAAGGAGGTCTCGCCATTGCGCTGGCTGACTTCCGGTTCGAGGGTCAGCTTGATGAAGCCCTGGCTGTTCACCTGGGGCGTGACCTTGAGAAGAATGCCGATCGGGCGGTACTGGAAGCCCGACACCTCAAACGTGCCGCGCTCCTGGTTGTAGGTGTAGTTCGGAATCGGAAATTCCTCACCGACATTGATCGATGACTCCGTGTTGTTCAGGGTCACCACCGTCGGGTTCGAGACGACCTTGATGTCGCTGAAGGTCTGCAGTGCGCTCAGGACAACATTCAACTGGTCGGCGCTGAACAGTGCCGTGGCGAGGCGGGAAGTGTTGCCGGCGCCGACAAGACCCTGAAGCGCGCTCAGCGCCTCGGTTGTCCCGTTGGAACCGAGGTTGCTCAGGTTGAGGGAGGACCCAGTCGTGGCGGTGTTTGTGACCGCGCCATTGACCGAGGCCACGGTATTTGAATTGCTGGAATTTGCGGATGTCGTGTTATCCGTCTTGCCAGTCGAGGAGCTTGTGTTGTCGACCGAAGAGTTGTAGCCGCCTGAACGTTCGCGTGAGAACGTCTGGTTGAAAGGACCGGCATTGAGATTGAAGCCCGCCAGCGAGGACCATTTTACGCCGAGGTTCTTGACGTCGCGGTCCGAGACCTCGACGAACTTGGACTCGATCACAACCTGCTCGGTCGCGCGGTCGAGACGGTCGATGATTGAGCGAATGCGGCTGATGCGGGTCGGCCTTTCGGAGATGACGAGCGCGTTGCTGCGCGCATCCACGATGACGCGTCCACCGGCCGCGGCTTCAACCAGCGGCTCGACGGACTTCTTGATGTCCTCGGCCTTGGCGTAGTTGAGAATGAAGACATCCGTGGTGACAGGCTCCAGGTTCAGCGAATCGCTGGTGACGATCTTGATGATGTTGCCGTCCTCGACAAAGGTGTAGCCGACGGGGGACAGGATTACCTGGAAGATCTGGCGCCAGGTGACATCCCGCAGCTTGACGGAGGTCTTCCCCTGGAGCGTCTCCGGAATGACGAGGTTCAATTCGAAGAGGTCGGCGACGTTGCGCAGCACGGACCGGATCTCCTCATCCGGAAAGTCGACGGACAGGGTGTCCTTGGTCTTGGTGGCCGCACCCGTCTCCGTCATCGGTGCGAGGGTGACGGCGGGAGGCGCGACCGGCTCCCCCGCTGCAGGTGCTGCGGCGGCGGGAGCTTCGTTGGTCGGTGCGGGAGCGTTTTCTACCGCCGCTGGCGTTTGCGAACGGAGAAACGGCAAGGCTGCATTGGAAAGCAGCGCGAGGAGCAGCAGGCGGGTTCTCATGGGTTGGATCCTGATTTGATGGGACGAGTAAATTCTTCGCCGTTGAGGCGGAGACTGAAGCTGGTGCGATCGATCGCGGTCACCGTGACAGCGATCGGTTTCCCCTCATAGGAGGCGGAAAGGGACTCCCCGACGCGGATCTTCTGCGAACCGACAAGGAGAATGGATTCGCCACCGAGATTCATCGTGCCGGTCGGCTTGATCTGATGGGCGATGGCGATGAGAAGATCCCGGTCAGAGGCCACGCGCGGACCGGGGACACCTCTGGCGCGTCGAGCCGCCTCGGCGGCCAGGCGCATCTCCTCGGGGTCTGGCGCATTGAAGCTGGCCGGACTGAAGGGGTCCACGGTCGTCGCGGCAAGATTGGCGACTTCGACCTGGCGGGAAAGCTTCTGGGCCTTCTCAACCATGGCCGTGCGGGCTGCGCTCGGATTGATGTCCGCCTTCAACGCCTTTGCCGGAGCGCCGACAAGCGGAGTGCCCGCGATGCAGATCGCGAGAGAAAAGAGCGGCAGATTCTCGGAGAATTTGCTCACGGTTGTCCTAGAAGTTCGAGGTTCATGGTCATCGTGAGCAGACTCACCGTGGTGCCTGGGTCACCCGTTCCTCGGGTGATCGTCGTATTCAGGATCCGGCAGAAATGGGTCCCGTTTTCGAGCCGACGCAGAAGGGTGGCGAGTTGAAGGAAGCTGCCCTCAACGGTCATCGTGTAGGGGACCGAAAGATAGGCGTTGCCCGGCTTCACGGCCGTGGGCGAGGCCTGCTGGCGAAGCTCGATGTACTTCGTGCCCGTCTCGGCCTCCATGCGGTAAAAATACTGGAGATTCTTCGCGAGTTCCGACGCCTTTACCAGACGGCCGGCGACGACAGCGTTTGCCTTCGCGAGAGCCTCGTTCTGCTCGTTGAGCTGATTGGAATTGGTGATGTTGGCGGCCAGCCTTTCCCCCTTGGCGGTCCTGTCATCGAGATCAGAGACCGCGGCGGGCATGGCGTCCCGGCGATAGATGATCGCGGCAATGAGGACCACGCTGAGCACCGCGCAGCCAACGCTCAGCGGATGCTTCTTCAGAAAACCGGAAGATGACTTTTCCTTGCTCATTTCTTTGCGGGGGCCGCAGCGCCCTTGTATTTCATGAACAGTTCGAACGACAGGCGGTCTCCCTGGGAATCGCGTCCCAAGGCCGACTGGGAAATGGTGTCGAACACCGTGCTGAAGGCGGGCTCCTTCTTGAGCTTCTGCACATAGGACGCCACCTCGCCGCTGGCACGATCACCCGCTCCGCGCACCACGCCGCGCAGGTTCACACCATCAAGCCGGTAGATCACGTTCAGCAGAGCGATGCGCGGCGGCAGCGTGCGGCTCAGGTCGAGCAACAGCACGGAGAGCGGTTTCGGGGTGGAAACAAATGCCTCGAGTTCCGCGATCTTCTTTTCCTCAGCCTGGAACTTCTTGTACTCGACAACCGCCAGGGCACTCGCCTTCTGGTTGCCATCGATGCGCGCCTGCCACTCGGTGATCTGACGATTGAGCACAAAGAGCGCGTACTCCTGATAGGCAAAGACGAGCAGCAGCGAAATCGCGATCACCACGGCGACACCGTTCACGAAGAACGACGTGCGAACGGCCTTGGTATCCGGCAATCGATCAAAATTGCGGAAATTGGGATGCCATGCTGGCACGAGGGGCATCTGCCCCTTTTCAGTCTTTCTTTTCAGGAGCGAGGGCATGGTACTGTACCATCAGGCTGAAGACCCCCAGCCAGCGGGAATCCCCGGCGAGGGAGTTGGGAGAATCGGCAAGGGTGATGTTGCGGGCGTGCAGCCAGGGCACGACGTCCAGGCGCAGCGGTCTGACCGAAAGCTGGGTGGCGATCACATCAGCGATCCAGCTCAGCTTCAGCGGGAGCTGCGTGCACACGACCTGCCCGACCATCTGTCCCGTCTGGACCTCGTAAAAGCCAATCGACGACTGCAACTCGGTCAGGAGGCGCTGGATGAGTTGGGCGCCCATGCCGGTGAAATCAAAGGTATTCGAATAGAAAAGCCTCTTCGCGGATTCCTCATCCTTCAGGCCGAGTTCCTTCTGGACGACCGGAATCATCGACGAGAGGCCGATCGGGATCGGGCGCGAGGAATCGACGCCATTGGCGGAAATGATGTACGAGTGGGTTGTATCGAAACCCAGTTCCAGGACGAGCGAGGGGACCTTCGACTGCGTGTAGCTCAGGTAGTCGACCAGCGCACCAATGACCGCGAGGGAACCGATCTCGACGCGCTCCGGATAGATGCCCTTGGCGAGCACCGTGTCCTGAAAAGCAATCACCTCTTCCTGAGGGACTCCGCAGAAGAGGACATCCTTCTGGCTGGCCTTGGCCATATCGTACTCTGCACCGTCATTGGCATTGAGCACCGCCGCGATGAACTTGTTCGGATCAACCTTGAACTGCGTCTGAAGCACCTCGTCGAGGTAACCATTCTCCTTCACGCGCTTGACCTCGAGCGTCGCGCGACGGAGCAGCCGCTGGTCGGAATGCATGCCCACCGTGGCATGGACATAGCCGGTCTGGCTCCGCTTCGGCTGGAGCTGTTTCAAGGTTTCAGCGAGAGCGGCGGCCTCGCCGGAAGGGACTTCACGCAGTTCCTCGACAACGAAGGGGGGAACCGGTCCGCTCGTGCGGGCGACAAACATCCCGTGATCGTTACAGTCGACGAAGAAGCCTTTGGGTTTGGAGGAAAATAGCATGACGATCGCTACGCGCCCCTATACGGCACGGGGTCCATCGAAGCTTAAGGTCGTTTGATCTGGCCGGGATCGCATGGTGATTGGACGCGTTGGTACGATTGCACGACGAATCGGCGCACCGCCTCCTTGAGCAAACCATTTTGAGGTTTGCCCCCTGCGTAATACCCGCATTTACCAGAACTTAACCGGCTTTGCTAAAACCGTGCAAACGATCCGGAGGCGTCCGAATTGCGCGTCTGTCAAAAAAAAGAAAAACCCGCTGCGGTCATGCAGCGGGTTGAAAAAAAGGGGAGTGTTTCGGCGCCTCAGAACATCGGGCGCACGACGCTCACTTCTGCCACGTGCGCTTCTTGTGGCGGTTTGATTTCAAGCGCTTCCGGCGCTTGTGCTTGTTCATCTTGAGACGACGCTTCTTCTTCAGATTGCCCATGGTGTGAGAGTTGAAAGGTAAGGAAGTGCCGATCCACACGCCCAGTGTAAAGCCTCAATTTCCCGCACCTCGCGCCTCAACCCCGCCGCTTTGCAACTCCGCGAGGTGCAACACTTCACGAATTTTGGTAAATACAAGCGCGGCAGCAACCTCCCCGACTGACACCCCACAGAGCCGGGCTGCCGCCTTCCGATAAAGCTCCACTTGCCCCACGTATCGTCGCGCCGCTCGCTGGGCCTCCTCCCGAGTCGCAACACGATCGGTCTTGAAGTCCCACACGGTCACCCGGATTGCCCTGCCCTCCTCGTTGAGTTCAATCACCACACGATCGAAAACTCCCGTAAGCCACACGCCATCCAGAACCATCTCGAACGCCCGCTCACGCCAGACATTTGCCTGCAAAGGGGTAACAGGTCGCCTGAAAACCTCAGCCAACGCCGGAGCCTCCATGCACGCGAGCATCTCCGCGCGCGCCGCATCACCGATGGACTCCGGAAGTGATAGCGCTGCGACTCGATCCGTCCAAGGTTCATCGCTCCAGCGCACCGCCGCCAGGAGTGAATGAACTGCAGTGCCATGATCCGCCTGACTGCGTGACTCCAGATCAAGGAGCGCCGCAGCGGAAATCGATCCCCGATCAGCCTCCGAAGGCGCGCGCATCCTCAGGCGAGCGCGCCGCGTTCCGGGCGCCGAGGGTTCCTCCCCGCGTATCCATGGTTCAATGACAGTCGACTCCGACACTGCGGACGCCCGAGGCTGGCATCGGAGGTACCATTGCGGATCTCCTTCAGCAAAGGTTTCGCCCACCGTCGCGCGAAGCACCTGCGGATACGTCCGCGCCTTCGACGTGCCAACGGGCTCCACAATCAGGTACATCGCCCGCTTTGCACGCGTCATGGCCACATAGAGCAGGCAGAGTGACTCATACGCCGCGTCCTCTTCCGCCGCGGACAGCCAGGCAGAAAGCACCGGGTCATGATCGGCAAATATCCGAGTTGGAGGATCCATGATCCACTCCACTGAGCGATCCGCGGCCTTCTTCACCGCCAGTCCCGAACGCGGCTGCGCAATTTTTCGCGCTTGGAGGTCGGGCAATATCACGAGATCAAATCCCAATCCCTTCGACTTGTGAATAGTCATGACTCGGATGACCGAAGCCGACTCTCCTTCGCGCTTGGTATAGCGCCCGGCAAATTCCAGAAACTCCGCGAAGTCGCGACTTCCCGTCTCGTCAAACACATGGGCCGCCTCAAACCAGTCCCGCGCCCTCTCGCGGCTGAACTCGTCGTCTGCATCCAGGCGCTTCTCCAGTTCCGCAATCCATGGCTCCATTCCGCCTGCAAATCCCCGCTGATTCACCTCGGCAAGCAGGCGCAGCGCAAGATCCTCTGGCGCATGAATCCCCTCCACCGCAAGAACCTCCGCCAGCGGCGTCATCCTCACATGCTCCCAGGCAAGGGAGTCTCCGGGAAACGCCGCCGCACGCACGAGCGCGAGCAGCGCCGCGCCGACGGGATTGTCCGTGCAGACGGCAATATCACTCTCCGCAACCGCGCGCAGCCCGCCCTGGGTGCGCAGAAAACTGGCCAGTTCGGCCGCGGTTTCGTTTTGCTGCACCAGCAGGGCGACGCTCAGACCACGGCCAAGGGGATCCACTTCTTTGAGAATCCTTAGCACCTCCTGATACCGCTTTTCCGTGTCGTCCGCCACACGCACCTCGGCATAGCCCTCCAGTTCCGGACGGGCTGAGCTGTGCACGCGCCACTCCCGTGCCCACGCTTCCGCCGTCGCCCGCGGCACCACGGCAGAGAGCGAGCGTGCATCGCCGAACACGCGATTGACCAATGCGATCACCTCGGAGCAGGACCGCCAGGATTGATTGAGCTGCAGCTCCTCGATGATGCCCGGCTGCGCCGCATTGTAGTGGTCAAAGATCTCACGGAACAGGCGCGGATCCCCCTCCCGCCATGAGAAGATCGCCTGCTTCACGTCGCCAACATAGAAGAACGTCCGGCGTCCCTCGGGATCCTGCACGGCTTCGTCAATCAGGTTCCGCAGGATGCTCCATTGTCCGAAACTCGTGTCCTGAAACTCGTCCAGCAGCCAGTGATCGAACTGGGCATCCAGCCGCCAGTCGATCGAAAGGCGAAGTTCCTCCCGGTTTTCTCCTGACATGCCCGAATGCAGCGGTGGCGCGCCAGCTCCAGGCAGCAGCAGTCTCTGCACATCGGCAAAGGTCAGCCTGCCCCCGCGCCGCACGCTGTCATGGTAGACCCGCTCGTACCCACGAAGCACGTCATAAAGCCCGCGGGTCATCTCGATGCGTCGTTGCACCTCCTCTCGCCCGATCGCCACAAGAATGCCACAAAGGATACGCGATGCCTCAGGCGACAGCGCCACCTTCCTGCGTTCAATCACCACGCTCCCGCGTCCCGACTTCAAGTCACTCCATGCCGCAAAGGCATTCTCCAGCAAGTACCGCATCGGCTTGGGCAGAGTCGCACCCGCACGCCAGGTTTTCCATTCCGCAAAGAAATCGGTGAACCGCTTGCGCTGCTCCTCAGTCAGCGTCTCCCAGGGCAGCGCCGCTGGCAGCGCGGTCTCCGCTTCCTCGCGTGACACAACCGGCAGTTCCAGCCAATCGCACCCATCGGGCCAGATTCTCCGCGGGGTTGCCCATGCCTCGGAATCCGGAGCGGACAGGTATGTCTCGGCATGCTCGTCGAGGAAGCGGTCGAGCCTTCCCCCCAGTTGCTTCTCCTCCGCACCATACGTCGCGCGTTTGAAGGCTTCGATGAAATCCTTCTGCTGCTGAGTACGCTCACCCGCAACCGTAAACAGCGATCGCAGCACGCGGCGCCGAGCCCGCCGCGCGGAATGTTCCTGCAGAATCTCAAATCTCCCGCTCAGCCCGAGCTCCAGGGGAAAACTCCGCACGATTCTCGCAAAGAATCCGTCGAGTGTTCCCAGGCTGAGGCGTGGCATCGCATTCACCACCGCACGAAGCATCGCAAGGAAATCCGCACGCTTGAGATCCGCCGAACCTAGCGCACCCGCGAGCAGGATCGCCTCGGCATCGCTCGACGCGGCTTTCGCCAGCTTGTTCAGTATCTCCTCAAAGAACTCACCGGCAGCCTTGCGCGTGAACGTCAGGGCGATGATGCGCTCCGGTGCGATGCCCCTGGCCAGCAACGCAACATACCGGTTGGTCAGCGCATGGGTTTTCCCAGAACCCGCCGAGGCGAGGATCATCGTGTGGCGCAGGGGCTTCATGCACCGCCTCCTTTCAAGTCCCCCATCCCACGCAATTTCTCGATCCAATCGGGATCCACACTTTCCGCAGATCCGTGATGAAACAACTCGGCCCAGTCGTCATGGTCCGGCTGCGCAATCTCTTCGGGTGGCCAGAACCTGCCGGCGGCAATTGCTGTCGTGATCCCATCAAGGCAGGCGTTGGCGGATGCCTGAAGATCTGCGGTGAAATCATCCCAAATCGACAGCGCCGAATCTCCCACCGCCTTGGGCAGGTTGAAGTAGCCACACTCAATCGCGTTCCCGAATTCCGCCTCAAGCACGCGCCGGTAGACGGGAAGCTGTAGATCCGTCCACACGTGCTCCTTTGTCCCCAGGAAAACACGCTGCCAGGACTCCCGCGCCGCATCGCCATCCCGGCTGGTGCGGAGATGTGCCATGACTGGCCGCACGGCCTTGTCCGACGTCTTGTAGTCGACGACACGCACGCATCGGGGATCCTTCCCATTGCGGTCAACGCGGTCGATGACGCCACGGATTCGAATTCCGTTTGCAGGCAGCTCGAACTTCCATTCGACGCGCAGCGTGTGCCAGCCCGCCTCGCGTTGCTTTGCCTCAATCTCCGCGGCTTTCAGGATTCGCTGCCGCGCCGACTCAAACTGGGCGATGATCGGAAGCGTGCGCAGGTCTCCATACCGCGCGCTCGCCTCGCGCTCGAAATGCGCCAAAAGGAAAGCATTGAGTTTGTTCGCGTCGACAATTCCCTCGGCCTCCGGATCGGCAAGCCGCTGAAACGTGGCGTGAAGGAGATTGCCGAAATCGCGAGCGTCCAGTTCCGCCTTGTCGATCTCCACGCGCCTGAGTTTCAGGGCATGTTTGAGATAAAAACGAAACGGACACTCAAGCCAGTCGCGCAACGCCGTAACCGACACCCGTTCCGGTGGAGCGACCAGCGCCGGTTTCAACCGCCACGCCCGTGTCCAGGGTACGGTCGCCCGCTCCGATTCGGTCTCCCGAAACAGCCAGCCGACCCGAGCGGGCAGATCCTTGTCCGGACACTGCAGAAGCAGTCGCGACGGTCGCAGCGGATCGCCCGTGACAGCAGCCTTGCCCACAAGCAGATCGAGCCTGCCGGTCCTGCGATCGCGACTCGCCGCCAATGCATGCAACAGATACGCATCGCGCGCATACCGCATCGCATTGTTCCGCAGTCCAATCCTCCGACGGGCAGCCTCGGGCAGAAAGGCATCACCCACCACGGACTCCGGCACACATCCTTCATTCATGCCCGCAACGACAAGGTGAGGAGCATCCTCCCAGAGAAGTTCGAGCCATCCGTTGAGTTCGAAGGCACCTTCCTCCTTGTCCTCAAATCGGACCTTTTCCCCAAAGAGAGCGAGGGCGAACTCCCAGGCGTCATGCAAATCAATCCGTCCGCCGCGAAACGCCTCCAGGGCTATGACCGCCTCGCTCAACGATTCCGTCCATACCTCCATTGCCTCAAACTCGATTGTGCCCGTTTGCATCCGGCGACCGGCAAAGATCTGCTTCAGGGCGGCGACCGCATTCCTTGAAAACGCTCCCGAAGAGAGTTCCCGCTGCAGCTCGGAGAGTCTGGCAAGGGCGGCGCGCGCCGTGGAATAGCGCGAAGCGGTCCCTTCGGTCGACTCACCGGTCTGTCCAGTGTGACGCATGGCCTCGAGCAGCGTTGGCGGAAGGTGTGCCTCCCCGAGAGCATCGATTTCAGCCAGGATCCGCGCCCCCGAGGCTGGCTGGCCGGGCTGCGTTCGCAGCCATTCGAGCACATCCGGACAACGGATCAGCGCCTTCACCGCATCCCACGAGGGCGACTTCGCAAACTCCGCCAGGCACGACAGCAGCACATGAAATCCCTCGAAACGCCATGGCTGCCCGGCTGGATTGTAGGCCGACAGGCCCGTGCGCTCCAGCGACCGCTTGAGCACCGGCAGCACCGATGTATCCGCCAGCCCAATACCCGCGGCTTCCGCCCCGGGAGGGATTCCACGCACAAGGTCTACTATCCTCTCCGCCTGCTCTCCCGCATCCGCACAAAGATGCACGCGTCTGTTGAAGTCCGGCCAGTCCAGGTGACGGCGCGACCATGCCTCCGCAAGCGGCCGCCCCCATTCGTCAAAGAGGGTGTCGCCGGAATTCTCCGCGGGGCCGTGGATCACCACCGACACGGGAATCGTCTTCGCATGCCACGACAGGATTTTCAGCGAAAGCGAAAACGGATCCGGCGTTGCGATCATCGCAATCTGCGAAACCCCCTCCGGCAGCACCGGATTGCCCGACTGTTCAAGTGTTGCATGAATGGGGTCCAGCAGCCCCCTGCGCCGAAGGCTCTGCGTCACCCGGCGCGACAGTTCCGCCAACTGCACCCAGCGATCCTCCTCGGGAAATACCTCGGCGCCCGCGCGCATGGCAGGTGCCACCACAGCAATCGTCAACCCGGCTTCGCGCAGCATCTCCTGGAGATCGATCATCTGCTTCGCGAGATCCATCGCCCACGTGAATGAGCGGGACGCCGGATCCACGGGAAAAACCGCGCGCAACTCGTCCAGATCGGCAGACTGCAGCGTTTCCATCCAGGCCAATTGATGCTGGGCCCGAGAGGCAACCCTGCCGGAAGCTGCACTCATCGTGATCAGGTGTTCCGGAAGGATCACCTTCGGGGAAAAGACCGCCTGCCCCACCTCCGACGCCAAAGCCGCCAGTGCCTCGCGAAGGCGGCGTCCGGACTGCCTGGTCGGCACAATCACCAGCCAGTGCCCCAGATCGAGCGGGCCGTTACGCGTCCATCCGCGGGCCAGCCACTCCGCCGCAGACCTTGAAAGCGGGCGGTCCCATGGCAGGAGATGACGGTGCACACCGGGCGCTTCCGCGTTATTACCCTGCCTCACGTTTTCAGGAACCTTCTCCACGGGTTCCTACGCTTTCAACGCGCCGCCAGGTTGCCAGCGAAATTCGTCCTGCCTGCACGCTTCGTTCACCACCAGCGGCTCTCGCGGGCCGACCGGAGCGCTTCCTCGAGTGGACTGAGTTCGGGATTCCACATCCTCTCCCACTCAAGGCTGACCACACCGCGGAAATGCCGGTCCAATTCGGCGATCAATGGGCGCATCGGAAACTCTCCCCGCCCCGGCAGGACGTATGAATAGGGATGACGCGCACTCGGGATGGACACGCTGTCCTTCACATGCACATGCACGACGCACTCGCTGATCTGCGCCCACGTGTCCACCGGATCCTCGCCGCCTTTCTTCCAGGTATGATGACTGTCCCACAGGATCGCGGTGCCGGGTGCGGCTTGGATGAAGCGTCGGATGGCAGCCGCATTGACCAGCGCATCGTGCGTCTCGATCATGATTTCAGGAGTGGCCCGGCGCCAGGCGCGCTCGGCCTGCCACCATCGGACGGTCGCCGCAGCCTCCGCGAGTTCGGTTGCATCCGCCCGTTTTCCACCGTCGAAAACCCGGAGCCAACGCACGTCGAGCGCTTCGGCCCAGGGAAGGAAATCGAGAAACGCCTCCCTTTCCTGTGCCGTTGAGCCAATCAGACGCAGCGAGGTCCCGAACGCAACCACCGGCACCCCCTTGCGCAGTCCGGAATGCACGCCCAGCTTTTCAGCCAGGGCCTCGGGCGATCCGTACGTCCTGGCGAGCATGGCCGGGACATCAGTCGTGCCTCCGAGCGCCCGGACTTCCACCGCATCGAGATCATACGCCTGCGCGACAGCCAGACATTCCTCCAGCGACGCATGCGGATTGCCCAACGTTGAATAGGCGCGAAGACAGGACATGTGGCCTCCAGATTGCACGGTTTTCCGCCGGGTGTGAACCCTTTCCTCTTGCCGCTCTCAAGTTGATTGGAAGACGATCAGGCAGCCTTTCCGTTCCGATTGGCTTCAATTCCATCCCCACTTCCACCAACCTCAACCCACCGCTCATCTCTCATGCCAAGACCCGTCACTCTCTTCACCGGCCAATGGGCCGATCTTCCCCTCGAAAAACTTGCGCCGCTCGCGAAGAGCATGGGCTACGACGGCCTGGAACTCGCCTGCTGGGGAGATCATTTCGATGTCGATGCCGCCGCATCCTCAAAAAGGTATGTCCAGGAAAAGTGGCAACTCCTGCAGGACCACGGACTCACCGCCTTCGCCATTTCAAATCACCTCGTCGGGCAGGCGGTTTGCGATCTGATCGACGAGCGACACAAGGCCATCCTGCCGCCCTCCGTCTGGGGCGACGGTGATCCCGAGGGCGTTCGCAAGCGGGCGGCCCGGCAGATGATCCTCACTGCAAAGGCCGCACGCGCGTTTTTGGACGCAAAACCCGGGCGCAACAACGGCGACGACTTTGCCGCCGTGGTCAACGGATTCACGGGCTCCTCCATCTGGCACTCGATCTATGCCTTCCCGCCGACCTCGCAGGCCTACTGGGACAAGGGCTTTGCAGACTTCGGCAAACGCTGGATCCCAATCCTCGACGCCTTCGAAAAAGTGAACGTGAACTTCGGCCTCGAGGTGCATCCCACCGAAATCGCCTTCGACATCGCCTCATCGCGACGTGCAATCGAAGCCGTGAAGGGTCACCGGCGTTTCGGCTTCAACTACGATCCCTCCCACCTGGGTTATCAGGGCGTCGACTACGTGAAGTTCATTCGCGTGTTTGCAGATCGAATCTATCACGTGCACATGAAGGATGTCTGGTGGGGTCATGGCGACGGCAGTATCGGAGTGTTCGGCGGCCACTCGAACTTCGGCGACCCGGGTCGCTACTGGGATTTCCGGTCGCTCGGTCACGGGGACAACCGCTTCGAGGATGTGATCGTCGCGCTGAACGACACGGGCTAACGCGGTCCGCTTTCGGTCGAATGGGAGGACATCCGCATGGACCGTGTGCACGGTGCAACCGAGGCGGCGGCATTCGTGCGCAAGACGGATTTTCCGCCCAGCGCACTCGCGTTCGACGCCGCGTTCGACAAAAAAAACCAGTAATCTTCATCCCATGAGCATCAAAGTAGGAATCATTGGCGCAGGTGGAATGCTTCGTTATCATGCCGCAGGTTTCCGTGCGGCAGGTGCGGAAATCATCGGCGTGGCTGACCCGAACGTCGAGGCGGCAAAGAGGGCCGCCGATCGCGAAAAGATCGGCGCGCATTTCGCCGATCCTGCGGAACTGCTAAGGCTCCGCGAACTCGACGCCGTTTCAATCATCGTACCCAACAAGTTTCACACCCCGCTCTCCCTTCAGGCGTTGAAGGCCGGCAAACACGTCTTCTGCGAAAAGCCTCCTGCTATGAACTCGAAGGAGGCGATGGCGATGGCTGCCGCTGCCAAGGCCGCAAAACGCACGCTGATGTTCAACTTCAACAACCGCGCGCGCCCGGAGTACTATGCCATGATGGACTACGTGGGACAGGGCACCGTGGGCCGCATCAATTCCGCCCAGGCGAAATGGATCCGCAGGACCGGCATCCCGGGCTTTGGCGGCTGGTTCACGACCAAGGCGATGTCCGGCGGCGGCCCGCTGATCGACCTGCT
>CAUJJL010000009.1 GCA_963205455.1 Verrucomicrobiota bacterium
GCCTCGGCTGCGAACTCCGGCCAGCGTCTCACCGCTGACGTCACTTCCTCAAGGATCGTCGCTGCGCGTCCGCGTTTCATCAGCGACGACTTTGCGCACGACTCGAAATCCCCCCTCGTGAAGCCATCCCGCTTCCCGTTCAGGGTCATCTGGTGAGTGCTGGTCCATGCGCCCGAGGGATTGTAGCTGTAAGTGACGTCGAACGCCGGGGCGAGCGACCACTCGCCCTGCTTGTTCATCAGGAAGGCGATGTTCTTGACATGGTCGTCGTGGTTCCGCGCGACCACGTTGAAGACCATCCGGCGGAACTGTTCTTCGACGGCCGCCATCGGCAGCTTGAGCTGGCGGATCGTCAGCAGCGCTTGCTCGTAGGCGTAGGCTCCGGCCTGGTTGAAATCAAAATGGGCCAGCGCGCCCAGCGACTGCATGTGGAGCTTCTCCCCGTGTTTCAGCCGGTCAAAACGGCGCGTCATGAAATGGCGACGACCGTTTTCCTCCAGCAAACGGCACTCGGTCATCGTGATGCCCGCAGCCCTGGCCATCAGATGATAGGCATACTCGATGGCGCCGTAGCCTTTCGGGTCTTCCATTTCCTTGTCCTTGTTCCCGGCCACCCCGTCGAACTTCAGGAGCCAGTATTCGAAGCCCTCGCCCGCCGCGATCTGCCCCGACCGCACTTCGTTCGTCTCCCGGTTCCATGCGATCACTGCCTTTGCCCGGGCGCCGCCGGCGGAAGTGCCCACGCGCAGGATTTCGCGCAACGCCTTCTCCTTTCCCGCCGCATGAAAGTGGCCCCGCAAGTCGCCGCGATGCGTCAACACCTCGCCGGCCAGCCGCACCAACGCGTCCACTTCGATCTTCGCATCCTTGCCGGGCTTCGGTCCCAGCGCCGGCGCAAACTCCAGCGCCCCCATGCCACGCGAGCCCGTGTAGCAGAGCCGCTCCACCGCGTTGAAACTCTCCGGCGTGCGGCCCTGCGTCGCCAGCCACGCATCGATCAGCGCATTGCCGAACTTGTCCGGCAGCGAATCCGCCAACAACCCCGGCAGACCATAAAACGTGTTCCGGGGCAGAGCGGGAAACTGATGGACCTGGCCGCTCAACGGCATCACCAGCGGCGACAGCTCGATCCCGCTGCGCGCGAAATCCGCGTCGTATTGAAACGCCGCGACCTCGCGCCCTTCTTCGAGCGAAACCGCGCCGATCGTCCGACCCCAAAGCCGCACCTCTGCGATCATGTCGCGTCACCCCACGCCCATTTTTTCGGCGCAACCGCCGCCGCGTTTTTGCCCGAGGCCCGCAGGCGTTTCGCGCCCTGCCGCTTCAATTGCTCCATGGGGCTGGCCACCGCCTCCGGAACCAAATGCTCGAAATGCTCCAGCAGGCCGAGCACCCGGCACACCCGCAGAAACCCCGACAACTGCGTTGCCACCGCCCCGGATTCCAGTCGCTCCACCGTCCGCTTGGAAACACCCGCCTGTTCCGCCAGCGCTGCCTGCGTCAGGTTCCGCCCCAGCCGGGCCCCGGCAAGGCGCGCCCCTAATTCCTCGAGCACACTCTCATCGGTGAGTTGGGCCGTAATTTTCACAATTCGGCAAATATGCCGATTTAGAATATTTATACAACATTATTCGTCATAAATGACGAGTTATTGTTTGTCGTCGTTAGTGGCGAATTGTGTCCAAATGATGGTTATATTCGTCATTTGAGGCGAAATGATGCAAGAAACTCGGAGCCTTCTGCGGGGTCGGTGGCCCGGGCCGGAAGGCATGGTTTCACGGATCCTATGACTGGTTGGACAGCCACACCGACGTTTCTGGGTGGGCATTCCAAGCCGACAGCAGCACCCCGGCGAAGCATTGCGCCTCCTCCTTGCTGCCGGGGCTGTAGCTGCCGGGGAGGTTCTTGGGTAGTTTCCGTTGACCCTTCAAATAGGCCTCCATGTGCGCATTCTGTTTCCGCGCTACCGCCAGTGCGTTTGCGGCCCCAACCTCATCCTTCGACAACAGCCGTTCCAGTACCCGGCCCCAGGCAAAAACCACGTTCCACTGGCAGTCATCCTTGTAGCGTTCCATCAGTGAGCGTGCCTCATCCAGCCGGCCCTGCGTCAGCAGAACGGGCAGCAGGTCGTAGCGCACGCCTTGGTTATCATTCTCATTCAAGGTCAGCATCTCCGCATATTCGGCGGCGGCCTCATCCAGCCGCCCGGCCTTGCGCAATGCCGACGCCAGGCGTTCTCGCGCCCGCATGTAGGGCCGGGTCTCGATGAACCCCCAGAAATGCGGCACCAGTTCCTTAAACGCCTCTTTCCCCAGCCGTTTCGCTCCGGCGGCCACGACACCCCGAAGCGCCTCAATGAGTTCCGTGCTGTCCAGGTCCGCTGCCTCTGCCACGATCAGCAGCGCGTCCACGTTTTCCGGGTCCAGTTCCAGCGCCTGTCGCACCAGCCGCAGCCGCCGCTCCCAGGTGGATGCCTCCATGGCGTCATAGACCAAATCCTGTGCTCGCGCCTCGTCGTTGCGCTTGTTCGGGCCGAAGCCGCCCAGGGCGCGCTCCATCATGGCGCGCAGCGCGGCGGGGTTGAAAGGAGGCTCTGAGTCGGAGTTTTTTCTTGGTTTGGGCATGGCGCTATTTTGTGGCTGATATCTTTGAACTGTCGACGGCGTTCGTCTTGGCCGTGTGGCCTTGCAGGGGCGCCCTGGATTCTCCGGACAGAATGGACCCGATGAGCGCCGCCCCCACCGCCAACTCACCGCCCAGCAGCTTCGGCGACAGCGTGTCGCTCAGGGCGGGGAGGGTGCGGGGATTGGGGGATGGCGGGGTGCAACTGCCGCAAGGCCTCGCGCGTCTCCTTCTCCCTGTGGGAGAAGGCTGGGATGAGGGTTCGAGCAGCGCGAGATTGCACCACTTCGCCGCAAGACTCCCTCTCCCCGTGGCAGAGGGGCGGGGTGAGGGCTTCTGTCCCAAGGCAGGAGTAGCCCAGCTCCCAAACCACGTCAGGGCGGCGTCTTCGACGATGGATTCGGTGAGGGTCATGTGCCTGCCTCCTTCTCCAGCTTCAGCAGTCGCGCCGCTAAATCCGCCGGAGCGACAAAGAGCATCTGTTTGCCTTTCTTGCGCTTCTTCAGGACGCCGCGCTCGCCGAGGTTCAGCAGGTCTGTGCGTGCGGTTTGATACACCACGTTGTGACTCTTTTGGTGGCTGGCAAAAGTGTAGCGCTGCCCGGGATGTTTGAGCGCGTGCCTGATGATCTCCACCTGCCGATGATTGAACAAATCCAGCACCCGCATGTGCGATTCCACATCCTTCAGCTCCGCCGTCTTCCTTTCAATGTAGGCGTGCAGCTCCCGAACGGCCCGCCGGATCACCTGGGTCTGCGCGATGATGAAATACGTCAGATCGTTGTCATCCGTCTCCGTGTAGAGAAAGGAACGCCCATACTTGCCCGGGGCTTTGCGGAGGATGTTGGAAATCGAGATGAACTCAAAGAGCCAGTAGCCGCTGTGCAGCATTGCCCAGTAAAACAGTGCCCGCGCCGTGCGTCCGTTCCCATCCACAAACGGATGATCATAGGCCAGCCAGAAGTGTAGGATGATCGCCCGCACCGCCGGATGCACGAAGTAGTCCGGTGTCTCGCCATTGGCGAAAGCGCACATCGCCGCCATCCGTTCCGTTAGTTCCTCCGCAGGCGGCGGGTCGTGATACACCTGCCCGTAGTCATCGCCCACCAGGCGCTTTTCATCCGCGCGGCGGAAGCGTCCCGCCGCTGTTGGATCATCCAGCGTCTTCTCCGTGACCAGCCGGTGAATCTGGAACACCAGCTCAGGCGACAGTGCCGACGCCTTCAGCGCCCGGATGCGCTGCATGGTCGCGTAGTTGTTCAGGATCATCTGCTCGCTGTTGTCGCGCGGTTTGCGCCCGGTGCGGATCATTTCCTTCGCCACCTTGCGCGTCGTGACCGCCCCTTCGAGCTGGCTGGAGGTGATCGCCTCCTCCATCAGCGAACTCACCAGATACCGGTCGCGCGTCTGGGGATTCGTGATTGGCTCCGGGATGCTCACCAACCCGCCCGCACCGAGATCAATCTGGTGCAGCTCCTCCATCACCAGCTCCGTCACGGCGAACTGGAACGGCCTCCGCGCGGTGTCCGTCAGCGAGATCGGCTTCAGCGCATCCATCCGGGAAAGTTTCTGCACCAGCCACCATTCCCGGTGATTCATCCCCTCGGGCGGCGAGTAGCGACGCAGCTTGTCCCAGTGCAGGTAGTGCCGTTGCGTCTTTGCCTGCCGCATCAGCGAAAAGAGGCGCATCATCCGCTCCGGCTGCTTCACTTCAGCCACCAGATCATTCAGTTTTGGCGGTGTTTGCGGTATGCGCATCGGTTTCCTGTCAGTTTGCTACTAATTTGTTTCAAATTAGTAGTTCAGACCAAATAGGCAACTGGAAACTAAAACGTTTCACATTTGTAGTTCGAGGTCCGCCACGCTCAACTCCCCGCTCAGCAGCTTCGGCAGCAGCGTGTCGCGCAGGGTGGCGAGGGAGCGGGATTGGGAGATGGCGGGGTGCAACTGCCGCAAGGGCTCGCGCAGCCGCCCCGCGAGCACGACCTCGCCAAACGAATCCCGCTCCGCCGCCGCTCCGCCGCCGCTTCGCCCGGAGCCATCTGCGGCCCGCGCTGGCAGCAGTAGCCTAGCTTGCCAAACCAGCCCAAGGCGGCGTCTTCGACGGTGGATTCTGTGAGGTTCATTGGTTCACGCGGAGGCACGGAGACGCGGAAGCTTGGAGGTTGTTGACGATGCGATGCAACCCTACCTTGAGCGTCGCGGCTCCAGTCGCTATAAACGCAATCGGCGTCTGGCGAGTGCGCAGGTTTTCACCGTCTTCACCGATCAGCAGATACTCCCCGTCGAAAAGGAAGCCATCGACACGATCCACGATGCCCGATGCGCCGTAGTATGGATATGGCCCGGGCTTGCGCTCGATTTCCTTCACTGGAACGCGCCGACCGTCGAAGTCCTCGGTGAGTTCACCGAGCGGAACGAGAGGCCACTCGTTCATTCGCCGCCTCCCTCCTTAGCCCCAAAGGGGCGAAAAATACCAGCCCAGGGCAACGCCCTGGGTGCGATCGCCCAATGCATTCCAAGCCCTGAAAGGGTGGAACATGGGCGGCGTCGAGGTTTAAGGGACGAAAGGGGAGGAAGCGACGCAAGGGACGCAAGAGACAGAGGCGACGAAGGGGTGCGGCAGGCTCTGGGCTCTGGAGTCCTTGGGGTCGTTTCAGGTGCCATGGGGGCCTCCTCGTTGTTGTCGGGCTCGGGCGGCGAGGCGGGCGCGGGTCATGCGCTCGCGCAGTCCGCCCTCCTTGAGAAAGTCCTGTTCGAGACGGCGGAGTTGTTGGTCGAGCAGGTAGGTGGTCACTTTGATGAGTCCAGCAATGACATTGCCGCAGATGGCCGGGTCGGGATGTTCGACGCCCTTCCTGAAGGTCTCGTAATTTGCGCCGGGGGGTGCGGTTGAGGCGACGAAGGCGCTGGGCGTAGGGGTGCGTGGGTGCCCATTCCTCGAAGCCTCGGTTGCGCATGAAGTCGCGATAGTCCTCCAGCAGTTCTTCGAGGCTGGCTCGAGCGACGTTGGTCAGCTTGATTTCTGTTTCCTTGGAGGTGCCGCTGGATTGGCTGCCTTCGAGGATGTTCTGTTTGCCGGAGCGGGCAGCCTGCACCATCTGGTCGTGGGTGCGGCTACGCTTGTCTATGAAACGGTCGCAGAAGCGGAGGGTGGCGTCATAAACCACGAGCGCCTTTTGGTAGGAGAGAAGGTCCTGGTAGCCGCCATGGGGCGGGATGAAACCTTCCGCTGCTGGAAGGGACGGGAGGGACGCATGGGACACAAGAGTGCCTTCGTCCCTTGGAGTCCTTTTTGTCCCTCTGTGTTTGTCGTCAGGCATGGCCAAGGCCTTTCAGGTTTTGCCGGAAGGCAGTTTCCAGCCTCGCGGACTCCGCGGTGGAGTGAACGGGTTTGGCGGAGCGGGAACGGGCCATGGGAAAGACTAACAGGGACGAGCGTCTGTCGCGGGAGGCGGCGCGGGCTGTCGAAACGGGACGAGGCGCTCAAGGTTGGGCATGGGAGAGAGGTGGGTGAACCCGTTCCCAGCTAGGGGCGTCCGGAAGTTCGAAGCCGAGATTGCGCAGGTGATTTGACCGTGCGAGCCGAAAACCCACACCGCGCTGCTTCAGGATCCCGCTATTGGCGACGGGATCGGGGGCATTTGCGCCCGTGCTTTGGAGAATCTGGGATTCTCAGGCGCGGACTAACTGGGAGGAATGGGCCTGAGATCCTACGGCGCCCTTTGGCGAAAGATTGACGGCCATAGCCGTCAGGAAGCTGTCAGAAGAGGTAGGTTGCCGAGAGGGTCCATTCGCGGGGGTCCATGAGCTTGTAGCGGCGAATGCCTGTTCCCTGGTAGCGGAGGATGAGCGGATCGGTTTCGTCGAAGAGATTGCGGACGTTGAGCTGCAGGCGGAGTTTGTGGCCCGGGTGAAACCCATGTGTGTCGTAGCCGAGCATTGCATCCGCCTGCCAGAAGGAGTTGCCGTAAATGAGCGTGCGGTCCTGCACTCCGACGACGTTCTTGCTCTGGTAACGATAGCCCAGGCCGAGGGAAAGGCCCTTCAGGATTCCTTCGCTGAAACCGTAGCGCGCGAAGGCGCTGCCTTTGTACTTTCGGTTGCCGAAGCCGGTAAGGCCCTCGAGCGCGACGTTCTCCGCCATCTGGTCCGTGATGCTTTCGATCTCACTCGCAATGGTCACACCGTTGCTTGTCAGGATCGCAGGGTTGAAGCTTTGCCAGAAGGGCAGATTGTGGGCGATGAAGGCCCGGAATTCGGGGCTGACATTCTGTTCCGAGACGTCGGTGATCGAGAAATTGGCGAGGAAGCGCAGATTGCGGGTGGCATTCGCCGTCACCTGGAATTCATACCCGCTGGAGTCGACATCGTAGAGGGTTGTTGTGGCTCCGTTGGTGGTGCGTTCGGGAGAGGACGCCTCCGCCTGAGTGATCAAGCCCTGAGCCACAAGAGCATCCAGGATGCGATCAGCGGCGTTGCCCATTGCCTGTGCGCCCCGTGCCGCGTTCTGGTTTCGGCCGGCGGTTTCGTAGTAGACAAGCTTGGAAAAGATGCGCCCACCGAACAGGGAAAGTGAAATGCCCACATCCTTTCCCTCACCCTCGCGTTCCGGAGCAGAAGCGCCTCCCATGATCGTAGCGCGCGGTGGTGGCAGACCGATATTGGTGGAATAGTTGCCGAGAATGGAGAGGGACTTTGTCAGATGGAACACGGTGCCTGCGGATTTTGTGTTTCCCCTGAAATCGATTTTCAGCCCGTTCTTGTAGTCCACACTGGGCAGCAGCGTGACGGGATCGGTGAGTTCGATGGGATCGATGTACTGGATTCGATCCGTCCGGTAGCCGAGGTTGAAGACGAGGCGATTGCTGAAGTACTTGGCCTGGGCACCGATCATCCCGGACTGCAAGGTGCTTCCGGCGTCGGCGGGATTCTGACGCGTCAGCCAGGTGGAGGTCAGTGAGCGCTTGCTGATGGGATCGGTCATTCCGGTAATTGGACCCGCAGAAAGGTCGCCGTTTACATAGTAGGTATCCCAGTCGCCCTCGACGACGTAGTTGCGCCGGTAAACCAGATTCGCCCCGGATACGGGATTGCTGTTGAAGGGTGCGCCTTCCCAGAACTCGCCGAGCTGGTTCGATTTCACATGGTTGTCCTGGTATTCAGCCATCGCTGCAAAACGGTAGTCGCCCCATTTTCCAGCATCGAAACCCGTCGTGAAAGTTGCACGGGTGGCATCGCTCCTTTGTTCGTTGATCGTGCGGAACCATCCCGCCTCGAGGTAGAGTTTGCCCGCGTAGGGATTTGCGGCGCCGGTGGGCAGAAAGTTGTTTGGGTCGCCCACGAGATTACTTGAGCTCACGGTGGCATCGCGGGAGTCGTTCTTCATGTACTGGTGATTGAAGCCGATTTCCAGGGCGGTCCGTTTGCTGAAGCGGTGCTCGAAGAACGCGGATACGGTGTTGAAGTCGACAGTCCTTGAGGTGATGGGACCGACAACATTGATGGAACGATCCGTCATGGTTGGATCGGTGATGATTGTGCTGCTCCCGGTGGTGGTCATCCGGGATGCCATGTTCATCAACTGACCTGTATTTCCGATGTAGGTGACCCGTGCGGTATTGGGAAGCCGGGATGTTCCTGTTGGTGCCTGAGCGGTCGCCACGGGTGTGTTGAGCGTCGGTCTTCCTGCAGCGAGCCAGTTCCGGGATGCATCGGTGAGATTGAAGGGACGCGCGAGGTTGGCCTTGATGGTACCGATCTCACCCTCTGCACGAAGGGAGGTGTTAGGGCCGATGTTCCACTTGGCGGCGAGATGAACCCGGCGGTCCAGGTCGAACATGTAGTTTCGGTAACTCTTCGACTTGTCGTAGAGGGCGTTGAGACGAAGGGCCAGCTTGCCGCGGATGAGCGTGCGATTGAGGTCGACGGTGCCGCGGTAGGATTCATGGGAACCGAAGCGGGTTGTGATCTGGTTGGAGTTTTTGTTGATGATCGCCTGCTTCGTATAGGTGTTGATCAGGCCTCCGGCCTGGGCGATGCCGAAGAGGATGGCGTTGGGGCCGCGCGCATCCTCGACACGCCCGACGTTGTAGGTATCTGCGGGCAATTCATACTCGAAGAAATTGCGGGCGCGGGTTGCGGCCAGACCACGCACGCGGAATTCCTGAAAGCCGGTGACGAGCACATTGTTGTTGGGCGCAGCGGCACTCGTCGCATCATTGAGTTCGAGTACGGTGTTGTTTGCGTAGGCAAGCACATCGGTCAGGTCGGTCGCGCCGAGGTCAGAGATGAATTCCTCTGTGAAGACGGAGATGGATGCAGCGATGTCGTCGAGACTCGTATTAAGTCGGCTTCCCGCCAGCGAGTTTGGCGCGAGGTATCCCACGTCGCTGCTCTCTTCGACCGTGAACGGGCTGAGCCGGATCGTTTCGGAATTTTTATCCTGCACCACTGCGGGAGTCTGGGCCTGCATGACCGCGGTGGCTGCAAGGATGGCGGCGAAGAGGCGTGATAACCAAGAGGAATGGTGAAGCGTCATGGCAGGGGGGATTGGGTTGTGGCACGTCATGCCTCGCATGGGCCAAAGGGTGAGTGGCGTGTTCCCATCATAGGCGTTGCGGGGAGGTCTGTCTTTTCCCGCGATGGAAATTGACCTTTCCTCAATGGAATTGCCCGGAGACTCAGGGCTCGCCTTCGGGCGCTTCGGCGTCGGAAAAGCGGGCGAGGACGACAAAGCCCGGCCATTGAACCTCTATGCCGTGCTCCTTCGTCTTGCTCGTGACGACAAACTCGTTTTCGCCCGGCTTGATGGCGCCGATGGGCACGGTAAGCACGTCGTAGCTGAGGTCGTGATTGCGACCGATATCTGCGACCATCACCGTATCATTGATGCCGATCGTGTCAGCGCCGTGGCCGTTCCATGAACACAGGATGACGCGCACTTCGCGCAGCCGTGAGAGGTCGTCGGGAAAGCGCACCTTGCAACCCATCTTGCGGTTGACGCGCACGTGCCAGCGCGGGGGGATGGCATAGGGTTCGATCAGTTGCACGCGTTGGCCCTTCGGTGGATTCAGGTCCGCAAGCGGGATCGGCTGTGTCAGATGACAAAGTCCCGTGGAGTCGGTAATGCGCGCCATCACCTGTACCGGGTCGGACTGAACGGGTACCCAACTCGTGTCCCAGTGAACGGACCAGGGAGCCCGATCAGCGCCGCCGAAATGTCGGGCGAGTTCACCGCGCCGGAAATTGTAGTGCCACTCCAGGTAGGATCCCTCGCCACGCCAGTCGAATCCGAGATAGTGGCCGATGTAGTCCACGCGATCAACCGGCGGTGAGTCCTTTTCGGGAGCAAAGGTCAGTTGCACACCTGCAGTGGCGGGATCACGGGGTGGTGAAAGCATGATCCTGCCGGACGCATGAGATTTCGCAGCGCCGTAGTAAACCCGGAGAACGGCTCCATTGACGAGGGACTGCGGCCAGTTGCTCCCGAGTCCGAAGCCGGGCTTGCAGGTGAATTCAAGGGTGTTCTCGCCCTCCTTCAGCGCCCCGACGGCGACAGGCATGGAGGGATAACGCATGGACTGCCATTGCTGAGGTGGCCCGTCCGATGCGCCGAGTTTTCCCGGGATGGCTGATGAACGAGGAATGCTCATCCATTCGCCTCCGTTGATGCGAAAAGCGTGTCCGATCGTGCCCACGTGGCATTGCAGAAGCTCGAGCTGGAGTTCGGCGCGTTCCGCCTGGGCGAGGTCCGTCACAAGGATCTTGTTGACGGGATTCGGAAGGAAGCGCATCGCGCGTTCATTCTTGGTGTCCGGCCCGGTGATGCGCTGCCAGCGGCTCTTCGGTCCCTTGCCTTCGGGCAACCAGGTAAACTCGCGATACGTGTCGCCAGGTCCTGGATCGGCCCGAGCGAAGGACAGCAGTGAAAGCAGGAGGAGGAACGGGAATCGGCGCATGGGAGACATGGCTTGTTTGGGGTTTTCGCGAGGTCAGCGGGACGAAATCGCGAGGTTCTCGAGCACCCACACCGCGGAATTGTTCCAGCCGATGCTGGCGATATCGAGGTCGCCATCGCCGTCGAGATCTACGGCCAGCGTGCCGTCATGATGATCGATCTGGTTTGCGGGACCGCTGTCGATGACATGTTGCTTCCAACTGCCGCCGACGCCATCGAGATTTTCGAAGAGAATCACCCGGTTGATATTGTCGGGATTGCGATGCTCGCCGACAACGATGTCGAGATCGCCGTCGGCATCGAAATCGGCGACATCCAGGCTGAAGCCCTGTCCGGCGACATCGCCGACGAGGTGGCGCGTCCACGGTTTTGACGGGTCGCCCTCGGGCTGCTCGAACCAGAAGATGCCCGTGCCGTTTTCCAATCCGACGACGGCGTCGAGCCGACCATCGTGGTTGATGTCAGCAAGGCGGCTGCGGTCGGCCTTCACCTTCGGTCCAAAGTCACCGACAGTGCCGAGGCGGTGTTGCGACCAGGAGTCGTTGTCATTGCGCAGCCATTGGGTGCCGAGAAGGATGTCGAGGTCGGCGTCACCATCGATGTCGCCGACGGTGAGCTGCTCATTGAGTGACTCTTCGGAGAGCGCTGCAAGTTTCCATGGCGATGCAGACTGACCGGTGGGGAAAGAGAGCATGTCGATTTGTTCGCCGCGGTGCCAGGAGAGGATCACTGAAGTCCGACGTCCGCGCAGCCGGGCCGCGACCGCGCCTTGCAGGAAATCGCCGCTGCCGGCCGGGAGATCAGTGCGCAAGGTGAAGTGTCCGGTCCCGTCGTTGATGGCGAGAATGAGTTGGGCGCCCTTGAAGGGACCCGTAGTGCCGAGAAGATCGACGTCGCCGTCGCCGTCAAAATCGTAGGCGATAGCGAAATTACCGAAGGTGCCGCCAACGTCATGACGCTCCCACCTGGCGCCCAGGCGGCCGGGGTTGCGATGCCAGGCCGGGCCGGTGATCAGATCCGGAAATCCGTCGCCGTCGATGTCGGCGGCATCCATCAACAGACGGCGCGCGCGCTGTGGCGGGGGCAAGGGGCTGTCGAATGGAGTGAGGGGCGCATCGACCAGATGACGCTTCCACCGGTCGAGGGGCAGCGGCGTGGAATGGGTACCCTGGTTGAGCCAGAGCGTGAGTCGCGGCACATGATGACGGAAAGGCTTGCCGAGGATATCGAGACGTCCATCGCCGTTCAAATCGGCAAGCCGACCCTCATGGACTCCTTGGCCGACGCAGACGGTTTGTTTGCGGAAGTTTCCCTTTCCATCGCCATAGAAGGCGAGTACGCGGGAGTGCTCGTTGTTTCCGCCGTCGATCGACCACTGGCCCATCTCAGCCGTCATGATGTCGAGATGCCCGTCGCCGTTGATGTCGCCCGATTCGAGCGTGTGACTGTGGATCATGTGAGGCTCGAGCGTGTGCGCTGACCAGTGGCCATTCTCCCATTGGTACCACTTGAGTGGGCCATCGTCATCTCCAGGGCCAAAGACAAGCTCCGGACGCCCGCCTGTGACGAACTGGCCGGCGACGGCTCGGGTAAAGGTCATGGCCGGGTCAACAATCTCCTCCGTGAAGCGGCCCTCGCCCGCATGGCGGAACCAGCGCCCGGCTCCGACGATGTCGGTGACGCCATCGCCATCGACGTCGATGGCAGCGAGACCCTCGTGCTGCGCGGCACCCTCCCACCTGAATAGGGTGGTGAAGGGCCAGGGCGAGGTCGACTTGGGATTGTTCGGAATGATGAAACGAATCAACTGATGTCCGTTTTGATTCCACGCGACCAGTTCGGCGCGACCGTCGCCATCGAAGTCCCCGAAAATCAAATCGTGATGTTTCGTGGGCTTGTCGGACTTGATCACATGACGCACCCAGCGTCCTGTCTTGGGGTGCGGGTTTTCCCACCACCAGATATTTCCAGAGGAATTGTCGCCGCCAAAAACAACATCCTGATCGCCGTCCCCATCGATGTCGTGGGAAGCGCCACCTGCCTCGATGCGGAGTGAATCGGGTTCAATGACCTCGGGGGCCCAACGGCCCGCGTTGTAGCGCCAGAGGGTGAGCGCCGGAGGGCCTTTGCGTCCGGCGATGATGAAGTCGTTGTCACCATCGCCATCGACGTCGAGCACGCGGGCGGCCGTGGGCTCAACCAGGGTGGGCGCGGGCGCGGGGAGCACGCCGGTGGATGAACTGTCAATCCTGCGCCAGAGTGCGGGATTGGTTGCCGCGAGGGATGATGAAGCGGCGACAAGGACGCCGATGAGAAGCAGCGAGGAGTGCAGGACAAGAACGAAGCGAGATTCCATGGGAGAAGGGTGGAAAAGGAGAAACGATGCTAGCGTGATGAGTGTGCGGGCGTTGCCTGTAGAATCGGTGAAGTTGGGGCGATTCGCAGGTTTCTGCTCAGGGTTCGGAGGAGACCGGCCGCACGGTGACGTCGCCAAAGGTTACATCGATATTGTGAGCCAGCAGGGCAACGCCTCCGCGGCGCAGCGCGGTCGCGCTTGTCTGGGTGCGCTCCCAGGTCCACGCCTCGGGTTCGGAGCTGTCCGCAGGCCAGATCTTGAAGCGGTAGTGGGTCACGCCCCGGCCTTCGGCATCATCGGTGAGCGTCCTGCAGGTGACGCGCAGGTCATAGCGCGTGCCTACCGAAAAGGGTACAGGCTTGATGTCCGTGGGGCGCCCTTCGCTCCCGGGAAAATATTGGGCCTGCGGCGACGACGGTGACGATTGTTTGGACCATCGTATCCAGGCGATGGTACCGAAGGGCTGGTAGCCCCATTTGGGTTGTCCTGAGGGAAAATGTTTGGGTCCTCCGACCACGTGTCCCGTGAAGCGCGCGATCAGGCCGACGCCAGGGCCCAGCGAGAGGTCGGGTGCACGGTGGACCTGGATGGAGGTGCGGACATCGTAGTCACGCCAGTTGCTTTCACCGATGAGAAAGATGCGATCGTAACCGGTGATTGCGGTACGCAGTCCATCCGGTGTGACACGCCAAAGGCCGTCGACAATTTGTCCGACGTCCTGCGGATTCGAGACCGTTGCCCAACGGATCGAAAAGGGCAGGGGAGTTGATCCCTGTTCGCGGATGATCGTAAGCGTGCGGGAGGCGGTGTGGCCGTCACGCCAGCGTGCGCTGAGTTCCAAGGAATTTTCGCCGATGCGAAGCCGACCGAGAGGGATATCGGCATTGAAATCACCCTCGGCCGCGAGGCGGCGATAGGCGCGGAAATTCAACGGGATTGGCGCCCGTTCATTGAGCGACCAGTCGAGGCTGTCGAGTTCGCGCCAGGCGTCGATGTGGCCGAGCAGGTTGAAGTCTTCCTGAGCGGTGCCCAGATGACCGATGCGTTGGCGCTCGCCGTACCAGACATTGATGGTGGCTGCCGAATCGCTTGCGGCGGGCGGTCCCGGAAGCGTGGCCCACGGCAGAATGACCCCGAGGACGATTCTTCCGAGGATGGAGCGATCGTTGCGGGACTCCTGCAAGGGGCGCGTGAAAGAGATCATGCGACGGCACGGGATTGCAGCAGGGCAAGCGACTGAGCGACGATGTCGCGAGCCCGCAGACCGTAGAGATCAAGCAGCTCGTTTCCGTGGCCGGACTGGCCGAAGACGTCGCGCACTCCCACGCGGCGCAGTGGGGCGGGATGATTTTCCGCAAGGAATCCCGCGACAGCTTCCCCGAGGCCGCCGACGATCGAGTGTTCTTCGGCGGTGACAAAGGCACGCGTTTCGCGAGCGGCGAGTAGCAGGGCGTCCGTGTCGAGGGGCTTGATAGTTGGAAAATGCAGCACGCGTGCCTGATATCCGTGACTCTCAAGTTCACGTGCGGCGACAAGACCCTCGTGTGCCATGATGCCGGTCGTACAGATTGTGAGATCGTTGCCGCCGCGAAGGCATTTCGCTCTGCCGATCGCGAACTCCCCATGCAACTCAGGCACGATGGGATAGGAGTCGCGTCCGAGACGCAGGTAGACCGGTCCGGAATGGCGCGCGGCGGCGAAGGTCGCCTGGTGGGCTTCCTCGTAGTCTCCGGGCACGAGCACCGTCATGTTGGGGAGAGCTCGGGCCATGGCGATATCCTCGCAAGCTTGGTGGGATGCACCATCTCCGCCGGTACTGATGCCGCCGTGCGTGCCGACAACCTTGACGTTGAGATTCGGGTAGGCGATGGCGTTGCGGAGTTGATCAGCGGCGCGGGTGGTTGCAAAAATCGCAAATGTCGTGGCGAAGGGAATGAGTCCCTCGAGGGCGAGTCCCGCTGCGACGCAGAGCAGATTCTGCTCCTGGGTTCCGCAGTTGAAGAATCGGCCGGGGTGGCGGCGTTCGAAATCGCAGGTCTTGGTGGCCTTGGCGACATCGGCGTCGAGCACGACGATTTCGGGGCGAGTCGTGCCAAGCTCGATGAGTGCATCGGCGTATCCCTGGCGGGTCTGTTGTCGCGATGGCATGGTGGCGGTGAGGTGCTTGTTCAGGCTGGTGATTCCTCACGCCCGAGTTCGGCGGATGCGCGGGAGAACTGCTCGGCGTTGGGTGGATTGCCGTGCCAGTCCGCGACATTTTCCATGAAGGAGACGCCGCGGCCCTTGATCGTATTGGCGATGATCATGGTGGGGCGGTTGAGCTGGGCCCGAGCCTGGGCAACGGCCTTGTCGATCTGGTCAAAATCATGGCCGTCGATGACGCTCACGTTCCAGCCGAACGCGCGCCATTTGTCGGGAAGTGGATCCAGCGGCATCACCGACTCGGTGGAGCCGTCGGTCTGCAGACGATTGCGATCGGTGAATGCGATGAGCCGCGAGAGATGGTACTTGTGGGCGAAGAGGGCCGCCTCCCAGATCTGTCCTTCCTGTTGTTCGCCGTCTCCGCAGAGGGCAAAGACATTGTGGGAGGAATTCTGCAGCATTCCGGCGAGGGCGAGTCCGCACGCAGTGGACAGGCCAAGACCGAGTGTGCCGGTGGAGGCATCGAGTCCGGGGGTCTTGGGTTGGAAGGGGTGCCCCTGCAGATGGGAACCGGGTCGACGAAACGTCTTGAGATCGCTGGAGGGAAAGTAGCCGCAGTCCGCCAGCGTGGCATAGAGAACCGGAGAGCAGTGCCCCTTTGACAGAACGAATCGATCCCGATCCGGCATCCGTGGGTTCCCGGGATCGTGTCTCATGAGGTGATGGTAGAGTGCGACAACCATCTCGGTGGAACTGAGGCTGCCACCGATATGACCGGAGCGGGCCTGGTAGACCATCGTCACGATTTCGCGGCGCACGTGGCGGGCCCTTTCCTGCAGAAACCGGCGTTGGGAAGCGTCAAGCATTACTCACCTCCGGGGTGCTTCCTGGGCAGTTTCGGGACGCAGCGGTTCGGAAATTCCGTTTCCGCTCCCGGGTGATAATGCGGGGCCTGGGGCGCCGATGCGGTGTTGCTGTCATCTGCGGCAAGCTTGGCCAAAACCGGACGGAACGTCTTTAGACACCGCGGAAAAATGTCAGGCCTTTACGGAACGGCTGAAGGGATTTGTCCGCCAGACGGACGGCGCGACGCCCGCGTAACGGTGAAACATGCGGTTGAAGTTGTGCTGTTCGACGTAGCCGACGCGGATCGCGATTTCCTTGATGCTCAGGGAGGATTCGAGCAGGAGCGTTTTGGCGTGCTCCATGCGCAGGCGCTGGAGCATCTCGCGAGGGGAATGGCCGAAGGTCTTGCGGAAGGCGTGCCGGACGGAGTCGTAATTGGGGGTTGAATAGAGGTCTGCGAGTTCATCGCTGGGCTTGCTTACCGCCTCGTTGACGCGATGCCAGAGGCGGATGACCTCGGGGCGAGTCTGCGAGGGAAGAACCGTGCTGGTGTCGGCGAGGCGCCCTGCCCATCGCGTCACGGAAATGAGGAGGAGCTGAAGCCATGCGGAGATCGAATCCTGGCGGTGGGAGCGCTCGGCGGACTGCTCATTGAGCATCTGCAGGAAGAACCACTGGAACATTTCGCGCTGCTCGGCCGTGAGAGTCCAAACGCGGCGGGCTGGCTCGGGGACATTCAGCGGGGCGAGTGTGGGATAGAGCGTCTGATCGGCCTTGAAATGCAGCACCCAGAAGCGGGGGCGCTGGTGTGGAGACACCCATGCACCGTGGCGCTCACCGGAATGATAGTGCAGAAGCGTTCCGTTGTTCGCATGAAGCCAGCCCGGAGGATAACCGATGAGGCAGGAGTCATCGGTCACGAGTGTGAACTCCTCAAAGGTGTGCGAGTGCCAGTCGTAAGTGGTGTTTGTCGACGCGGAAAGAGTGCGAAGGGAAATGAGTTGAGGCAGCATGGGGGGAATGTTCGTGCGGGGCGATGGGTCGGCAAGCGCATGGATTCATTCGGAGAAGGGCCGATAGGATCAGTCGGCCATGATCCATAAACCCGACCCTGTGGTGTGTGTGATTGTGCAACCGAGGGATGGCATATCGATGAGTTCCGGTAAAGAGCCGGTGGCATCCGATTCCATTGGCGCCAAGGCGTTTTCCGCGTTCGCCAAAGACGGAATCTCGTTGACGGCGTAGTTTCAACGACACGATGTCGAAAACGAATGCACGACGGCCTGGAATGAAGTGTCAGTTGATGCAGCCTCTGGAGAACCTTGTGCACCGAATCGCAAGTCTCGCAGTGCTCGCGGCTGTCCTCGGGGCGGGTGGCACGGTTGCTGCGGCGCCCTCGGGCGCGCGGCCGCCCAACCTGCTCGTGCTGCTCGCGGACGACATGGGTTATGGGGATCTCGGTTATCACGGATGCCGCGACATTCCGACACCGAACATCGATGCCCTCGCGGCGCGCGGCGTGCGGTTTACCGATGCGTACGCCTCCGCACCTGTGTGTTCGCCGAGTCGCGCGGGATTCCTCACCGGACGCTATCAGGAGAAGTTCGGACACGAATTCAATCCGCGCCGTGAGCAAGGGCTTCCGTTGGGGGAAAAATTGATTTCGGATCGTCTGAAGGCGGCGGGATACGTTACGGGCCTTGTCGGGAAGTGGCATCTGGGGTCGATGCCGGCGCAGCGACCCCAGTCACGCGGGTTCGACGAGTTCTTTGGTTTCCTTGAGGGTCACAGCGTCTATTTCGATGCCACGGTGTTGCGCGGAAACGAGGAGGTACATGAGCCCGAGTACCTGACGGATGCGTTTGCTCGGGAAGCGGTGTCCTTTGTGGAACGCCATCGCGGGAAACCGTGGTTTTTGTTTGTCTCCTTCAATGCCGTGCATGATCCGATGCAGGGCACGGCGGAGCGGCTGGCGCGATTCAAGAACATCGAGAATGAGCAGAGGCGGATTTACGCGGCAATGACGGTTGCCATGGACGAGGCGGTTGGCAGGGTGCTGCGCGCCCTGGAGAAATCCGGTCAGGCGGAGAACACGCTGGTGGTCTTCGCCAACGACAATGGCGGCCCGACGCTGCCTGGCACCACACAGAATGCGTCCAGCAATGCACCCCTGCGCGGATCGAAGCGTACGCTTTTGGAAGGCGGCATCCGTGTGCCTCTGGTGCTGGCCTGGCCTGGGCACCTGAAGTCGGCGTCTTACTCGGCTCCGGTCATGCTCACGGATGTCACGGCCACACTCCTTAAAGCTGCCGGGCTTTCCTCACCGGGGCCGGAACTTGCGGATGGCGTCGACCTCTTTCCTTACATTTTGGGCAAGCAAAAGGAATTGCCGCATCCGGTGCTCTATTGGCGCTACGGCGGACAGGCGGCGATCCGCAAGGGCGACTACAAGCTGGTGCGTTACGACAGCAATGCGGACACACGCCGCGGCCCGAATCAGCCCCCCACGGATTTCAAGCTCTACGACCTCAATAAGGACATTGGAGAGACGCATGACCTGATGGGCGAGCAGCCCGAACGGGCCGCGGCCCTGAAGTCCGAGTGGGAATCGTGGGAGCGAACCCTCGCGAAGCCGTTGTGGCGGAATTCGCGCGACCGCTATTGAGCAGGCACGGACAGGATGCCGTCCCGACGTGCGGCGCGGACGATTCGCGTCAGGCGCGAAGATTCACCCAGCTCGCTCCGGCTGAGGCCGACGCCACCGCCGACTCGATGAATTCCATTCCGCGCAATCCATCGTAGGCGTTGGGAAACGGATAGTCCGCGATCGGCAGCGGTTTGCCCGAGAGGTGGGCGTGCACGGCGCCGGCAAAGTCGCGATAAAGTGTAGCGAATGCTTCGAGGTATCCTTCGGGGTGACCGGGAGGAACACGCGTCACCTGGGATGCGGCGCGGGACAGGTAGCTGCTGCCGCGCGTAAGCGTCCTGCGTTCCTGACCGTAGGTGAAAAGTTCGAGGTAATTGGGATTTTCCTGGGACCACTTGACGGCCCCGTGTTCGGCATAGATGCGCAATGAAAGCGCATTTTCCTCGCCGGTGGCCACTTGGCTGATGGTGAGGATCCCCTTTCCTCCACCTTGGAGACGGAGCAGGATGTTGGCATCCTCGTCGAGCCTGCGGCCAGGGAGGAACGTGCTCTTGTCGGCACAGATCGCCGCGATCTCGGGTCCGATGACAAACTCGAGCAGGTTGAAGGCATGGCAGCCGACATCCGCAAGCGTGCCGCCCGCTCCGGATTGCGCGGGATCGACGCGCCACAGTGCCTGCTTCTGTCCCTCCTCTTCGTGCGGATGAACGAGAAAATCCTGCAGGTACTCCACAATGACCTTTCGGACCTGACCCATCCTACCGCTTCGGAAAAGCTCGCGCGCATGGCGGACAAGCGAGTGGCCTGTGTAGTTGTGCGTGAGGGCAAAGACCTTTCCGCTTCTTTCCACGACGCCGACCAACTGCCGCGCCTCGGCTGCATTGAGGGTCATGGGCTTGTCGCAGACGACGTGGAAACCGAGTTCGAGAAACGTGCGAGCGATCGGAAAGTGCAGATGGTTGGGCGTGACAATCGAAACAAAGTCGATGCGGCGCTTGCTGGGCAGCGCCGCCTCCTGCGCAGCCATCGTCTCATAACTGGCATAACAACGGTTTGGATCGAGGTGAAGCCTCCGACCGGTTGATGCGGTGTTGGCGGGATCACGCGAAAAGCAGCCGGCCACAAGTTCAATCTGCTGATCGAGGGCCGCAGCCATGCGGTGAACGCCGCCGATGAAGGCACCCTCGCCACCACCAACCATGCCCATGCGCAGCTTGCGCCGGGGAGGCTCGGATTCGATGACAGGGGTGCGCGGTGCGCCGGTCGTGTGGATCGAAGACATGCGGGGAAAATCAGTCGAGTCCGAGCAGGCGCCGATTGAAGGCCTCATCGGTCGCACCTCCGGCAAAGTTGTCGAAGGCGATCGTTGTGGCCTCGATCAAATGACGGGTGATGAACGGAGCGCCCTCGCGCGCGCCCTGCTCTGGAGATTTGACGCAGCATTCCCATTCCATGACTGCCCAGCCGCGATAGCCGGTTTCAGTGAGCAGCGTGAATACCCGCTTGAAGTCGACCTGTCCGTCGCCGAGTGAGCGAAAGCGTCCGGGCCGTCCAGCCCAGGATTGATAGCCCCCGTAGACACCGCCGCGACCGTCGGGACGGAACTCGGCATCCTTCACGTGGAATCCCGCAATGCGAGACCCGTAGAGACGGATGAAAGCCACGTAGTCGAGCTGCTGGAGGAGCAGATGGCTTGGATCGTAGTTGAGGCCGACAGCGGGATGATCATTCACTTCCGCCAGGAAACGTTCGAACGTGTGGCCGTCGAAGAGATCGGAACCAGGATGGAGTTCGAAGGCGATGGTGACGCCGAGTTCGGAAGCGAGGTCGAGGATCGGACGCCAGCGTCGCGCGAGTTCGCGGAAGGCCTCGTCGATCAATCCCGGCGGTCTCTGGGGCCACGGGTAGGCGAGGTGCCAGGCGAATCCTCCGGAGAGAACGGGAACGCAGCGGGTGCCGAGCCGTGCCGCCGCGCGCACGGATTGGAGAAGCTGCTCGGTTGCCCAGGCTGTGCGTGCGCGATCATCGAGCCCTTGCGGGAAAAACGCGCGAAAGGCATCGACGTAGGCCGGATGAAGCGCGAGCACCTGGCCGGCGAGCGCGGCATTCAACTCGGTTAAGGTCACGCCAGCGGCATTGACCCGGGCTCGCCAGTCATCGCAATAGGCGGGTGACGTCGAAGCCAGCTCGAGATTGATGAAGCGCGGGTCTTCCCAGGCGGGGACCTGCACGCCGGAATAGCCGAGGGACGCCGCCCAACGGCAGATGGTTTCAAGCGAATGGTAGGGCGGGGTGTCGCTGGCGAATTGCGCGAGACAGAGGCCGGGGCCGAGGATGGATGCCTGTTTCATTTCACGAAGGAGCGGCGTCAATGCAGCAGCGATGCTTGCTTGCTGCGCGTTTGAGATTGGAGAGCGGGATGCGTCCCTGGACTGACCAGCCGCCATCGGCATAAAACGTTTGACCTGTGACATACGAGGATTCGGCGGATGCGAGAAACACGGCGGGTCCAATCATCTCGGCCGGTTCGGCCGTGCGCCCCAGGGGAATCACCCCGCCCCATACCTTGCGGTAGTCGGGATCGTCCGAGAGATTGCGTTCCACGTTGACCGGGCCCGGTGCAAACGTGTTGACGCGGATCTGAAAGGGAGCGAGTTCGATGGCGAGCTGGCGTGTGAGTCCGTGCAGACCGGCCTTGCTGATGCCGTAGGCGGCAAGGTTAGGCACTCCAAGTGCGGCGCAGTTGGTGGAGACATTGACGATCGAACCCGCGGTCTTTGTGTCGCGCATCCAGCGGGCTGCGGCGAGCGCGCAAAAAAAGGAGCCTTTCAAGTTGGTATCGAGCACCTGGTCCCACTTTTCTTCAGTGGTGGACAGCAGCTCCGACCAACCTGTGATCGCGGCGTTGTTGATCAGGACGTCGAGCTGCGTGAATCGCTGTCGGGCGCGAGTGAACATGCGTTCGATCTGGCGAACCCGGGAAATGTCGGCGCGCACGATGAGGGCCGATCTCCCCAGTTCCTCCACCTCGGTGGCGCAGGTCTCGGCGCCCTCGCGGTCCTGGTGGTAGTTGATGATGACGTTGGCGCCCTCGCGCGCACAACCGATGGCGAGCGCCCGACCGATACCCTTGCTGGCGCCCGTGATGAGGATGTTTTTTCCGACGAGTCTCATTCAGATTGGGGCAGGAGAAGTACCTTGAGGGCTTCCTTGGATTCGAAAAGTTCAAAACCCTCGTGCCAGCGCGCGAGCGGGAGACGATGCGTGACGATCCGGCTGGGGCGAAGTCCCTCCGCCATCAACTGCAGCGTGCGATCCCAGGTACGTGCCGTGTAGCCGACGGAACCCGTGACCCGGAGTTGTCGGAACCCGATGAGGTCAAAGGGAAGCGTGATGTCGCGACCGAAGTGTCCCACCTGGGTATACGAGCCGCCCGGTCGAAGGGACTCCAGGCAGGCGCGCGCGGAGGCAGCGACCCCAGCAACCTCGAAGGCGAGGTCGACTCCGCGGCTCCGGGTTTCGTGCCGGATCGCTTCCGCGAGGTCGTCCTTCTGGACATCGATGACTCTTGCGGCTCCGAGTTCAGCTGCGAAGTGAAGACGTCGCGCGTCGGCGGATGTGCCGGCGACAAGCGTTCGGATGCCTGAATGCACGAGCACCATCAGGCAGAGAAGACCGATGGGGCCGGGACCCGAGACCAGCGCGATATCGCCGGGCCGGACGTCCGTGCGCTCAAGCACGGCGTGGACGGCCGCGGCGAGCGGCTCGACAAGGGCGCCCTCCTCTTCGGGCAGGTTGTCCGCAAGGCGAAAGAGTTGGTCCGGGCGAACGCAGGCGTGACGTGCAAAGGCGCCATTGACGCCGTGTCCCATTCCCCGGCGGTCCGGGCAGAACATGAATTCCCCGCTGCGACAATGCTCGCATTTTCCGCACGTCACCGCCGTGGCACCCAGCACGGCATAGCGCGCGGCGGGAGAGGTGGCACCCTGCACGTCACGACCCTCCTTCACAACCTTGCCGACGAACTCATGACCGAGAATGACCGGAGGGAAGTTGCGGAATGTGTCATGCAACACGTGCAAATCGGTGCCGCAGATGCCGCAATGGGAGATTTCCAGTTTGACCTGATGGGGAGCAGGCTCGGGCTCGGGGACATCGCGCAACTCGACGTGACCGGCACCAGGTTGGGTTTTGACGACTGCGAGCATGCGGATCAGGGCGAGGGTTGCGGGATTTGCAATTGGAGACCCAGGGAAGGTTGCCATCCTATGCTGTTGCGCAGGCGAGGTCTTTGGCGACCGCGGAATGTCTTTTCGCCATGGCGGAAACCGCCGGGTCGGCAGAGCTTTGAGCCTCTCGTGGACTGGAATCTATCCCCAGTGCAATGTCCTCGCGAAATTCCGGGCGGTATCGTGGTCCCGCTTGGCGGGTGCCCCATCGGGGCTTCTGGGCTTGGAGCAAGTGGGTGGAGATGGTGGCAAGACCCGGAATCGAACCGGGGACACAAGGATTTTCAGTCCTCTGCTCTACCAACTGAGCTATCTTGCCAGATCTGTGAGGGTGGAGAGGAAAGGGCGGGATGCGGTGCCGTCAACAGGGATTTTTGAGTGCTGTGTAATCCTGTGAAGGCCTGAAATTCACAGCTTTTTGCGATCGACGCCAAAATCCTCCTCGGCTTTGTGCAGATCGGAGCTCTTCATTTCCGGTTTTCATGGTTCGATCGATTGGCAGTTTCATCTTCATTGGCATGCTCTGGATTTCCGGACTTGTCGAAATCAGCGCGTGGGGGCAGGGGAGATCGAGGGATGAGACAGTGCGCCTGGATCCGCTTCTTGTGTCTGCCGAGGGCGAGGACACCCATTACGATGCAACGGGCATGGGTGCCATGGAGGCCGAGATGACTGAACCGCCATTTTCAAACGACATGATCATGTCGAGTCCGGAAGACTCGGAGAATGTCGGGGAAATCAACCTCGAATTGGGTCTGATTGCCGCGACCTCCCCCGCCGATCTTGTTGCCGGAGTGTCGCGACTGAATCTCCGCGGGTTCCCGACTCCGCGTTTGCGGAACGGATTTTCACAGAGCGGAGTACCCGAGGTGGTCAATGGCCGCGGGGGCGACCGTATCCAGGGACCCCTTACACCGGTGCTTGGAAAGGCGGCACCCGGTGGCATTGAGAACCTGATGACCGCACGTCCGCGGGCGACTCCGCTCAAGCGGTTCGTGGCGTCGGCGTCGAGCGCGCGGGACCGCTACGTCGATTTCGAAATCAATACGCCGCTGATCCCGAAGAAATCCTGGCAGCGCTGGGAGTTGGGATTCCGGGAGAAGAAGGGTCCTGAAACGTTTTCCTACAATCGCACGAGTTCGGTCAGCGGCGCCGTCACGGTGCGCCATTCGCGCGCGGCGAGCACGATGGTCCAGTTTGACTATGCGGAGGTGAAGGCCAACCCCGGCTCAGGTGTCCCGGAGTACCGTCTCTCTCGCACCAGCAAGGTGATCGGCCCCTATCGTCCGCTCGCATTTTTCCACGTGAACGGGCCCGATGCGGTCATCAACAAGCGCGTTGCGAGTGCGAGCGTGCAGTTCGAGGGGCAGCCGACCAAGGCCATCAGTCTGCGGGCGGGGGGGCAGTGGTTCTGGCGTTCGATTGAGGACGACCGGTTCACGAAAGGGGAATACCTGCTGGATACGGGAATTTTTGCCGGCACGCGTGAGGCGCAAAGACAGGAACAGGATGTGAACGTGCTGGTGGCGCAGGTCGACATGACCGCGCGGATGTACGCCTTCGGCGCGGACCACAAGATCCTGGCGTCGCTGGAGTCATCCAACGTCGTCTATGACCGTGTGCATCGTGGACTCGATGCGGCGGAAAGGGCGGCGCTGCCGCTCACGGTGAGGCAGTTCAATCCATTCAATCCCGACTACTCGCGGCCGGAATTTGGCCCGGACACGTACCGCCGTGTGATTGCCGACCGGACGGAGACGACAGGGTACACCTCGGCGGTAGTCACCGAACGTATGGCGCTGAATCGTGGACGCACCGTTGTGGCGCTCGGATTGCGCTACGATCTGGTCGACCTGAAAGTGGACGACCGGAGGGCAGGGGTGTCGCACCCCCACATCGGAGACAGCACACGGGAACTCACCTGGCTGGGCGGCTTGAACTACCAGCTCGTGCCGGGGCGCTACCTGGTTTTTGCGAATGCGAGCACCGCGTTTGAGCCGTCAACGCGGGTGGATGCGCGCACCAACCGGATCCAGGGAAATGAAACCACAAGCGGTGTTGAGGCGGGGATCAAGGCCCTCCTGCGTTCGCGGACGCTGACGGCGACCCTGCTGGGCTTTCAGTATACAAACCAGAACATCTCCCGACGCAACCCGCTGCTTGATGATCCGATTGCCGACGCGAATCAGACGCAGCCTCAGCTCGTGGCAGCCGGTGAGGAGCAGTTCACGGGGGCCTCGCTTAATCTTCGCTATGCACCGGCACCGGGATGGGTTTTTTCCGGATTGATGACCTATACGCGGGCGTTGACGACGGCGTCGCCGGACCTGCCTGCTGAGGTTGGACGCCAGCTCAGCCGCCTGCCTGCGCGCACTGCCGTGATGAGCGCGCGCTACAGCTTCAGTACAGGCAGGCTCAAGGGATTGTACGCCTCGCTGTCGGCAACTTATGTAGGGAACTATGTCTTCAGCTACGAGGACAGGAATCACGAGTTCCTGGAGTTTCCTGACTACCTGCTTTTCACGGCAGGCTCCGGCTACTCCTGGTCTGCTGCGAAAAGCAAAGTCAGCCAGAGCGTCGGTCTGAGTGTGCGCAACCTTTTCGACCGCGATCTCGTGGCCTTGCTGGTGAGGCCCGGCCAGCAGCGCACATTGAACGTCAGTTACACCGCAACGTTCTGAAGCGCCTGGGCTCACGCCGTCTTTTTCGACCGGGAACAATCCATCCCGGTTGATTGTAAATCGATCCGAGCTGCTCAGCCCCCAATCGCCGGATGGGCGATTGACACTTTCTCCAATCTGGAGGGGCGCGCTTCGTAGTCCCCGGTCTCGTTCAGCACATCCCAACGCCAGCCCTTCCGCCCTTTCGTTGGAATCAATTTCCGCCATGATGCGGAGAATGAACCAGGGCGTGACACTTCAAGGTGACAGAAATGCCCAGTGACATTTTTCACCGGCATCAGGGTCGAGTCGATCCGCATGTGGGAGAGGGAGATCGTGCTAAAAAATCAGTCGGCATACTCTCCCCGACGCCCGAGAGCGGTATGCCGAAATTGCAGCGATGAAGGGCGGTTACTCGATCCGCTGGTTGTGTCGGGCTTGCCTCGATTCAGGGGACAGAGAAACCGGTATCCCAGCGATTGCGCGATATTCAACTCAGGTCGCGGATGCTGCCGAACTCGGCGTCGAAGAGTCGTCGGTAGGTGCGCACGATCATTCCATCCGTGAGCCCGGCGAGCCAGTCGCAGATCTGCCGGGCCTTGGCTGCGTGGTCTGGGGCGACTTCGATGAGTCTGCCGACCTGCGGGGGGAGGACGCGTATGGTGCGCCGTCCCCGATCGACGTAATTTGACCAGGCCGATTGCCACAGGTCGATCAGCACGCGGCGCGCCTTGTGTTCCATCTGCTGAAGCTGGGGGCTTTCGAAGATGATGTCATTGGCCATGCGCTTGTAGAATGCGGCCTCATGCTGTGCGGAGTCTGTCACCACGAGTTCGAACCGGTAGCGCCTGCTCAGGTCCGACATGAAGCATGATCTGGTTCTCAGGCGGCAGCCCGTGATGAATGTGCCGATTTTCTGGGAGAAGGTGAACTCGAGCCTGTCAGAGCGGATCGCGGTGAGCAGGGTGTCGATCCAGTTCTGTTCCGCGGCGCCGATGCCGATGCCCGAAGCCCAGCGCTCGATGCGATCAATCGTCAGGAAACCGGCTTTCACGCCGTCGACGATGTCATTCAACGAATAGGCGGCATCGTCAGCCCAATCCATGATCTGGCACTCGACGCTCTTGAACTCATTCAATGCTTCACCCTGCTGCAGCTCCGCGGGCACCGGCCTTCCCGCAAAGACGAAAGTGCGGACAGTTTCCTGTGGGTCGTAGAGGAAGTGCCGATCCGGGGGGGCGGGGAATTCGCTGAAGAGCTTCTTGTATTTCAAGACACCGTCGAGCAGCGCACGTGTAGGCTGCATGCCCCGCACGCCGGTGCTGTCTTGATAAAGCGTATCCGTCAGCAGGTGCAGCGTCTGGGCATTTCCCTCGAATCCGCCCCAGGGAGTCATGAGCTCCTGGAGCGTGCGTTCGCCCGAATGACCGAATGGGGGATGTCCAAGGTCGTGAGCGAGGCACACCGCCTCGACGAGGTCGGCGTCGATGAACATCTCGCCGCTGAGAGGATCGCCGCGGGTGCGCAGGTAGTTGCAGATGGACCTGCCAATTTGCGCCACTTCCATGGAATGCGTCAGGCGTGTGCGGTAGAAGTCGTATTCGCCGGAAAGGAAAACCTGGGTCTTGGACTGGAGCTTGCGAAAGGCATGGGCATGGATGATGCGATCGCGATCGATCTGGAACAGCGTGCGATAGTCAGGCTTGCGCCCGGATCCCCAAGTCTCGGTATCGAATCCGGTGTAAAATAGATTGCCCATGGCGGTGAAGTCTTCCGATGGGAACGGGAAAACGGGTAGGCCGCAATGCTGCTGCGCGTGTCACCTACAGATGAGGCCGGGGTCGTTCCTGCGAGACAGGGCGCAAGGAAATCTCGTGTTCGGCAGCGAATGTGACGGGTTTCGCACCCATGCGTCAGGGGAATTATTTTCTGGGCAGTCGGCTGCCGGATTGATTGCTTGACTCATTGGGCAATGCACACACCGGTCGATATTCAACTGGTTGGATCTGAAGTCGCCATCCGCTGGAACGACGGGAAGGAATCCTTTCTGTCCGGTGAGCGCCTGCGAGCAGCTTCTCCCAGCGCAGAAACGCAGGGGGAGCGTGATATTTTTGGCAACCAATACGGCGGGGGAGGCCCGAAACGTTTCGATGGGGTAAGCGTTCTCGCCTGGGAACAGATCGGGAATTACGCCCTGCGTTTCGAGTTCAGCGACGGGCACCGGACCGGACTTTACAGCTACGAATTGTTGCGCGATCTGGACGACCGACATTCTTAGGACGCAAGTCCGTCCTGCCCATCTCGGATCTCCCTGAATCGGCGCATCCCGCGCCATCCGCCAGACGGTTTTCCACCTTGATCGCCAGTCTCCCTTGTTGAATTTACCATGTCCCTCCCTTCACGAACCACCACTGCCGAGATTGAACTCGGCAGGCAGCTTCAACCGAAATTTGGGCCGGACGGCCTGATTCCCTGCATCACACAGGATGCTTCGACCGGAGAGGTCCTGATGTTCGCCTACATGAATGGCGAATCGCTCGAACACACCTTGAAGACCCGCAAGGCAACCTACTGGAGCCGTTCCCGGCAGAAACTCTGGGTGAAGGGCGAAGAGTCCGGCAATGTGCAGCTTGTCCGGGAACTCCGCACCGATTGTGATCAGGACGTCCTGCTCATCCGTGTGGATCAGACCGGTGCCGCCAACGCGTCATGCCACAATGGATACAAGAGCTGCTTCTATCGTCGCCTGACCGATATTGAAGCTGCGGCGACAAAGGGTGACTTCTCCCTGGAGTTCACGGCCGAGCGCCTGTTTGATCCGGCCACGGTCTACAAGAAAAAGGCGTAGACGCCCGGCGAATACACCCGCTCTCACCGGTTTCAGGTTCCCGGACCTGGGGCCAGTCCGCGCTCGCTGTCCCGCGCGAAGGCAATCATGCGCTGGAATTCGTCGCTTCCAGCGGAAGGATGCTGCGCCAGTTTTTCAAGGGCCTGGGTGCGGTTGAGACCATCGCGAAAGAGAGTTCGGAAGACCTGTTTGACGCGTTCGATCTGCTCGGGCGTGAAGCCCTTCCGCTCGAGTCCCACCTTGTTGAACGCCCGATGCACCGCGGGCTGACCATCGGCGATGAAAAACGGTGCCACATCCTGGACGACCTTGGCGTAGGCGCTGACCATCGCATAGGCGCCGATCCTGCAGAATTGGTGCACACCCGCCACGCCCCCGACCGTGGCGTGGTCCTCGACGAAGACATGGCCGGCGAGGGAGACCGAGTTGCTCATGACGATGTGATTGGCGAGCCGGCAGTCGTGCGCGATGTGGCTGTAGGCGAGAATCGCATTGTCGTCGCCCACCACCGTGAAGTTCCCGTCGTCGGTCGCCGCGTGAACCGAAACGTATTCACGGAAAATATTGCGCGAGCCGATCTTCACACCTGGAGATCCGCCCTTGAATTTTAAGTCCTGGGTCCTGGCTCCGATGCTGGTGAACGGAAAGAGCTCGCAGTCGGCGCCGATTGTGGTGACCCCTTCAACCGACGCGTGATGATGCAGTCGGCAACGATCGCCGATGACCACGCCGGCGCCGACAAACGCGAAAGCCCCCACGTCGACATCCACGCCCAATTGCGCCGAAGGGTCGATCAAGGCGGTGGGATGAATGCGCGAGGCCATGGTTCAGGATTCTTCCTCGTGGTCGACCAGCGCAAACATGAGTTCGGCCGAGGATACCAGCATGCCATCGACCGTACAGTTGCATTCGGCAGTCGCAAACTTGTCGCCGCGGGTCTTGGTCAGCTTGGCAACGATGGTGATGCGGTCGCCCGGCCGCACCGGTTTGCGGAATTTCACCCGGTCGGCGCTCATGAAAAACGCGGTGCGCCCGTCGCTTGTTGAGCGCCGCAGCATCAGCACACCGGCAGCCTGGGCCATGGACTCGAGCTGGAGCACACCCGGCATGACCGGATTGCCGGGGAAGTGACCCTGGAAAAAGGGCTCGTTGATCGTCACGTTCTTGATCGCAACGAGTTCGTCGTCGCCGCGGAACTCGGTGACGCGGTCGATCAGGAAAAACGGGTAGCGGTGCGGCAGCGCCTCGAGCAGGCGGCGGATGTCCAAGGCCGTTTCCGTCGGACTGACCGAAGCTGCAGTACCGGCCTTCTTTTTTCCCGAAGGCTTGGATGTCTGCTGCATGCGCTCGAAAAGTGCACGCGTAAGCTCGGCGTTGAGTTGGTGTCCGGGGCAGGTGGCGACGAGATGCGCCTTCAATGGCATGCCAAGGAGCACGATGTCACCGATGATATCGAGAATCTTGTGGCGGACAAACTCGTCCTTGAATCGCAGGGGCTCCTTGGAAAGGATCGTCCCGCCCTTGATGACGATGGCGGCGTCGAGGCTGCCGCCGCGGATCTTCCCGAGTTTGAGGAGTTCCTCGATGTCCTCGTAGATGGTGAACGTCCGTGCTCCGGCGATTTGTGCGATATAGGTTTCGGGGTCGATCTCGATCGAGAGATGCTGCGTGTGGTAGCCGCGATCGTCTGTCGAAGTGCAGGTGATCTTGAGACCGTCGTGAGGCAGGGCGACAATGGAGCGATTGCCCTTGATGACGGAGAGCGGGGCGTCGAGCCGGTAGTAGGCCCGTTCCTTGTCCTGTTCGACCGGCTCGCCCTCCATGATGAGATTGACGAAGGGACGCGCGGATCCGTCGAGGATCGGAGGCTCCGCGGCATTCATTTCGATCACGACATTGTCGATGCCGCAGCCGTGGAGAGCGCTGAGCACATGCTCCACCAGGTTGATCTTGGCGTGTCCCTCCTGGACCGTCGTGTTGCGTACGAGGTCGCCCACAAGTTCGATGCGTGGCCGGATCTCGGGGCTGCCGTGCAGATCGGTGCGCCGAAAAACCAAACCGTGGTTCGCAGGTGCAGGCTTGAAAGTGAGCTGCACCGGTGAACCGGAATGCAGACCGGTGCCTGTAACGGAGACGGCGCGCGCGAGCGTGCGTTGTTTCATAGAGAAGGTTGCAAGAGTGACGAAGTGACCTCGGAAAGCGCAAGCGCGGAGGATGCTCGGCAGGGTCTATGCGTCGACGCCAGTTGTGGGATCGGGTAGGGTGGTCACGCAGCCCTGCCAAGTGGAATCCTTGACATGGGTACTGAACAAAGGGTATTTCGATACCCTTTTAACTCGATTCATCCAAGCCCATGCCCGCAGCCAACGACATCCGCAAAGGCCAAGTCATCAAATTCAACGGCGAACCTCACCTCGTCATGGAAACCCAGCACCGGACTCCCGGTAACCTGCGCGCATTTGTGCAGATCAAGATGAGGAACCTGCGATACGGAAAGGCGCTCGACCAGCGATTTGCATCGACGGACACCATTGAAGTGCTGCCTACCGATCGCCGCTCCCTGGAATTCAGCTATGCGGATCGCGATACCTATGCGTTTATCGACCCGGAAAGCTTTGATCAGATCGAATTGAGCGAAGGGACCCTGGGCGACGTAAAGAACTACCTGACGGCGGGCGGCAAGGTGGATGTCCTCTTTGTTGACGAAAAGCCACTCTCAGTGGACCTGCCGTCGGCAGTGAACCTCAAGATCGTGGAAAGTGCCGAGGGAGTTAAGGGCGATACTGCCAGCAATGTCCAGAAGCCCGCCAAATTGGAAACCGGGCTTGTTGTTCAGGTTCCGCTCTTCATCAAGGAAGGCGAAGTCATCCGCGTCAGTACGGCAGACGGGAGTTACCTGGGCCGCGCCTGAATCCAAGCAATCGGAAAGGGACGGCAGCGCGAAGCAGCTCTTGCTGGTGTTTGCGACTGTAGTTGGCTCGACGCAACCGATCCCGGGCCTGATCCAGAAAAAAGCCGACCTGCGAAGGTCGGCCTTTTTTGAAGCGTGGGCTGAAAGGACGGGCCTGATCAGGCAACCCGTTCCACCACCAGAGGCGGAGGGGTGGGACGTTTCGGGGCGAGACGGTAGGCGTCCTTGAAATAGTTCAGGGCCTGCTCGAGCTTGGATTCGTCATTGTAGTGAATCATCATGAGCGGCTCGCCCTGCTTCACCTGGGTGCCGACCTTGCGGATTTCAGATACACCGACGGCATAGTCGATCTTGTCGCCCGCCGCGTTCTTGCCCGCGCCGAGAATGTGAACACCGTGCGCGATCATGGCCGCGTTGATTGTGTGAACATATCCCCGCTTCGGTGCCGGCAGCTTGCGAATGTGCCGGGCCTGCGTGAACTTTTCGGGATGATCGATGTAGGTGGTGTCGCCTCCCTGCGCCTTGACGAGTTCCTTTAGCTTTTCGAGGGCGCTGCCATCGGTCAGGTGCCGTTCGACGGTTTGTTTTGCAGAGAGAGTTGAACCTGCGACGCCTGCGAGTCTTACAATTTCCATGCCGAGCTTGAGCACGAGTTCCTTGATGTCCTCGGGGCCGCCGCCCTTCAGGAGCTGGATGGCCTCCTTGATTTCGAGAGCGGTGCCGACCGAATCGCCGAGAGGCTGGTTCATATCGGTGACGAGCGCGACGCAACGGCGCTTCATGGAACGTCCCACCCGCGTCATGGAGCGCGCGAGCTGTTTGGCCTGCTCCAGATCCTTGATGAAGGATCCGTTGCCCCACTTTACGTCGATGACGAGCCCCTCCGAACCTTCGGCAAGTTTCTTGGAAAGGACGGAACCCGTGATGAGTGGAAGACTTGGAATCGTGCCCGTCTCCTTGCGAAGTTCGTAGAGCTTGGCGTCAGCGGGTGCGAGGTCTTCGGACTGGGCAATGATGGCGCCGTTTATGCGGGCGAGCTGGCCGACAAACTGTTCGTTGGACAGGTGCGCCTTGAAGCCTGGGATGGAGGCGAGCTTGTCCAGGGTGTTGATCACGTAGTCGTGTTCGACACCGCACATCATGGGAACCACAACGCCCGCGGCCATTGCGAGGGGGACGAGGACCAATGAGGTCTTATCGCCGATTCCACCGGTCGCAAACTTGTCGATCTTCGGTTTGGCAATTCCGGAGAGGTCGATCACCTCGCCTGAAAGCATCATTTCTTCCGTCAGATCCGCAGTTTCCTGGGCGGACATTCCCTGAAAATAGATCGCCATCGCCAGCGCGGCGAGTTGGTGCTGGGGCATCTCACCATCAAGGGTGCTGTCTATGAGGTAGCGAACCTCATCCTTGGTGAATTCTCCGCCGTCTCGTTTCTTTTCGATCAGGAATTCAAAGCTTGGCTTGATAAACCTCCGTGGAGGGATGTTGCGTTTCGTCATTGTGCGTGTGAATAACTCGTCGCGGCCCGTGAGCCGGAAAAGTTTACGAGCCAACCATTCCCAGCTGTATTGTCGAGCCAAAACGGCTCGTGATGCCGTGGTCTTGCGCAGAGAAAGGCGCACAGCCTGGGGAGATCTCGCTTGCCGCATTGGGCGGGATTCGTGTCGTTGAAATGATGCACGTGTCTTTCCAGGTTTCGGCCGATCTCAATGAAGCCTTTCTATCCGCCGCGAAGTCGGCGGGGCTAGAGAGCACCTTCGATCCCGAGATCCGCACCGCTGATCCGCGGCACGGCGACTTCCAAGTCAATGGGGTTCTGGGATATGCAAAGTCGGTGAAGGCGAATCCCCGGGCGCTTGCGGAGAAGATCACCCAGCAGCTAACCACCGAATTTAGGAGTCAATTCGACGCATCCATCGCCGGGCCTGGTTTTATCAACGTTCGGCTGAAACCGGAATTGCTACTCTCTTGGCTGCGCGAGTATTCGACTGCGGGGCAGTTGAGGCAGGGAGCTTCAGGAATCTATCATGGGCAACGCTACGTGGTGGATTTTAGTTCACCCAACACCGCCAAACAACTGCATGTCGGGCACATCCGAGGCATGGTCATTGGCGAGGCTATCTGCCGATTGCTGGCGTTTTGCGGGGCGGAAGTGATTCGTGACAATCACATTGGCGATTGGGGCACGCAGTTCGGAAAGTTGATTTGGGGGTACAAGCACCTGCGCAACGACGAAGCCCTGAAGGTGGACCCCCTTGAAGAGCTGGAGCGGATTTACAAGGCGGCTGATGCAGCTGCAAAGGAGGATCCTGCGACGTTGGAGGCTGTCCGGGCGGAACTCGTCAAGCTTCAGGCGGGGGACGCCGAAAACAGGGCGCTTTGGGAGAAAATCACCGCAATCAGTTCGGGGGCGTTCGAGGAAATTTACCGAAAACTCGGGATCCATTTCGATTACCAGCTTGGAGAGAGTTTCTACAACGATCGGCTTGCCCAAGTGTACGACGAATTGACGCGGGCGGGTCTCGCCACGATGTCGGAAGGCGCCCTCGTGGTGTTTCACCCGGAACATCCCCGCTTCAAAGAACAGCCTTTCATCATTCGCAAATCCGATGGCGCGGCGAATTATGCCTCCACCGATCTGGCGACGATGCTGTATCGGGTTGAGCACTTCAAAGCGGATGCGATCGCAATTCTCACCGACGCCCGGCAGACGGATCACTTTGAGCAGCTCTGGTTGACGACGAAGAAATGGTTCGCGGCAACGAAGAGGCCCTTGCCCCAGTTTCAGCACGTTTCCTTTGGCTCGATTCTTGGCGAGGATGGAAAGGCGATCAAGACCCGCTCCGGTGACCCGATCAAGCTGGCATCGTTGCTTTCCGAGGCGGTGGAACGCGCCTATCGGATCGTGTCCGACAAGTCACCTGACTTGCCGGAGGACGATCGTCGCGAAATCGCCGCTGCCGTGGGTATCGGCGCCGTGCGCTATGCCGATCTTTCCCAAAATCGGAGCAGCGACTATGTCTTCTCCTGGGACAAGATCCTGTCGTTTGAAGGCAATACCGCTCCCTACCTCCTGTATGCGGTAACGCGTATTCGTTCGATCTTTCGAAAGCTCGACCTGGACCCCTCAGAGGTGGGTGCGTGCCCTGAAGCAACGGCACCCGAAACAGAGGCTGAACTTGCATTGGCGCGCAAGCTGATCGGATTCGCAAGCGTCCTCGAGCTCACCACCCAACAATTGCGACCGCACTATCTCTGCGGCTACCTTTACGAACTGGCGGGGGCATTCAGTGCCTTTTACACCGTCGATAAAGTGATCATCGACGACCCGGCGGTTCGTGCCCGCAGGGTGCTGCTTTGCGCCCGGACGCTGCTTGTTCTCGAGGAGGGATTGCACCTTCTTGGACTTCAGACGCTCCAGCGCATGTAATCGCATGGGGTATCCACCTCACTCGGGGATACGGCAGTGTATCGATTGGTGTCAAAAGAGCCTTGCCGCAGGCCTTTCGTCTTCGCAGCATTTTCAGCAAACCGATGGCCACGCAGGAGTTTTATATCCGTGCCGCGACCGAAACCGACGCGCGAGGTCCCTTTACCTTGGAACAATTGACCTCGCTTGCGGAAGCCGGTCAGGTTTCTCCGGCGACCCTCTATTACGACGCGTCGACCGAGCAATGGGCGACAATCGATTCCAATGCCGAGGTGCTTGCGGCACTTTTCCCGGAGAAAAAGCGCCTGCGCATGAAGCCGAAGGATCTTCCGGGCGTGGGGAGCAGCGACAAATCGGCGGATCCCATCACGGTCGATGACATGCTGCTGGCTGCAGAAGGGAAGACCGCGGACACGCGTGAGCGCTCGGATCCGATAGAAACCCAGCTTCGAGCAGCCCGGATCGGCATGTGGGCATTGATCGCGCTTCTGCTTGCGAGCGCGGCTTCGCTCGTATTGTCCCGCCCGTCAATCGATCTCCTGATCGAGAAGGATTTCCAGGCATTGCTTGCCCAGCCTTTCGCGATTCTTGGAGCCATCGATCTCTTCTTTGCAGTGATGCTCGTGCTTCAGATGGTGAGCCTGTATTCGCTCATTCGATTCAGGATCATTTTCGGCCTGGGGTTCATAGGGTTCATATTGTGGTCTCAGGGTGACGTGGTGCCGATGATCGCGCTGGCGGTGGCGTCTGTGGGGATGTATTTCTGCACCATCTTTGTGTCCTACGTGCCCCTTGCCGTGGCAATTGCGGCAGGCTTTACGGGCATGGCAGGCTTTGCGTATTTCATGCTTGGCTAGAGGAGCGGGGCCATGGTGAGTCTGGCATCCCGATGGTCCGCGCTCCTACGCCTGCTGCATATCAACATCTGGCAGGTTCAACACCTGAACGACCGGTCGGTGCGGGGGCGCTTTTTTGCGCTCCTGCGTGTGGTGTCGATCACCTATTCAGGTCTGACGAAGACCAATGCGGCGAGCCGGGCTGCGGCGTTGAGTTTCAGTTCACTTCTTGGCATTGGGCCGGTGGTAGCCATTGCGGTAATGGTGGCAGGCTTCGCCCTCGACAAGAACGACCCCAATCTCGTCGCCAATACGGTGCATCGTCTTGTCGGTTATGTTGCGCCGCAACTCGTCCAATACGAGACTATGGCGGCCGCCGAGCGTGCGAAGGAGGAGGGCGCCACCGTGGATCCGAAGGCGGCGGCGCAGTTGAATCCGGAGCTGATTGAGATCGTCAACGGGTTTGTGGCGAGTTCCAGCCGCGGTGCTCTCGGCGCATTTGGAGGACTCATGCTTGTAGTCATCGTGCTTCAGCTTTTTACCTCAATCGAGACTGCGTTCAATGAGATCTGGGGCGTGAGAAGGGGGCGTTCCTGGCTGCTCAGACTCGTGTTCTACTGGACCATCCTCACTCTTGGCGCCGTGCTGTTTTTTACCGCAGCGACAGGTTTGTCTGCGGGCGCGCTTGTCAGCACCTTCTCGGAGAAACTGCCGTTTCGACATGAGATCCAGACTTTGCTGCAGTTGCTGCTGCCCGTTGGATCCGTCGCCCTTCTGACAGGCATGCTGACGGTTTTCTACCGAACAATACCCAACACGAGGGTCCTCTGGAGTGCTGCCTTGGTCGGAGCGGTTGTCGTGGCGCTGCTGATCCTCATGAACAATTTTCTGGCGGCGCTCTATCTGAAACGCGTGCTTCTTACCCGCAGCCTGTATGGCTCGTTGAGCATCGTGCCTGTGCTCATGCTGGGCCTGTACATCTTCTGGCTGTTTGTGCTGCTGGGCGGCACCGTCAGCTATGCGGTGCAGAACGTGCATTTCAGAAACAGCCAGGCCGCATGGAACAGCCTTTCCGAATCTCTGCGGGAACGCCTGACTTTGATCGTTCTGCTGTCCATCGGCCGCCGTTTTGAGGCCTGCATGGAGCCATGCACGGCGACGCAATTGAGTGAAAAACTCAAGGTGCCGACCCAAATCCTGAACGAGTGTCTCAATCGCCTGGTGCAAATCCGCCTGGTGTCGCCGGTGCCATCTCAGGAGATCGATACCGCCGCTGATTTTCGGTTCCAGCCAGCGCGCCCGCTTCGTCACATTACACTGAGGGATTTCAAGCGAAGTGATGATGAACTTGGGGAGACTCCGGTGTCCATCACGCTGACCCAGCCGGATCCGTTGCTTGCGCTGTATGATGCCGAATTGGGCAACGTGCTTTCGAGTTCGCTCTTCGAAACTCCGCTGGAGGAGCTCTTTGAAAAGCATCCTTTCGACATTGCGCAACCGACCTCCTCGGCCCGGGAGCCAAACAAGATGAGCCGTTGAGGGGCGTATGGTCCCGATTTGCCCTGAAAACGGTTGAAGGATTGGGGAGATGCATGGTTGCATCGGACGGTTGACACCTAGGGTTGTGAATCTAGCCTTGGCGGTTTCATTCCATGATTTCTTGGATCCAGAGAACGTTCCAGCATCACTTCCGCCTGATTTTCATGGTCCTGCTGGGACTTACGATTGTCGCCTTTGTCTTTACGATCGGAGCCTCCCCTGGCATCGGCAATGCCGGCCAGAAGGCGATGAACCGGCCATTTTTTGACGTCAATCTCGGGAGCCAGGAGGACGTTGCCCGCGTCATTGGCGACGCGCAGCTCAGCGTCTACCTGCAGGTGGGGTATCCGGCGCTCAGCGGCGACCGTCTCGAGCAGTTCGCGCTGCATCGCCATGCTGCCTTGGTGCTCGCGAACAAAATGCGGATTCCGGGTCCAACACCTTCGGAACTCGAGACCTTTGTGAAGACGCGGGGCGCCTTCATGGGGCAGAATGGAGAGTTCGACGCCGCGCGCTATGCAGCCTTCCGGGACCGTCTCAAGATGAACCCCGGAGCGGGCGAAGGGGATGTGTCCCGCGTGCTGGCGGATGATTTTCGCTACGAGAAAATGCAAAAACTGCTGGCGGGGCCCGGCTACGTCCTTCCTGGCGATGTGAAGGCGGAACTCGCTCTGAGCGACACCTCTTGGACGCTCGCGATTGCAACCACGGATTACGCGGCCTATGCGCCGAATATTACTCCGACGGAGGCTGAACTGAAGAAGTATTTCGAAGACAATTCATTTCGTTACGAGATTCCGCCGCAAGTGCGGGTGGGCGCGGTCGATTTTCCCTCCTCCTCATTTCTCTCACAGGTAAAGCTCAAGGACGCCGAGGTTCGCGCCTACTATGACGCGAATCCCGCCCGTTTCCCTAAACCGCCGACCACGGGAGCGGATGGCAAACCGGTGGTGGCCCCCCCGGCGGGCACGGCACCAGATGCTGACTTTGCGGCGGTCAGGCCTCAGGTGCTCGCGGCCCTGACCCAGGAGCGTGTGCAGCATCTGGCCGCCCAGGCTGCGAGCAATCTGACCTTGGCCCTCTACGAAGGGAAGATCTCGCGCGCAAACGTCACTGCCTTCCTCAAGGAGCGCAATCTGACAGTGCGGAGCATTCCTCCCTTCAGCCGCGACGCGGTTCCTGCCGAGTTTGCGTCCTCTCCGGAAGTGGGAGAGGCCGCCTTCAAGCTGAATGACAACCGGTACTATTCCGACGCCGTGGCGACGCCCAGTGGAAGTGCGGTGCTGCTCTGGGAGGAACTCGTCCCTACGAGAAAGCCGGAGCTGGCGGAGGTCCGCGCTCGGGTAACCTCCGATTATACCGAGAATGAAAAGCGCAAGCGTTTCGTCGAAGCCGGGCATGCTGCCCGTGCACTCATTGAGGCACGTCTCAAGGCCGGAGATTCCTTTGAGGTCGCAGTGGCGGCAGCAGGCTCCAAGGGGCTCAAGTTTGAATCAAGGCTTCTTCCGTCCTTTACGGCTCGCGAGCCCGCAAAGGACGTTGATCAGTCCCTTCTCGGTTCGATCCAGAATTTGCAGAAAGGTGCGTTGTCGGAAATGATCATCTCGGGGCCTAAGGGTACGATCGTTCAGGTCGTTGATCGCAAGGCGCCTGTCGTTGATGATTCCAATCCCCGTTATTCGGAGACGCGTGCGCAATTGGGCCAATATCTGGCGGCATCGGCAGCCAGCAGCCAGCTTTCTGGGCTGGTTGAACAGGAGCTCGCGAAATCCGCTCCGATCAATCCCTAGGCGGTGGTATCACCGTCCGAAGGGGTGAGGGGTGCCATTGGATGGATGTGCTCTCTGAAATTTGGTGGTGATTGTTGAAACCCAGGTGGCGGACGCATCGTCATTAGAACGAGTTGTCGGCATTCACCTCGAATGTCGCCCTAGTGTTCGATGACCTAAATTGGGCGAAACTTTCCTGTCGCGCCCGTGTTCACATTGCATTCTCATTTCCGTTACACTGCATGATTCGCCGACTTCTTCCGGTCCTGTCCATTGTTCTTCTTTCCAGCCTTTCACCGGCGATTTTGGCGCAGGGGACTTCATCGGAGGCCCCGGGATCACGAACGCCGTCTGACGCCTCAGCGGCCTCCCTGCCCGAATTGACACTCGAAGAATGCATTGGTCGCGCGCTGACGAAGAACTTCGCACTGGAAGTGCAGCGTCTCACCACCAGTCAGGCGAAAGAAAACGTGATTGTGGCTGAGGCCGCTTTCGATTCAGAGCTTCAGGTGGTCGGTAGCCGCAGCGTACTGCAGCGTCCGGATGCCGTGACGACCGTCGACGGTGTGACCACAGGCGGCTCTCGCAACGACACCGATAGCCTTCGGGCGGGCGTGAGCAGAACGCTGGGTACCGGTGCCACGATCAATGCCAGTACCTCACTCGACCGCGGAAAAAGCTCCCAAAACACCATTCTGAACCCGGCCTACAATGGCGATGTGAGTTTCTCGATCCGCCAGCCCCTGCTCCGCGGAGCGGGCATGGAGTACAATCGTGCAGCCATTCGTCGTGCAGAGATCGGCGTGGATCGTTCCAATTTTGATTTGAAGGGCAGTGTGCTGGATCTGGTTCGCGATGTTGAACAGGCGTATTACAACCTGGTTTATGCCCGGGGTGATCGTGCGGTTAGGGACCTGAGCCTGCAGCTTGCCCAGCAACTGGTGGAGGAGAATGAAATTCGCCGCCAGGTTGGAAGCGCAATCGAACTCGACATCCTGACGGCCCAGGTGGGAGTTGCTAACGCGCGCCGCAATGTTTTGCTCACCCAGCAGACGGTGAGCAATCGTGAAGATGCGTTGCTGCAGCTCATCGGCCAGTTCGAGTTCGCCCAACCCCTGGGGCCTGTCGCATTCCCGGCCTACGGTGTACCTGACGCGAGCTTTGACTCCTCCTATAAGCTGGCCCGGGAGAATGACCCATCGCTGGCTTCGCTTGAGGCCTCGGTCCGGCAGTATGAAATCGATGCGAAAGTGGCAAAACGCAACCGCCTCCCGACGCTTGACCTCGGAGGCGCAGTCGGCCTGACAAGCCGCGAAGGTTCCTACGAGGATGCGGCAACAAATGTGTGGAATCGCGATGGCTACGACTGGCAGGTCGACCTGACCTTTCGCATGCCTTGGAGATTCCGTGAGGAGAAGGCGCGCTATCGGATCGCGCAGGGCAACATCCACCGCGAAGAGGTCAGGTACCGGCAACTCGATCAGGCTCTGATGGCTCAGGTCCGTACCGCCGTGCGGGCTGTCCAGACAAACAAGGAAAGCGTCTCAATCTCTGGTCTGGCCACCGAACTCAGCGCGAAGCAATACGACCTCGAACGGGAGCGTCTGAAGGCCGGTCTGACGACCAGCCGCCGTGTGCTCGAGGCTCAGGATGATCTTGAATCGGCGCGGGTGAATGAACTGCAGGCCAAGGTTTCGCTTCGGATCGCCCAGGCGGAACTGGAGCGGCTCGAAGGCACGTCACTCTCGCGATTCAAGATCAACATCGATCAAATTCGCTGAGCAATCGGGGTGGTGTTCTCAGGCCGGCGCTGTCCGGAGACGGAGAGGCTCGCTCACCCCTGGGGAAAGAGATCGCTGAGTTCGAGCTCATCCGCAGAAAATACCGGGTGATCTGGCAATTGGGTTCGGAACCAGGTGCGCTGCTTTTTCACGAGTCGCCTCGTGTTCTGGGCGATCTCCGAAGCCAGCCTCTCCGGGAGCAGACGACCGTCGAGCATCTCCAGGGTTTCACGATAGCCGATTGCCCGCGCTGCGCTCGGATTTGCCTCCAGTCCCTGTCGTCGAAGCGTCGTCACCTCCGCCACGAGACCGCGTTCCATCATCTGCTTCACGCGTGTGCCGATGCGTGCATTCAGGCTTTCCGAAGGCAGGTCCAGCCTGGCCAGGCGGATATTCCATCCGGAAAAAGGACCCGGCATCCGTGCGAACGCCGCAGCAAGGTCGGGAAGGGTTCGGCCCGAAGCCATGCAGCGTTCGAGAGCCCGAAGAACCCGGCGTGGGTTGGCGGTATCGAGGGATCCGAGCCCATTCGGATTGAGCCTTTCCAGTGCAGCTACGAGAGAAGGAAGCCCGTCCTGCAGGAGTTGCGATTCCAGTTCTGCCCGCAAGACGGGCGACACCGGAGTATCGTCACCGACAGGTCCGAAGAAGCATTTTAGGTAGAAGCCACTGCCGCCCGTCACGAGAACCTGACGTTTTCTGGAAACGATGTCACAAACGGCGATCTTGGCGTGTTGTGCGTAGTCTACGACGCTTATACCGTCGGCTACCTCGCAGATATCAATCAGGTGATGCGGGACACGCGCCAATTCTTCACGGGTTGGCTTGGCCGTGCCGATGTCCATTCCCCGGTAGAAAAGCAGGGAATCACAGGAGACAATTTCTGCATTGTGAGCCTCGGCCCAGCGCAGAGCCCATTCGGTTTTTCCAACTGCGGTTGGCCCTGTCAGGACATGGAGAGTGCCAGCCACGGCCATTTGGAATGTAACGGCCGTCCGCTCAGGACGCCTTCCAAACCTTCGCAAGTTCCTCCCGAAGCCGCATGACATCCGGCCACGCCGGCGGAAGACCCGTGATGTTGTAGCCACCGCCATTGGCAGTGTACGGGCCCATCTCCGGGCAAACGTACAAGGTGCGATCGCGGTTCCGGGGGGCATCCTTCCAGCATCGGAAGAGCGCACCGACAAACTTCAGGTAACTCCTGACTTCCTGTGTCAGTGCGCCCTTGTGCACGACGGGAACCTGGCAGTGGTGCCCGTTGAACGGACGGCAGTGCGACTGATCCGAGTACTGCACAAGATCCGGATGTTCGAGCAGTCGCTCGGCGTAGTTGTCGGGATTCAAGTGCTTGACCACGGCAAAATGAGAAAAATCGAAATTGATACGAATCAGATTTCCGGTGGCCTTGTGATAGCGTTCGGCGATTTCGTAGGTCTTTTCCGGCGTTTCGGTGCAGCAGTCACGATGGACTTCCAGTGACGGCACGAGACCGCCGATCTTCTCCGCGAGACGTTCGAGTTGGATCCAATGCCGCGTGGCCACGGCCGGAGGCGTATCATGATCGTCGAGTTGGACGTTGATATGCACCGCGCCGCCCTCCTTCTGTTCCCTCAACATGCTCTCAAACGTGGCGGGATCGCTGGTGGAAATGAATCCCAGCAGATCTCTGAGACCATGCTTGTCCGCGGCCCGGCGGTGTTCAGGCGTAAGGGCGGCGGTGATTCCTTCGAAGCCGGCATCCGCGATGGACCTGATCTTTCGTTCGATGGACCATTCCTTCATGGGGGACGGGTGACCAACCAGTGACCAGAGGTTGGCAATGTGGGAAATCTTCGGCATAGGGGCGCACGTCCGAGTGCACCCTTGGCGATAAGCAAAAGCCCCGTCTTGCCGAGGCAAAAACGCGGACTATTTCACCACGAGGACACTCTGCATCATGCGCCAATGCCCGGGAAACGTGCAGATGATCGGATAGCGGCCGGGCGCAGAGGGTGCCGTGAAATTGACCCCCACGGACTCGCCCGGATTGACGAGAGGCACTGCAAAAAGCACATCTGTGCTCTCGGGAATGTAGCTTCTGGAGAGCGCCTGGGAATCCGTCAGCATGGCGTCGGCGAGGGCGCCGACTGCGTCAACACGACCCGGCAAAACCACGATTGCGTTGTGCTGCATATGATCGCTGTTGACGAGGACAAGGCGACCCTTCTCTCCCGCCTTGATCGAGATCTCGGCCTGATCGTATTTCATGACATCCGGAATCACTCCCAGCTTCAGAACAATCGTACCGCTGTTTGCCTCGGCATCATTGTCGTCGGGCCGCTTCACGCCCTGTTCGAGCAGATGGGCGAGTACCGGGACGATCGGGTCGGCTATCGTTTCATCGGACGGCCCGAGGTCAGTCAGAGTCAGATCATCGATCCATGCCTTGCCTGTTACCTTGGCACCTCCACCCATTGTCCAGGCGAGGGTGACCCCGCTGAGGTCGCCGGTATCGAACATCAGACGGATGCGACCCCACTTGTTCGTTTCCTTCATGCCTGCACTGATTGCCGCGCGCGGCTGTTGTATTTCAGGAATGGATACAAAGACGCCGAGGGCGCCGGGCTTCGGAACGACGTTCTCCGTCTCGAGATAGGCGGACAACTCGTAGCGATTGTGCGGCTTCACTGCGAGGCGGCGGCTCACCTGGATTTCGGCGCCCTCGCCGGTTCCGTTTATCAGAAGACTCCGATCGCTGCTTCTACCGACGTCGACTATCTCAGCGCTGCCGGTCCCGGACGAGACGGCAACCGTCCATTGGCTGGGCTTTCCGAGCGCGGCATTCTCAAACGTATCCAGGGTTATCGTGGGATTTCCCGAACCCGCGGCGTATGCACGGGCGGAAGCCATCTGCGCGGTTGATGCGCTAGCAAGGAACGATGCGCGATGCATGGAAGCGGCCATCTTCGCACCATCCACGGTCCATTGATCCAGCTTGAGATCGGGATGGTTGAGCATCGCGAAAAGCACCTTTCCGGCTTCAGTGGATGAGGGACAGGATGCGAGGGAGAGGAGTGTGGCCAGACGGACCTGCGGATCGCGATCGTTGAGAAGGTTCGCCTTGAGAACGGCTGCGACGGTCGCCGCAGTGTGTGGAAGGACACTCACGGCGGTCTGCCGTACCGCCGCTGAGGGATGTTCCAATGCGATTCTCACCGCGTCCTGAACATTCGGCAGCGCATCGATTGCTCCTAGCCCGTGGAGCGTCCAGAGTGCGTGGATCGCTCCGACATTCAGTCCGATTTCGTCAACCGCGGAGTTGCTTACGAGTTTGAGCAGGAGAGGCACAACATCCTTGCGATTTCGTTCCACCAGCAGCCGCTGGGCGTGTTTCCGCCAAAGAAGATTGTCGTTTGCCAGGGTTGCCACGAGCTTTTCGGCAGATGCTCCGGCGAGGGTGAACGGTTGTTGTCCGGCTTGTGCGTCCGAGGCGCCGTCTCCCTTCCACACGATGCGGTAGATTCGCCCGTAGCGCTTGTCGCGGAGATCGTTTTCGTAGGCATTGCCCAGACCGACGGTGAATCCGCGAGGGGTGGGATTGTGCTGAACAATGTAGTTGTACCAGTCGATGATCCAGACTGCACCATCGGGTCCTACCTCCGCCATGATCGGCGCAAACCATTCGTCATCGCTTGCGATCAGGTTGTTGGGATTGTGCGCGCGGAAATTCGCCTGCGAAGGCTCGATGATGAACTGGCCGACGAGATGTCCGGTTGGTTCGGCGACAAAGGCAATGCGGTTCCAGTATTCCTTCGGATAAGCGCGAGCTGTGTAGAACGCGTGGCCTGCCGCGGCGGTATAGCCCCAATGCACGTCGACCTGGCGCACGCGTTTGGTCACGGGCAGGAAGCGAGCCGTGTTGGAGATGCTGCCCAAGACCTTGGTGGGGAGTCCCGCCTGGGTGTAGTAACGATTGGGGATGGAGGGATAGACGCTGGGGTTGTTGTTTGCGGTGGATGCAAACGCAATTCCGGCCTCAGTGAACCCCAGACCCCAGGTGTTGTTGTTGGTTGTGCGCAAATAATCGAGGTGACGCCCGTCTGGAGTGAAGCGGTAGATGCCTTGGGTAAACTTGAAGCCTTCGCCGCCCACACTGCCGTCGAAACCGGAATATCCGAGTACGCCCCAGATCCAGTTATCGAATCCGTAGACAAGGTTGTTGGGACCTGCATGGGTGTCCTTGCGGCCCCATCCACTGAAGAGGATTTCCTTCACGTCGGCCTTTCCGTCGCCGTCGGTATCCTTGAGGAAGAGTGTGTTGGGAGATTGGAGCAGGACGACGCCTCCATTCGCGAAGGTGAAGCCCGTGGGGATGTTGAGTCCGTCCGCAAACACCGTGAACTTGTCCATCCGTCCGTCGCGGTCGGTATCCTCGCAGATCAGGATCTGGTCACGGCCTGTCTCACCTGGGGCAAGCACTCGATTTGGATAGTCCAGCGTCTCGGCGATCCAGAGCCGTCCGCGCTCGTCCCAGTTCATGACGATCGGCTTGCGGATTTGCGGTTCGCTTGCGACGAGTTGCACCTCAAACCCGGCCGGCACGATCAGGTGCTTCATGGAGGCCTCAGGAGAAAGAGGCTTCTGCATGAGCGGCCAACTGGCGTCTCCGAATGAGCGCTGGCCGGGCAGGTAGTAGGGAATGCCCTTTTGTTCGACCAATTCGAGGGGGGGCACTACAGGACGCCGGGCGAGAGCCTCGGGGAGCTTTTCACCGGCAACGTAGCGGAGACCTCGTTCGACCAGATCCTGAAATCCGGGGTTGGACCAGGTGCGGTCATCGTGACCCCAGGCTGTGTAGAAGACCCGGCCCTTTCCCTGGGTTCGAATCCATGTCCAGGGCTCATTCTCTCGCTGTTCGAGCACGGCGCGATTCCGGTCATTGTGTCGTATGTGGACGTAGGTTTCGTCCCAGCTTTCGAATCCTTTGAAGCCGCGCATGACAGGATTGTCCGGTGCGACGATGTGGGTGCGAACGACACCCGTCTTGTGAGTGTTGAACTGGGCTCCAACCAGATCCACGTAGCGATCCGAATTCCGGAAGCAGTAGGATGCGCAGTGCAGCGCGAACAATCCACCTCCTCCCTCGACATAGTCCAGCAAGGCGTTCTCCTGGGACTTTGTGATCTGGTCGATATTCGCATAGATCAGCAGGCCGTCGTACCGTTTGAGGATCGCCGGATCCAGATCAGCTACGTCCTCGGTGTACACCAACTGGATGCCCCGGCTAAGCAGCATCGGCGCGATCGTCCGTAGCCGCAGTGCGGGCTGATGATGTCCACTGTCGCCGAGAAAGAGGAATTTCAGGACGGGCTCTGATTCGGAGCGGAGAGATCCAAGGAACAGAAGGCCGAGGAAGAGCGTGCGAAAGAGGAGAGTGCGGGCCATGTGGAGGTGAAGGGGAGGGTGAAGCAAGAGACTATACTTCGCGGTGTCTCCTTGAAGAGCATTCATTTTTCGTACTGTCTGAATTTTGAAAAGGTATTCGAGTCAGCCACAACTGAATCCCGGAGAGGAATTGATCGTGCAAAAAAATCGCCTCCCCAATGAGGGAGGCGAGTGCGGAAGCGCGGACGGTCGTTTGACGGAACGCGTCTCGAAGTTGAGAAGCGGCGATTCGTTCAGCCTATCACGCTTCCGGAAATGTAGTTCTTGAGGTGCTCTGCTTCAGCGCGGTGCTGATCTGTCATCCACCGCGTGATGTCGCCGATGGAAACGACACCGAGCAGGCGCCCTTCGAGCACCACGGGCAAGTGTCGGCACCGTTTCTGCGTGAACATGTCCATGGCCTCTTCAATTGATGCGTTCGGGGTGATGGTGAAGACGGATGAGGTCATGACTTCGGAAACCCTCGTGCTGAGGGGGTCCAGTCTGGCACCAACCACACGGCGGAGTACGTCACGCTCGGTGAACATGCCCACCAGTTGGCCGCCGTCGATGATGATAATCGCGCCCACCCGACACTTGTTCATTTCTTCAACGGCTGCGGAGACGCTGACAGACGAGGGGACGGAATAGACGAAGGAGCCCTTTCGCTCCAATAATGCAGATATTGGCGTGTCCATAGGGATTTCTGGGGTTTTCCGACATGGTGTACACGCAGCGTGCGGCTTCAATCCTCAATCGTGCTTTTTGGGAATTTTTGCAGGCCCGAATGGGGTGGGCACCCCGGGGCTTTCGCCGTGGTGGATCCGCACGTTCAAGTCTGTAGGGGATTGGCCGATACATGGCTGGCAAGGCGCCCGCGTGATCCGACGTGTGGTCTGGCACCGAACAGACTGCGAGATCCTTGGTCCGATCACCGGGCTCCTTCCACGGTGCAAGGAACACCTTTGCCGATAGTCAGCGGGCGAGCCTCTCGACTCATTGCTCCAAAGAGTGACATTGTGTTCACGCGGGCTGGAGTTCCCGAGGGGTTCCTGCCTGAATGCGAATCCGACTGTCACTATGATTCACATTGTCCTCTTCCAGCCTGAAATTCCCCAGAATACGGGCAATATTGGGCGGATGTGTGCGTTGACCCGCTCCCGGCTGCACCTGATTCACCCGTTGGGTTACGTCATCAACGATCGAAACCTTCGGCGTGCGGGCATGGACTATTGGCGATCCCTGGACGTCCATGAGCATGCTGACTGGCAGGCTTTTCGAAACAGCCCGGAGGCTCCGCGACGTCTTTGGCTCTTCACAACAAAGGCATCCCACTGTTTTTGGGATGCTGCCTTCGCAGATGAGGATGGCCTCGTTTTTGGGAATGAAGGCTCTGGCGCACCGGACTGGCTCCATGCCGAGATTGGGGCCGAATCGCGGGTATGCATTCCCCACGCCAACCCCAGGCTTCGCTCCCTCAACCTCAGTACCGCAGCGGGGATCGCTTGCTACGAGGCACTTCGCCAGACTGCGTTGTTGCGACGGACACTTCCATGATACCAGATGAGGGTCGTGGAAAGATTGCCTTTCGATTCAGGAATTTTTTGCGAATGACGCGATACCTGCCGAGTCTGCGGGTTAACCCGACTTCGCCAACTGGAGGGTATAAAATGCGCAAGTCATTGATTCATCGCTGAAGCATCCGAAAAGTCGGGCCTACAGGGCCGATTTTACCGGTGCTGGCGTTCGGATTCTTGGAGGAGGCTGCGCGGGCAACTCGAGGCGGAGTTGTTGCAGAACCAGCGTGACATCCGATGCGGGTTCGGTGCGGCGGATAAGCAACAGTTCGCGTCCGTCTGTGGTTGGAACCCGTACATCGAGCATTTGCACAGTGGCGAGTTTTTCGAACACGGACCGGGGCATTATTCCGCCGGCAAGTCCGCGCAGTTGCTGGCGCAGAGTGATCGACAGGCAATACGCCAGAAACGCGACAAACAGATGCGATTCAATCCTGTCCGGCTTTTGATGATACACCGGGCGGATGGCCAGATCGCCTTTGAGGGTGCGGAAGGCTTCCTCCACAAACACCAGCTGCATGTAATATCTCCACAGCACATCAGGCTCGTAATCGGTTAGATTCGTACGAAGCAGATAGCGGCCTTCGCGACTCCGGACGATGCGCAGTTTCTCACGATTGAGCCGATACGTGAGCACTCCCTGTGGCGAGACTGCCGTGTCGATCAACCGCGCCGCTGCTCCGGCTTCACCAGCGGCCTTGCCGAGCTTCAGGAGCAGTTCGTCGCGTTTGGTCGCCTTCAGTCCGCACAGTTCCCCGAGACGCTTCCAGTACTTCTTCATTGCCCGACGCCGCATCGAACGCTCCTTGCTCACGCGGGCCGGACTTTCCGTCAGCACGTAAACCTCCCCGTCTTCGGACACGCATTTGACCCGCAGTTGTGCGCGCACCTCCACCCACGGACGTTCGCTCAGCGCGGCTTCCATCCGGCTGAGCCGCCCCTTTGGGGTTCCGACCAGATAGTGCACCGGGGGAGTGCCAGCACGCATCTGCTCAAGTGCCGCCTCCGTTGGCACGCCTCGGTCCATCACCCAGATCCGCTGCGCCTGACCGTGACGCTTTTGCACCAGTTCGAGCATCGACAAGAGCGTGGTCTTGTCGGCCGTATTGCCCGGCAACATTTCATAGGCCAGCGGCAGACCCTCCGGCGTGACGACCAGCGCGATGACCACCTGCACGCAATCGCTGCGACGATCGCGGCTGTAGCCGAACCGCCGGGGATCGTTTTCGTCTTCCGGCACATCACATTCAAAATACGTACTCGTCAGATCATACAGCAGGATCTCGTAACGTGCGGCGAACAAATCGCGCCAGCGCTCCCGCAGGTGAGCAAACAGCGCTTCCTTGTTCGCCAGAAGCAGATCGAGACATCGATACAGCGTGGCTGGCTGCACGGCGCGTTCGTCCACGCCCAACAGATCCGGCAATGCTGTCGTGCCAAACCACTGCCGATGCAGCCTCCATTCCGAGCCCGGCGATAGCAACCGGTAGATCACCAGGACCCGCAGAACCTTTTCCCAGTCCGTACCCTCGCGACTGCTACCGAGCTTCTCGCCGAAAAAACCGTCCAGGTGCAATTCCCGCCACAGCGTATCGGCCAGCCAGCACGCGCCCCACTGACGCGGACGCTCCAGGCTCATCGCACTCAAGCGCACCCGAACCGCGTCCACCTCGCTTTCGCTGATCTGCCGATCCTCCGGCAACAATTCCATCTGCTGCACCGCTCCGCTGTTTTCATCCACGACACTCACCGCCTTCTCCCATGACGCCCTCTGCCGGTCGTTCACCTCACCCAAATACAAGACGTGATGATGCACCACACGCCCGGCCACGCGGCGACTCTCCACGATCGACCACGTGCGATGCTCCTTCCCGTCCTTGTGGCGAACCCGGCACTTCAAGTGCATGCACGAACTTTATCAGACCCACATCAACCTGAATAGACTGTAGGTCGGGCCTACACGCCCTTTTGAAAACCCCATTCCTCCCCATCAGTCACTTACGCAATCTTCACCCCTCAATTTTCTCAAATCTTCACTCCAGTTGGCGAAGTCGGGTTAAGATTGCTGACCCAATGGAACTTTTTCGCAATCCCGTGCCCTAAGTGTTTACCTGAACCTGCACCATGTCTGCGCCTGAAATGCGGCCGAACGGCCATCTGCAACGCACATTGCTGAACGTTTGCCTTGAGCTCGCTCATTGGAGATCACTTGCGTATGGCTTGGTCCTCCTGCTGGCGGCAGGATGCAGGACTGTCGATACCACGGGCGTGACGCTCCACTCGTCCAAATATACGCTCGAGCAGACTGAAAAGCTTCAATACCTGGACCCGGAGTTGCAGGGGGCGGTCACCAGCACTGGGATCCAACATTCAACGTTGGCGGATGGGCGGCTACAGGTGGTGGTCAATGTTCACAACCGGAGCAAGATGCCGATGGCCGTGCAACTGAGCACTGCTTTCAAAGACTCGGCTGGTTTCACCACGCTTGACGAGACAGGCTGGCAGACTCTGTTGCTTAGGCAGAATTCGACGGAAGCCGTTCGATTTGTTTCGAGTCAGTCCGGGCTGCGTCAGTTTACCATACGCGTCCGTCATTCGCAGCAGATCGGGAATTGATGTAAGGGCAGTCATCGCAGACGATCCCTTAGTCGTCGCATCGACGAATGCGAAGGCTGTGAGACTCATCCGGAAGGATGCTGAGTTCGAGGTGGATGGCGTCGGTTGGTATCCAGCTTGGGATGCGTTCCGGCCATTCAACCGCGAGGCACCAAGGGGACACCAGAAAATCCTCCAACATCAGGGCTTCCGCCTGGCGGTCATTCTCGAGCCGGTAGGCGTCGAGATGTACGAGGGTCCGTGTGGTGCCCTTGTGGATGGAGAACAGGGTGAATGTCGGGCTTGTAATGGATTCCCGGATACCAAACCCCCGGGCCAGACCCTTGACGAATGTCGTTTTCCCCACGCCCAGATCTCCGTGTAGTGCAAGGGTGCAGTCCGGCGGGAGAACCCTTGCCAAAGCCTCGGCCCGAGCCTGCATCTCGCCGGGACTGCGCGTGATCACACCCGCCTCAAGTTCTGCAATCAGGGGATTTTCCAATTTCGACATCAAGCTTTCTTCCCCTCAGGGCCGGTGCTGCCGGTCACGCGGGACTGGTTGGAGGTGTTCGAATCCGCCGAAGCTCTCGGCGTCAATCCAATCGGCGGGTGCGCTTGGAATGAGGGATCGCTTGAAGAAACGCCCGATCCGGCTCAGGCGCACGCGGGGAAATCTGCGTTTCCATGCCGCGGCAAACGACAAGAAGTCGGCTGCGTTGCGGATCACGAAAGCCAGTTCATAGTCCTCGCCGTCACCCAGTGCATGAGCCATGGGCGGGAGGCCGCTGGATTGGGATGCAAGGCATGCAGCACGGCTCAGCGGAATCTCGCGTGGATTGATCCTGGCCATTGCGCCCGGCGGCGTGAGCGAACAGAGATCCTTTGCAAGGCCATCGCTGACATCCATCATCGCGACAACTTCCGGTCTCCCGGCGAGCCATTCTCCTTCCTCAAGACGGGGAGTGAAACGCCAGTGATGGGATCGGCGGCTTCCGCCCAGATTGCCGGTAACACAGATCCAATCGCCTGCACGTGCACCGCTCCGGGTAAGGATGCGGCGATTTTTCGGACTCGCGGCGCCAAGGAGCGTGAGTGTGGCGGCGATTCCGCCTGAAATCTGGGCAAGATCCCCGCCGACAATCGGAACACCGTAGGTGCGGCTCACACGGGCAATGCCCCGGTAGAACTGCTCCAGCCACTGGATGCTGACGGATGGATCGATGGCGAGTGCGACAACTGCAACCCGGGGAATGCCTCCCATCGCAGCAATGTCGCTGAGATTCCGCTTGAAGAGCTTCGCTCCGGCGGCCGCGGGCGAAACTTCGTCGTCAAAATGCTGCCCATAGATGACTGGATCGACTGTAACGAGCTGAAGGCCCTTTGCCTGCGGCACGACAGCGCAGTCATCGCCCAGGCCGAAGGGACTTCGCGGACTGGCAGACCCAAGCCACCCGCGGATTGCGGCAATCACGTTGCGTTCCCCGAGGGAAGCAACCGACGCCGTAGGGACTCGGGTGAACGGGTTCATGGCAGCAGGGCGGCTGGTGTCCGCTCCTTCAACGAGACCAGAAGGATGGCCAGGGTGTGCAGATTGAACAAGGCATGTGCGAAAATGCAGATCGAGAGCCGCCCGGTGCGCTCATAAACAAAGGCAAGGACAACGCCAAATACCACGAGCGGAACAAACGCCGCTGCATTTGCATGAAGAGCGGAAAAGAAGATCGCCGAGACGAGGTAGGCCGAAACGCCCGGAAGACGATTGCGCAGATACCGGAATACTCCCGCGCGAAAAACAAGTTCCTCGACAATCGGAGCAAAGACAATTGCGAGCGCGGTCATGGTCGAGACGAGGAGCGGAGAATCCGTACGGGTCAGCATATCAACCAGTTCCTGCTGCTGGGTGTTGACGCCGGCAGCGCGGAGGATGGTGGTCCAGATCCAGGCGGACAGCGCGACCAAGGGTAGTGCCGCAAGGAACGCCATCAGGCCGGACGGAAGCGCACCTCCCTGAAACGGCGCCACCGGTGTCGGAGGACTCTCCAGGGAAACAGGCGGAATGGGGAGCGAGTTGTTCTTTCCCCTGGCCTTGGAGTACACGATTCCCAATCCAACGCCACCGAGCAGTCCGAGTTGAAAGGCGAGGTTGTAGACCACGAGCAAGACGTCAGCATCCAGGTTTCCCAGAAACCGCTGTTCGAGCGATTGGGCCAGAAACTGGAGCGAAAGCCCGCCCAGCAGCGCAAACAAGGCGCGGGTCAGAAAATCGCTCAGCGAGATGGTCCAGGCATCCAATCTCTTGAACTTGAGAATCTGCGATTTGGGTCCCAGGTACCAGCGATGGAGGATGATGCAGCCCGCAATCAGCAGTAGGATTTCGAGAATGTTGACGGCAAGGAGCACAGGCTCGTCGAGGGCAAAATCCATAAGGTGGGAAGGAAGGACGATGCGGAGCCGGGCAGCAGGGTCACGGAAATTCCTGCCAGAACCCAATGTTGGTGCAAACGGGCGGACGAATGCCCATTGCGCATATTCCCCGCAACGTTCTAGGCCGTCTGCGTGAATGGAAGGGACGTTTGTTCCCTTGAGCAGAAAGTGGCATGCGATCTCGCTTCGAAAAGGCCAACTCCAGATTTCAGAGGGAAGGAATTGCGTGCGGGAATTGGTTCGTCAAGGGTTCCAGTCAATCGCAGGAACGCATTGAAGCACGTGGCTCAAAGTAGAGAGATTGAAGAACTGTTCGAACGGGCAAGTTGGCCGGTACATTTCAGGTCACAACGCCCATTTCCGTGCATGGTTTGTGAATGCACAACGGAGCCGGCCGGAAAGGTCATCGGGCGACGGACCGGACGCGACTTTCACCTCCAGCGCTGCATCGTTTGTGGTTTCCTTTTCGTCAATGATCCATGCACCGATCAAGGCGGCGCGCAGGCTGCCGCTGGTACTGTGCTCGATGGAGATGACAATTCCGAGGAATTCGTGGGTGAAGCTCCGGAGCGCGAGGCAACAATTCGTCACTATGAATGGCGTGGCGTGGAGAGGGTTGCACGGCACTTTCTTCCCGATGGCGGAAAATGGATCGACTATGGCTGCGGCTCAGGTGGGTTGGTTCGCTTTGCGAAGGCGAAAGGCCGTTTCCAGGTGATGGGCTACGACGTGGGCGCAGGAGCGGACCGTGCTCACGCGAATGGGTTGCCCATCCTGTGCAAGGCGGAACTTGAACAGCATGCGGGCACATTCGATTTTGCGACGTCGATCAACGTGCTCGAACGTCATGCCGATCCGGTGAGCGAACTCATTCGCATTCGCGCCCTGCTTAAGCCTGGCGGTGTTCTGTTTTTCCTCACGTCGAATACTGCCGGTGCTCCGGAAACGCTGAACGAATGGTCAGTGCTGTGCCCTGATATTCATGTGAGCTACTTCAACTACGTTTCGATCAAGATCGCCCTGGCTCGAGGCAGATTCGAGCAGGAATATCCGAGATGGCTGCCGGGGCTGAGCGACATTGTGCGTCACAAGGCGCTTCGCTACCTCGGCATCCGGAAACGCAGCTTTCTCGAAAAGGCCATCCCGATCCGGCCGATTGCACGATTGCTGGCGAAGAGGGGGCATTGGGTCGACTATACCGTCGCAATAGCCTGCTGATCCGTCGTCACTTGGACGGCAGGATTTTATTGCGCTTATCTGCGGCCTGCATGGCCAGGATCTCCGTTATCCATCGCCGATGGGGACCCGAGAGCGCGATGCTCTGGAGATCGCCAAAGCTTATCCACACAAGTGAGTCGCCAAGGCGCAACTGTTCGGAAAGGGATATCCGATAGATCGACTCGGTGATCAGGTAACGCGTAATTCCGCGTTTCCTTCTTGCGAGCAGATCACGGGCATCAAGTGACTGTTCATCGATTTCGAGGTGGGTTGCCGTCGGAAGTTCATGAAGATTCGCCAGGCGGCGTGCGCGCGGTGATGAACGATGAAGCAGCAGGGCGCCATCCTTAACTACCCAGGCTCGTGTGACTGAGCGGTGCTCGATCTCTTTCGGTTGCAATTTGGGAAAATCCTCGGTCGAGCCCGACTTCGTGGCTGCACACCATTGGGCGAGAGGACAGCATCGACAGAGAGGATCCCTGCGATGACAGACGGTGGCGCCGAGTTCCATCATCGCTTGATTGTGATCTCCGGGAGAGGAAGGCGATAGCAGGAGCGAGGCCAGCGGGGTGAAATACTTCGCCGCGGCTGCGCCATCTCCGTGGTGGGTAGCATCGGCAGTCAGTCGCGCGAGGATGCGCACCACGTTTCCGTCGACACAGGCTTCCAGCTTGCCGAATGCGATGCTCGTGATCGCGGCCGCCGTGTAAGGTCCGACACCAGGAAGCTCGCGCCAGTCTTTCGCCGCGTCGGGCAAGACGGGTTTGGCGACGATTGCCTTAGCCAGCCGGTGAAGGTTTCGAGCGCGCGAGTAATAGCCAAGACCTTCCCACTGCTTAAGCACGTCATCCTCGCATGCTGAAGCGAGTGATTCAAAATCTGGGAACTTTGCCTGCCAACGCTCGAAATAGGGCAGCACCGTTTTCACCTGCGTTTGCTGGAGCATGAATTCACTGACAACCGTTCGATAAACCGAGGGATCGAGCCGCCAGGGCAGCGGGCGCCGGTTCCTGCGGTACCATCGCAACAGGCCGGACTGGAGTTCCGCCCGGTGTTTCAATAAATGAGATTCAGGTGTCGTGGGCACGAGCGGGGAGAGCCAGGCAGAGGCGGAGCGGGGAGGAAATTCCAAACAACGGGATGCAAATTTCAATTCGCTGGCCCGAAGCCAGCTGCTGAATCCCGAGTGAGAGTGTCAGCAAGAACACCTTTCCGTCCAGATGAGGATTCATTTTTCGTGCCATTTGGCTTTCGATCATGGTTTAACCCACCATGCCCAAGTCACGCGGCGACGCCGCATTTTCCTCCGACGAATCGAAGAAAAAGATTTCGTCCCATACTGTGAAACTGGACGACGCACAGATGGGCACGCTCAAAGCCATCCTGGTGAAACGGGCCTGGGAGCCGTTCGATGTCGCCTATGCACGCTATGCGTTTCGCGGCCGGGACTGCAATGTGACGGCGTATGAAAGCGGCAAGGTCGTCATCGCAGGAAAGGGGACTGAGGAGTTTGTCACGATGACCCTGGAGCCGGAGGTGACGCTTGCTCCGAAACTGGGGTATGACGAGGTGCTGCATCCGGATTGGTTCGAAGCTCACGCCGGCATGGATGAGAGCGGCAAAGGAGATTTTTTTGGGCCGGTCATTGCAGCCACCGTGATCGCCCAACCGGCGATGATCCATGCCTGGCGCAAGGCGGGGGTACAGGACTCCAAGAAGATTTCAGAGGGGCAGATTCTCAAGATGGACGAAATGATCAGGGGCACGCATGGGGCAGTGGTGAAAACGTGCTATTGCAGCATGCCGAAGTACAACGAACTCATGGCCAGGCCGAGGGCCAACCTGAATTCTCTCCTCGCCTGGCTGCACGGAACAGCGCTGCTGCAGGCGCTTGGGGAGCGTACAGTGCCTTGGGGGCTGCTCGACCAGTTCTCGAAACAACCCCTGGTCCAGCGTGAACTGGCCCGAAAGGGACTGAAGGGCTTCGAGTTGCGGATGCGGACAAAAGCCGAGGAGGATCCTGTGGTTGCAGCTGCATCGATTGTGGCGCGGGCGGTCTACGTGCGCGAGATGAACCGGCTGTCGCAGCGATTCGGTGAGAAGCTTCAGAAGGGCGCGAGTTCAAAGGTGAATGAACAGGCGGCACGCATCATAGAACGCTTTGGAGTGCGGTCGCTGGGGGATTTCGCGAAATTGCATTTCCGTACTGCCTTCGATGTCGTCAAGGCTGCGGGTAAACTCGACGAGTTGCCGCTGCCTGAGCCCAAAGCAAAAATGGAATGGTGAAAGTCGAAAGCGTTTGATAGAGTTGCCGGTTTATGGCGAAGCGTCGACAGCTGCGAGCGTTTGACCTCAAGCACCTGGAGGGCGTGGCGGAGCTCATTGGGGTTGATGAAGCGGGGCGAGGGGCACTTGCGGGTCCGGTGGTGGCCGCTGCGGTGCTTGTGACGCGGGATTTTCTCAACAGTCGGTGGGCGGAGGCGAACGCGCGTCGGATCAATGATTCCAAGCAGCTTACGCCGGAGGTGCGAGAGGCACTCTGGGTGGAGTTTGAAGGCCTGGTTGCACAGGGGAAAATCCATGTGACCCACGGCTCGGCTGATGTCGCGGAAATCGATCAGCTCAATATCCTCGGTGCGACCAAGCTGGCCATGCGGCGGGCGCTCGAAGGCATCTATCCGCCGGGAGCGTTTCAAAAGGCGACCGAGCCGGACCTGTTCTCAACTCCCGAGGAAGTGGCGGGCTACAAACCCCAAGTGTCAGCGCGAATACTCATCGACGGGCTGGCTCTGCGCTTTTTTCCGTATCCCCACACCGCAATTGTGAACGGGGACGCTCGGTCACTCAGCATCGCCATGGCATCGATTGTCGCCAAAGTGGTGCGCGACCGCCTCATGATCGACATGGAGAACACCCATTCAGGTTACGGGTTTGCCCAGCACAAGGGGTACGGCACCGACGAGCACTGCGAAGCCGTGCTTCGGCTGGGACGGTGTAGTCAGCACAGGGAGATGTTCCTCAGGAAGCTGATGGCCAAGAAGACAGACCCCTCCCAGATGAATTTCCTGGATGACCATCATCCCGGCGAGGAAGGCGATCGCGAGGAAGATTGAATCCCGCGGGGAGCAGATGTGGGTAGGAGGCTTTGCCGCAGCGTCGAACTGAGGAAAGACGGAACCTTGCATTTGCGATCGATTCCGGGGGATTGTATTGCATCGTCAAACTGCACCCGAAATTTCTGCATCCATGGCGACCAAACGAAGCACATCCCTTGACCGTGTCCTGGGGCGTCTCGATCAGCTGGACACAGTGAATCTGACGAATCTCGTGCAGCGTCTGGCGCGCGAGCGGGGCTTGTTTGAGGACATATTCAACACCCTGCAGGAAGGCGTCCTAGTAATCGACACGGAAGGCACGATCGCCTACGCCAACGCGTCCGCCCAGCGCCTGATCGGATTGGGTGCCGAAGACGATCTTGCCGGAAAGCTGCTCTGGCGCCTCGTACCGGGACTGCGTCCATCGCTTGGCACATCGCTGGATGACGACGCTGCCCTACCTGTCATGGCGCGTGAGTTCGAACTCACCTATCCCTCCCCGCGAACGGTTCGCCTGTACATGGTACCTTTCAAGTCGGAGATCAAGGCGAGCGCTGGCGGGCGACGCTTTGCAGTAATCCTCAGTGATGTGACACGCGACAAGGAGAGCACCGAGGAGCGCATTGAGAACGAGCGCACGTCCTCGATCCTGCTACTCGCAGCGAGCGTTGCCCACGAGTTGGGGAATCCACTGAATTCCCTGACCATTCACCTGCAGTTGATGGAGCGGCGCATTCGGAAGCTGAAGTCGGTGAAGGACAAGGAGACTGACGCGTTGGCAGAGTCAGTGGCCGTGTGCCGCTCCGAAGTTCAGAGACTGGACGGAATCATTGCCAATTTTCTTGAGGCGATCCGCCCGCGTGCTCCCGATTTGGCTGAAACGGATTTGGCTGATGTCCTCTCGGACGTCCTGCGATTCCAGCACAATGAACTCGCGGATCGCGGCATCCAGGTGGAGGTCGACACACCGGAGACGCTCCCGCCCGTGATGGCGGATCGGAATCAGATCAAACAGGTGTTCTTCAACATCACCAAAAATGCGATGGAGGCGATGGCGCCCGGTGGTCATCTGCGCATCGCCGTGCGCGCCGACGACGAATTTGTCCATATTCGTTTTGCCGACACCGGCAGCGGCATCAAGCAGGAGGACCTCGTCAAATTGTTTCAGCCCTATCAGACGACCAAGCCGAGCGGTCACGGGCTCGGACTCATGATCGTTCAGCGCATCCTTCGGGAGCACGGTGGACAAGTGGGACTCGAGAGCAAGGAGGGCTTTGGAACGGTCGTGGCGCTGCAGTTTCCCAGGAAAGACCGGCGGGTACGCATGCTTAACTGATAGCGCGAATCTCGGAATGCGGCAATGCTCCGGGAGTGCGCCAATTTTTCCCAACACGCTTGACCGCTCCCGTCGGTGCGGAAAACTCACCCGATTAACATGGTGCCAAGTGTCTTGATCGTTGATGATGAGAAGCACACCCGCGAGGGCCTCCAGCAGGCGCTTGAGGAGCATTACGACGTTGCGGTGGCAAGCAATGCGGATGAGGCGTTCAACCTGATGGACGCCCAAGAGTTTGACGTGATCCTGACCGATCTTCGCATGCCTGGAAAGAGCGGGATGAAGGTGATCGACAAGGCACTGTCGGTGCCGAACAAGCCCGCTGTGATCATGATGACCGCATACGGCAACATTGATACGGCGGTGGAGGCGATGAAGCGCGGTGCGGTCGACTTTCTGACCAAGCCCGTGAATATCGAGCGATTGGAAATCCTCGTGCAGCGCGCGTTGAAGAGCAAGACGCTCGAGGTCGAGGTCAAGCAACTGCACGAACGCCTGGACGAAAAGTTCAACGTCGAGGGAATCGTGGGGAACTCACCTGCGCTTGAGAGCGTGATCAGCCGCGTGCGCCTGGTTGCGCCTTCGCGTGCGACCATCCTGATTGAGGGCGAAAGTGGCACCGGCAAGGAGCTGATCGCGCAAGCAATCCATCAGATGAGCCCGCGTGCGAGAGCCCCTTTTGTGGCGGTGCATTGCGCCGCGCTTTCGGAGAGCCTGCTTGAAAGCGAAATTTTTGGACATGAACGAGGCGCCTTTACGGGCGCAACCGAGCGACGCATCGGACGTTTCGAAGCCGCGGATGGAGGTACGCTTTTCCTCGATGAAATCGGGGAGATTTCGCAGAGCACGCAGGTGAAATTGCTGCGATTTCTCGAGACGAAGACGGTTGAGCGGGTGGGGGGCAACAAGCCACTCGAACTCGATGTCCGCCTCGTTGCGGCTACCAATCGTTCGCTCGAGGCGATGGTGCGCGAGGGAAAATTTCGGGAGGATCTGTTTTTCCGCCTCAACGTCGTGCGCATTGCGCTCCCCGCTTTGCGCGAGCGTCAGCAGGATATTCCACTGTTGCTCTCGCATTACCTGAAGCACTATGCGCAGGAGAATGGATTCGCGCCCCTGACGATCGAACCTGGGGCAATGCGTCACCTCCAATCCTATTCCTGGCCGGGCAACATTCGTGAGCTCAGAAATTTTGCGGAAAACATGGTGGTGCTTCACCATGCTGGCAAGGTGACTGAGTACGATCTCGAGCCCAAGTTCCGCGGCGCCGCGCCCGCAACGCTGCAGGCAGGAGAAAGTGGGAGTGCAATGAGCAGCGGCGGTTCGATGGGCTCATCCTCTGGCCCGAGCGTATTGGCAAATACCGGGATGCCCGGTGCCGCATGGCAGACCGGTGCAGATCGGACGCTCTCCGTGGAAGAGAACGAAAAACGTCTCTTGCGCGAAGCCTTGATCAAGTCGCGTGGTAATCGCACAAAGGCCGCCAAACTCATGGGCGTCAGCCGACGCACGCTCCACCGGAAACTCTCTCAGTGGCCTGAGTTGGATGTCACGGACACCTAACACGTTAGCGCCGTCCCAGCCGATTTCAAAAAAGCAGTTGACGATAACCGGGTCACCGTATCTCTTCGCACCTCTCTC
>CAUJJL010000010.1 GCA_963205455.1 Verrucomicrobiota bacterium
AGCGGCCGCAATCACCCAGGGACAAAAAATCAATACGATCAGAATTCGACGCATGGGCTCCAGTATTCTGGCGTCATCATCCAACGCGATTCGCACCCTGACAAACCCCAATCGCGGGCGTCGGAATCCAGCGAACTCGTCTCTCACAATACAAAGAATCAGATGGACAGCGAAATCGACTGATCACCGTGATTGAGGATCGATCCAATTGCCGCCCATGCGATTGGCACCGTGTGCGAACTGTCGATTGGCAGATCAGAATTGCGCGGGGCGGATCTGTGTCGACTCGGTCAGACGAGCCATGCGCTCATTCTGCCTCCGCGGGCATGGATCGCTCGATGCGGCGGTCCGGCACGAGCCAGAGGAGGGCGACGGCCACATAGAGGACCATTGCCATCCATGGCCGGACAAGGGAAAGCAGGATTGCGAAAAAATAGAGCACCGGTGAAATCTTGCCCTTCCAATCCCTGCCGAGCGCAGCCCGCAACGCAGAAGCCGGGCCTTGTGCGCGAATGATCGCCTGCTGGAGGATCCAATACGCAATCGCAGCCGCAAGGAGTACTCCTCCATAAAGCGCCGAGGGCACGGACTGGAAGTGATTCTCGCCCATCCATCCGGTCACAAACGGAAACAGCGACAACCAAAACAGAAAGTGGAGATTTGCCCACAGGATGCCACCCGTGACACGGTTGCAAAGATGCAGCATGTGGTGGTGATTGTTCCAGTAAATGCCCACGTAGACAAAACTCAGCACGTAGCACATGAAGACCGGCACGACCGGCAGCAGGGTGTCCAACCCGTCGCCATGGGGGACCTTCATCTCGAGGACCATGATCGTGATGATGATCGCGATCACGCCGTCACTGAACGCTTCAAGTCTGTTCTTTCCCATGGTCATTGTATCCGAGTGATAAAACCTACTTCTGCTGCTCGGAGAGGATGCCTTTCACATCACCCCGCGTCCTCGCAATTTCCACGCGACTCAGGTTGTAGAGGTAAATTGCCTCGTTGAGATTGTCGCCCGCCTGCCCCAGCCGGTTCTGCGCATCGATCAATTCCCTGTTGTCGGCGACGCCTTCGCGGAAACGTTTCTCCGCAAGGTCCAGTTCCTCCCTGGCAAGGCGGAGGCTCTTTTCGGCGACACCTACCTGAGCGAGACGCGAACGTGCATCCTGCACGGCAAGCCTTACCTCGCTCGAAATGAGGAGTTCGAGTTGCCTGAGGCGAAACTCCTGTGAGCGCACCTGCGAGAGCGCGATCCGCTGGTTCGTCCGGCTGCGGAAGCCGTCAAATACGGGGATGGCAAACGCGACACCGGCAGCCCAGCCCGCCTGGGGATCGTCCTCATACACCCGCGTATTCGCGATGTTGTATTCACCGCTCAAAGACAACGTGCCATAACGATCAAGCTTGGAGGCACGAAAGAGCTCCTGGTTCTGCTGCAGCGCCTGCTTCAGCCGGAGGTAATCCACGCGCTTCTCGAAAAGCGTCTGCTCAAACCCATTGGCAAACAGCGGCTGCTCCATCCGCATGACCTCAAAATTTTCGAGTTCCACCCTCATCGCCGGATCAATATCCAGCAGACGTTTTAGCAGAAGTTCGCTCTGATAGACCACCGTGTCCTGCTGGATGCGCGCCTGTTCAGCAATCGCGAGCTGCGCCTCCGCGCGTGTGATGTCGATCTGCAGCGCAGCCCCCGCCTCGGCACGATTACGCGCAAGGGTCACGAGTTCGCGCGCCCGCTGAACGTTGGCATCGAGCACCGCGATCCGCTTCACGTTGCGCAGATGCGCGAAGAAAGTCTGCGCGACAGATGTCATCACGCTCTGCAAGGTCACCTGGAGGTCGAACTCCGCCACTTTCACCCCTTCAAGCGCGGCCCTGCGAAACGCCACCTGCTGGGGACTGTACAGAGCATAGGAGCCCGCCAATCGGCCATCAAATCGGTCCGAGGGAGTGCCCTCCGACTTTGATGTTGCGGAAATGGATGAGGATTTTGACCGGCGCTGCTGCGCGCTAAGAGACACATTGGGCAACAGGCCGACCCGCTGTTGGTTTGCGGCTTCCAGGGCCAACGCAACCGACTCGCGGCTCAGAAGGACGTTGACATTGACCTGCTCAACGCTCGCCAACGCCTTTTCCAGCGTCAGCGCCTGGGGCTCCTGCGCCACCAATCCAGCCGAAAGCAACCCGACCATGAGCAACGACATCCGGGGCAACATCATACGCGCCGAGACTTTCTGTTTGTCATGCGGGGCGCAAGCCTCGGGAGTTGTCACCTCATGGAATCGTCTTTAAGTAGACCGCTTCTTGTCGTTACGGATGTATCCGCCAAGCCGCCATGCACATAGGCCTCGCCCAACTCAATACCACGGTCGGTGATCTCGCCGGGAATCGGCGGCGCATTCTGGAGGCCTATCGCACATCGGTGACGCAGGGTGCGGAACTCGTTGTATTTCCTGAAATGGTTGTCTGCGGCTACCCTCCGCGCGACCTACTGCTCAGGCGCCGCTTTGTTTCCGACATCGAAAAGTCGCTGGCAGAGATTGCGGCCCAGATCGGGACCGTGCCTGCGCTGATCGGCACCGTCGAGACGAACCCGTCCAGCCAGGGCAGGCGCTATTTCAATGCCGCGGCATTTTGCGTGAACGGCAGGATTACCGCTCATGCCCGCAAGTGCCTCCTCCCAACCTACGACGTCTTCGACGAGGACCGCTACTTCGAACCCGCATCTCATCCCTTGGTCATAACCCATCAGGGAAAACGCATCGGCGTGACCATTTGCGAAGACATCTGGACAGATCCGCGTTTTGCACCGCGTCACCTCTATCACTTTGATCCCATCAAATGGCTCGCCAACGAAAAGATCGACCTGATGGTCAACCTTTCCGCGAGTCCGTGGCACTTCGAGAAGGACAATGTCAGGCAGGCGCTGGTCACGGATGCAGCCCTCACGTTGAGCTGTCCCGCGGTCTACGTGAACGCCATCGGCGGCAATGATGAACTTGTCTTCGACGGGCGGAGCCTCGTCGCCGACGCTCAGGGCCGGATTGTCGCGGGACTGGCTGCCTTTGCAGAGGAAACCCACGTCGTATCCGTTCCGCTTGACGCGGAATCATCTAGCCAGGCAGACGCTCCCGCGCCGATCTTGCTCTCCCCGACTTTCGCCCAGGATCCGCTCGCGGATATACACGATGCACTGGTCCTGGGGCTTCGCGACTACGCCCACAAGAGCGGATTCCGGAAGGCGCTGATCGCACTCTCGGGCGGAATAGATTCGGCTGTGGTCGCAGTCATCGCAGCAGCTGCCTTTGGTCGGGAAAACGTGATCGGTGTTTCTTTGCCCTCGGCGATTTCGTCCCAGCACTCGAAGGACGACGCGCGCATCCTGGCGGACAATCTCGGGCTGCGTTTCGAGACAATCGCGATCGAGGACGCTGTCGCCGCATGCGAAACCGCCCTCGGTCCGGTCTTTAACGGCCGACCGAAGGACGTCACGGAGGAGAATCTCCAGGCCCGCATTCGCGGCGTGATCATGATGGCGCTGTCCAACAAATTCGGGGCACTCCTGCTCACGACCGGAAACAAGAGCGAGGTGGCGGTGGGCTATTGCACGCTCTATGGCGACATGTGCGGTGGCCTCGCCGTGATCAGCGATGTCTTCAAGACACAGGTCTACGCGCTTGCCCGGTGGATCAACCGCGAACGCGAAATCATTCCCGTCAACTCCATTGAAAAACCGCCCAGCGCGGAATTGCGTCCGGGACAAACCGACCAGGACAGCCTGCCGCCCTACGATGTGCTTGATGCGATCCTTCGCGGCTACGTCGAGGGAGGACTCTCCCGTCGCGACCTCGTCGCCCAGGGATTTTCCGAGCCGATCGTCAACGACATTGCCCGCAAGGTCGACCTCAACGAATACAAGCGCAAACAGTCCGCGCCCGGCCTGAAGATCACCCCGCTCGCCTTCGGGGTGGGTCGGCGTATTCCCATTGTCCAGAAATACGTAAATTGATCGAACGATGACATTGATGACTTCGGAGCAACTCTTCGCCCGCGCGCGGCAACTCATACCCGGAGGCGTGAATTCGCCTGTGAGGGCCTTTCGTTCCGTGGGTGGCGCGCCGTTCTTTGTGAAGTCGGCAACCGGCGCGACGCTCACGACCGCCGACGACCGCGACCTCATCGATTTTGTCTGCACGTGGGGACCGGCGATCCACGGTCACAATCACCCGCGCATCAAGGCCGCGATCGCGGAAGCACTCGATCACGGCACCTCGTTTGGAACGCCGAATCCCTACGAGGTGGAGATGGCCGAATTGATCGTCGCCCTGGTTCCTTCGATCGAAAAGGTCCGCATGTGCAACAGCGGCACCGAGGCAACCATGTCCGCAATCCGGCTTGCGCGCGGTTTCACGCGACGCGACAAGATCATCAAGTTTTCTGGCTGCTATCACGGTCATTCCGATTCCTTGCTCATCAAGGCAGGATCGGGGGCCCTGACCCACGGCAACCCGGACAGCGCGGGTGTCCCCGCCTCTTTCGCTCGCGAAACCGTAGTCCTGCCCTTCAACAATCGGGACGCCGTGACCGCGGCGTTCGCTGCAAATCCCGGCCAGATCGCCTGCATCATTCTCGAACCCTACCCCGCCAACGTCGGCCTCATCCTCCCGGAGCCCGGATATCTGGCATTCCTGCGCGAGCAGTGCACAAGCAACGGCGCGGTCCTGATCTTTGACGAAGTGATGACCGGCTTCCGCGTCGCAAAAGGAGGTGTGCAGGAGATCGAGCGCATCAAACCCGATCTCACAACACTCGGCAAGATCATCGGCGGAGGCCTACCGGTCGGCGCGTTTGGAGGGCGCGCGGAAATCATGGATAACCTTGCGCCGGTTGGGCCCGTCTACCAGGCCGGCACGCTGAGCGGAAATCCCCTGGCCATGGCGGCCGGCATCACCGCCCTCAAGATGCTGAAGGAGGAGGAGCCCTACCCGCGGCTTGATCGCATGGGAAGGCAGATTCGCGACACACTCCTCAGTGCAACCCGGGCCAAGGGAATCCCGGCCACGGTGCCCCAGACCGGATCCATGTTCAGTCTCTATTTGAGCCCAACGCTGGTCCGCGACTATGCCACTGCGTTGCAAACAGACGCCAAACTTTTTGGGAAGTTTTTCCACGCATGTTTGTCGAAAGGCGTGTATCTTCCTCCCAGTGCATTCGAAGCCTGTTTCATCAGCACCGCCCATGAAGGATCAGCCATCGACAGAGCCTGTGAAATCATGAGCGACGCGGTGCGCTCCCTCTGACCATGTTTCAACTCCCGAAATCTCCGCGCTCCGCAGCCTACTCGATGACTGCAAATGGCCGTCGCGTTTCGGGACACTGTCTCGGCTTGCTGCTCCTTGCCTGCGGCTTTTCCCTGCTGCGGGGACAAGCAGACAGCCCTGCCGCACCACTCCCCTCACTCCAGCCGGTCGACGCTCCGGCCATGCCGATCGACGACTTGAAGCCTGGAATGACCGGAGAAGTGTGGACCGTTTTCCGGGGCAACAAGCCCGAGCCGTTTTCCGTTGAGGTTACCGGCATCATTCGAAACGCAGTCGGCCCGGGCAAAGCGCTCATTCTCTGCCGTCTCACCGACCCGCGCGTGCAGAGCATGGGGGCAGTCGCAGGCATGAGCGGGAGCCCGCTCTATATTCACGGCCAGTTGGCGGGCGCCCTGAGCTATCAGGTGCAGCGTTTCGAGACCGTGCGTTACGCCGGATTCACTCCCGTTGGAGACCTCGCCGAGGTCGCCGACAAGGTGGGCATCGCCCCTCTCACGCCCGCCCCCATAGGAGCGGAGTCGGCAACAGTCAGGCGGCGCACGGGCGACAACGAAACATTTCAGCCACTCAATCCCGTCTTCTCTCTCTCGGGCCTCTCACCCCAGGTGGCAGAAATGCTCGCTCCCCATTTCCAATCACTCGGGCTTGCGACGACATCAATCGGCGGCTCGGACTCCCCTGCATCGCTGGCGAATCTCGCCGCACCGGGATCTCCCTCGGCAAGACATTTGGGGGCAGGCGAGTCCGTCGCCGTGGCGCTCGCCGTCGGTGATATCACCATCGCGGGAACGGGTACGGTCTCGCGGGTCGAAGGCAACCGGGTCACCGCGTTCGGTCATCCGATGCTCGGCATCGGCGATGTGACGCTGGCGATGTGCGAGGCGGACATCGTCACGATCCTTCCCTCGAACCTGAACTCGATGAAAGTTTCGAATGTGGGCCGTGTCATTGGCACGCTCCTTCAGGACCGGCTTTCAGGCGTGGCCGGCGAACTGGGACCTGGACCGGCAATGATCCCGATCGAAGTCGCCACCCCGCGCCGCACCCTGCGCTTTTCGACCGTGCGGCATCCGCAACTTGCACCCTTGGTCGTGGCTGCGGGAGTCACGCAGGCCGTCGTAAGTTCCAACGACGCGGGTTTTGCGGAGGGCTTCCGGGTTTCCACGCGCGTCGCCTTCCCGGGTGAAGAGCCGATTGAAACCGACATGCTCTATGCGGGCCCGCAGGGATTCGCTGCAGGCATCGGAGAATTCCTTCAAACGCTGAACGGCACCCTCCAGAATCCGTTCGAGAAGACATTCCCGGAAGCCGTCTCGGTGAACATCATGCCCCTGGAAAGCCGTCCGTGGGCATTTCTCGACCAGTTCCAACCCTCGACAACGCGGGCCCGCGCAGGGGAACCAGTCTCATTCCAGCTTTCAGGTCGCAACTATCAGGGTGCATCACTCACGGAAACGGTGCGCTGCCACATCCCTCGCGAGTGGATCGGGAAGTCACTCGAGCTCGTCGTCATGAACGGACGCGAACTCGACAAACTTTCCGGCAGGACAGCCGCTCCGGTTGTCACCGACCTGCGCAGTTTCCCGGAGTATCTGGCGGCTCTTCGCAATGCCCGACAACCGGACGGTCTCTACGTGGCCGTGATCGAACGGACCGACGCGCTGCTTGATCAAAACGCACGCCTGCTGGACCCGCCGGGATCAATTGAACGCATCACCCAGGGCAATTCCAACACGCGCTATGGCCACCAGGATCTGGCCGTCGCGCTCTGGGAAAGCCATGTCTTTCCCGATCGCCTGATCAACGCGAGCATTCGGCGGCCCTTCACCGTTTTCGAATAACTCCCTCCAGTCCTTGTCGCATGCCTTTCATTTCCCTCCGCCGATCGGCACACCGCCACAGCGTCCAACTCCCTGTGTTTGTCGCGCGCCTCTGCCTGATCGTGATCACCTCGGCATGCCTTTCGGCCGAACCTTTCTCGAGGCAGGTCGAAATAGACTTCTACCGCGACACCACCAGCCGAAACCTCAAGGGGCTCGCCACGCGCTCTGACGGCCGCGTGGTCGCGGGACCGCTGTTCACTGACCTTACCGGCCCCCCGCTCGCCGACCTGCTGTGGACACTGACACCGGCGGACAAGGGCAAGTGGTGGGTCGGTTCGGGGCCGCACGGGAAAATTCTCGAGGTGACTCTCGATTCGCATGCGCCGATCTTTTCGAGCCGGGAGCTGCTCCAGCTCAACGACACCAATGTGTTTGCCGTGCTGCGATTGCCCGACGGCAGTCTTCTCGCAGGTACCTCGCCCAAAGGCACGATCCAACTGGCAAGCGCAGGCAAGGTCACTGCGGGCATTTCGCTGCCCGTGGATTCCATCTACGACTTGAAGCTGGTTGATCCGCACACCGTGCTCGCGGCCACAGGCAATCCGGGGCGGATCTACCGCATCGATCTGCGGAAATTCAGGGCCGGAGGCATCACCCTCGAGAAAACCGCCGGGATAAAGGATCTTGCGGACAGGGGCATCACCTTGTTCGGCGAGGTGCGTGATCGCAACCTGAGAAAACTTGCGCTGCTCAACGATGGACGCGTTCTGGCGGGCTCGGCACCCAAGGGAAACCTGTATTCATTTTCCCGTGACGGAGGTCCGCCCGTCATGATCCTCGAGAATCGCGACGCGGAGGTGACCGACCTGCTCGTCACACCCGGTGACGACATTTACGCAGCCGTGGTGTTTTCTCAGTCAAACACCGCCTCTACCCGGATCAATCGTCCCGTTGCCACACCCACGACTTCACCTGAAAAGGAGGCCACCTCCGGTCCGCCCTCCTCCCCGGATACACCCCTGGAACGGTTCACGGGACGCAGCTCCATCATCTGGATTCCCCATGGCGACGGTTTTCCGGAAACGCTCGTTTCACGGAGTGGAGCGGCCTTCTATCAGATGGCGCTGCGAGGCGAGCAGATCCTGATCGCCAGCGGCGAGCAGGGTGACTTCGTCGGCTATGATCTCAAACAGCGGCGATCGCTCACATTCCCAGGCAGCGCGTCCGCCCAACTGAACGGACTGGCGGCGATCGATTCCAAGCGATTCCTGGCCTTGCGCAACAATGCTCCCGGACTCGCGCTGATCGATTTCGACGCGTCAGGCCCCCGCGAACTGGAGACCCGCCGCCTCGATCTGGGTGCACCTTCGCACCTGGGAGCCCTGCGCTTTAACCGGCTCCGCGATCTGGTGGACTCTTCAGTCGACCTCTCGCTCCGCACGAATTTTGGCAGCGATGACGTTGAGGGATGGACACCCTGGGCCAAACTCAACTCGAGCGACGGTGCCTGGCAGGCAAATTCTTCAATGAAGGGCCGCTATTTCCGCCTCAAGCTGACCCTCCCCGCGAGCAGTCCGGCATCTCTCGAGATGGACAAGGCCACCCTGTACGCTCTTCCCCAGAACCGCCGCCCCACCCTGACGGATTTCAGGCTCTTCGCCGCAAACTTTGGCCTGCTGCCCGCCCCGGATCCGGTCACTCCGGCATCCATCACGCTTGGGCAGGTGATCAGCCAGAGCAAGGACAGCTCCGACGACAAGCGCCGCAGTTCACTGCTCGCATCCGCTATCATCCCAAACCCGGGCATGCAGATTGCCTACTGGACCCTGAATGATGCCGATGGCGACAAACTCACCGCGACCTTTTCGTTGCGACGGGACGGAGACGATCGGTGGACCGATGTGGCGATGAAGGTAGATACACTGTACACACAGTTCGACACGTCACACCTCGAAGACGGAATCTACTTCACCCGTCTGGTGGTCGACGAAGAGTCGCCACGTCCCGTCAGGGAACGGCTTTCGACGACGTTTGAAACGGACGATCTCATCATTGATCGCACGCCCCCGGAAATGTTGTCCGCAAGCGCGGTGCGCGTGGGTGACAACGTGATCGTCACCGTGCGCGGTCATGACAAACTTTCTCTCCTCGAAGGCGTGGAACTGCGCTTCAACAATGGTTTGGTACAGACGGTTGAGCAGCCTGCGGATGGCATCCGCGATGGTCGGGAAGAGACTTTTATACTTGAGATCCCAATGTCTCGACTTGCACCGGCCACCAACGTCGAAGCAGTCCTCTACGACAGCGTTGGAAACAGCACTGCCCGACGCCTGGTCTGGTAGATCGCTGGAGATTACCTACGCCCTGGGATGTGCCCGCGCGTACACCTCCTTCAGGCGGGCGGCGGTGACATGCGTGTAGATCTGGGTGGTGCCGAGGTGCGCATGGCCTAGCAATTCCTGCACGAGGCGAAGGTCCGCGCCTGCATTCAGCAGGTGGGTGGCATAGCTGTGACGCAGCTTGTGCGGCGTCAGGTCCAGCGGCAGATCGGCAAGGGCGAGGTATCGCTTCAGCAGCAATTGCACGGAGCGTGTGGACAGTCGTTCATGATTCCGATTGACGAGGACCGGACTGTCATGCGCCGCAGATGCCGCGTGCTCGGCACGCCATTTCCTGAAGACCCCGAGTGCAATTTCGCCCATGGGGCAAAGCCTCTGCTTGCGTCCTTTTCCCGTCACGCGCGCCACACCCGACTCCTGATCCACCTCGCCGTAGTTGAGCGCAACGGCCTCGCTGACGCGCAATCCCGCACCGTACAGCAACTCCATCGCCAGGCGGTCTCGCCATGCAGAGAAGGCGTCGATCGATTCGTTTTCAAGCAGGCGTTGGGGGCCCTGCAGCAATCGAACCATCTGTTGTTCAGTGAGGAATTGAGGCAGGCGTCTTTCGAGTTTCGGCAGTGCCACACCCACAAACGGATTGTTATGGAGCACGCCCTGCCGCCGCCAGAAATTCATCCAGGCCCGAAGACCGGACACGTGGTTGTGGAGTGTTCGCCTGTCAAACCGCCGTTGTCCCTCGATAACGAAGTCCCTCGCCGCCCTTGGCGTCATTCCCTCGATGCCATCATCCCACACACTGTTCGATTTCGCCCAACGATAGAAATCGTCGAAGGCCTGCCGGTAGTTGCGCACCGTGTAGCGCGAATAGCGGCGCTCGTGGGCAAGAAACTCCCCGAAAGGAACCCACCAACGGGACAGCACCTCCTGCGGCGGTTCAGGCAAAGGCCGGCGAGTGGGTGCGGGCTTCGACATCGCACATTACACGGGTTGCATGCAGCCTGAGCGCCCCTTCAGGATCAAGGCCTCGTGCACGAGCCGCAGCGGCCAGCTCAAACAGGCGCCTTCCCAAGGTGTCCGCATCGAGTTCGGATTCGAGTCGTCTGACAGCCTCCACATCCACCGTCCCCGCGACGGGCAGCTTCTTCTTCTCGATCTGCTTCCATACCGCCTCGGCAAACATCAGTGCAGGCAGTCGCGCCGGCATGTCCTTGAAGACACTCTTCCCTTTGGAAGCCTTGCCGACGTTTTCCTGGGCCTTGATCTCCTCCCATTTCACAATCACGTCCGATGCCGTGCCCAGCCGGACGCTGTCACCAAACACATGCGGATGGCGGCGTATCAGCTTCTCGTTCACTTCGCGCGCAACATCCTCGAACGTGAAATCTCCCCGCTCCTGCGCCAACTGCGCGTGAAAGACCACCTGGATGAGCACGTCTCCCAGTTCCTCCCGCATATGGGGCATGTCGAGGCAGTCGATCGTCTCGATCAATTCGCTCACCTCATCGATCAGGCATCGCACCAGCGAGGCGTGGGTCTGCTCCTGATCCCAGGGGCAGCCACCCGGACCCCGCAGGCGGGCGATGGTTTGGCGCAGTTCATCCATGGCACTCATGTCAGGCATAGTTCAGGCAATCCCCATCCAGGAAGCTATGCAAATCCTCCTTACCCACGCGCCCGGACCGCGTATTCGAAGTCATGCCGAACCACCTGGCTCGGCATGATCGCCAACTCCGTACTCGTTTTCCGGCCCTCCCTGTGTTTTCTCGGGAATTCGCATGGCAGACAAACTCACCGAGATCATGGCATGGAAGCGACGCGAAATCGCCCCGATCATCCGCACGGTCACGCTCGCCGAACTGCGCGCGCTGCACGCCGCGATGCCGCCGGTGCCGTCCTTTGCAGGTGCATTGAAGCGCCCGGACGGCGCCCTCGGCGTCATCGCGGAGATCAAGCGGCGGTCCCCTTCGGCGGGCGACATTGCGGCGGGAGTGTCGTCAGTGGATCAGGCACTCCGCTACCGGGCCGCCGGAGCCAGCGCGCTTTCGATCCTGACTGACGAGCATTATTTCGGAGGCACCCTCGCCGATCTCGAGTCGGTAACTGCGCGCTTCTGTCAGGAGGCCCCGGCCCTGCCCTGCCTTCGCAAGGATTTCATGGTTCACCCGATCCAGGTCTTCGAAGCCCGGAAGGCGGGCGCCAGTGCGATTCTGATCATCGTCCGGGCGCTTGGAGACGACGAAATCTCCATCCTGTTCGAAGCGGCTCAGGCGGCGGGGCTTGACGCGCTTTTTGAAATCCACACGGAAAGCGAAATCGAGCGGGCCAGCCGTCACGGCGCCAGAATCATCGGCGTGAACAATCGTGACCTCGCGGTTTTCAAGACCGACCTCGCCCTAAGCGAGCGATTGATTCCAATGTTTCCCAAAGGGAGCATCGCCGTGAGCGAGAGCGGAATCTTCACCGGCAAGGACGCCGCGCGTGTCAGGGCCGCTGGCGCCCATGCCATTCTGTGTGGCGAGGCCCTCATGAAGGCAGCCGACCCCACGGCGGTCATCTCAGACTTTCGCGCCAACTGATGCCACTCTCCCCCTCGTCGACCCGGGCCCTGCTTGCCCAACTCGCACACTTTCCCCGAAGGGCGCTGGGACAGAACTTCCTTGTCGACGGCAATATCGTGCGAAAATCCCTCGAACTCGCCGAGGTGGACGCAGAGAATGTCATTGTCGAGATCGGTCCGGGACTGGGCACACTCACCACCGCGCTACTGGAATCGGGTGCGGAGGTTTGGGCGGTGGAGCGCGATCCGCGCCTGCATCAGTATCTCGAGGAGACCCTGCTGCCGCGATTTCCCAAAACCCTTCACATCACTCTTGGGGACGCTGTGGAACTGCCCCTAGCGGGGTTGCCACCTGAACGCAGCCGCGAACTATTCAAGATAGTCGCCAACCTGCCCTACGCCATCTCGACACCCTGGATGGACGCCGTGCTGAGTGGTCCGCTTCCGCAACGCATGGTCCTCATGCTGCAGCGCGAGGCGGCGGAACGGTATGCAGCAAATCCAGGTTCAAAGGCATTTGGGGCCATTTCCATCTTCCTTCAGTCGGCCTTCGACGTGGCTCCCGGGCATGCCGTGTCTTCCGCCTGCTTCCATCCCCGCCCGGAGGTGGATTCCTGCCTCCTCCACCTCGTGCGAAGATCCAGGCCCGTCGTCTTTCCCTCCGCGAATCGGGACTTCATCCGCGCGCTGTTTCAGCAACGGCGGAAACAGATCGGCTCGCTGATTCGCGAAAGGCTTCCCGATCGCGGGACCGCATGGCTTGCCATCCTCGCCGAGCACGGACTCACACCGCAGGCACGCGCCGAGGAAATCCCGGTCCACGTCTGGCAAAATCTTGTGCAACCCCCTGCTTGAAATCGGGTCACATTCCCTCACACTCAGCCCTTTTACAGCAAGATGCGTTCGTTCCTATTTCTCACGCTCGGCCTGATGGGAGTATCGACGCTTTCAGCCCAGGGCGCCCTGGCTGGGCGCATTGAAGGCAC
>CAUJJL010000011.1 GCA_963205455.1 Verrucomicrobiota bacterium
TAGGGAAACCAGTGCAGCGTTCAGATCGATGATAGGAGGCAGCGCATTGAATGGGGCTTTTGTCAGGGCACCCTCGGAGCCGGCACCTGTGGTCGATGGGGATTTCCCTGTCATGGAGCTGATGAATTCCATGAAGAGTTCAGGCAGTTCGAGGAAATGAATCGGATTGAAAACGCAGAGGGGCCGGATGCCCGGTTCCGGAGGGTTGTTGCGTCGCCCGGGGACGAGCACGTGCACGGGAGTGAGAGGCATCTGGACCTCGGCGGGGAGTTTTCGATGCAGGCACTGGCTCAGATGTGCGAGCGCGGTCGAATGAGGATCCGCCAGATCCTGGCGGAGTTGAAGGTAGCGCGGATTTTTTGAAGGCTTGCCGTCGATGACACGCGGATGGGCCGAGGAGACAAAGTACTTTGGCGAGGCACCGTTGTGCGCGTTGGCCGCGGCACGGATGAGCTCCTGCATGGGTGCTGTAAACGCGGAGAATCCGATCGCGTCCTCCAGCAGTGCACAGGCGTCCTGGCGGGTCAGGGGTGCATAGTTCGAAAGGAAGTTTCCGGAGCGGGCAATATCACTTTCTGCCTGACCGTCATAGCCACGATGGATGGCTTCGTCGGGCCGCTGGAAAAGGAGTCGCTCGCAATTCTGCACAAACTTCAAGGATGTCTTTGCCTCCTGACCGTTGCCCGGCGCCGCGGTCAGCCTCTGTTCCACCTGATGCGCGGGCACGACTACGGAGGCAGTGATGTCGTCCTCGATCTGGACCTTTGCTGCCGGATGAAAATCATGTCGCAGGCCAAACACGCGCCATGCACCGTCGGTATTGAATCCGACCCGCAATGTATTCACGACGACGCTTCGTCCTTCGTGTCGAAGAATGTTGGCCGGTCGTCCGTTGATCAGATCGACCGTGAAATGCGCGCGCCAGTCTTTTCCCCAGGAGGGCTGGTAGAAGCGTTTGACGACGAAGACGAGTTCCTTGATGTGCGGGGGAATCGAGCGAAGCCACTCGTTGTACTCCGGTGTGTATTCGCGGGAGGAAGGTGTGAGGAGCTTGATGACGCTTCCGAACGAGCGTTCGGCACTCAGAATCGGCCGCGTATCGAGGCTGCGGCTGGTGTCCAGGAAACGCCGCGAGTAGTCACGCGCGAGGATTTCCCCGACCTGGTTCATGTCGGCCTCGAAATCCGCAACGAAAACCGTGCCGCTCAGAATGGCATCGGAGATCGCCTTGGAGATCTCCGATTTTCCGCCGCCCGAAACCGTACTGGGCTTGTGGCAGACGGTGCCGTCGGCGACCGTGCCGACGAGGCGCCACATGCCGGGTTTATCGGGAACGGGCTCGAGGTGCACCCGGTATCCCCCGGGGCGCAGGTAGGATTTCCCGGCGAGCAGTTTGATCCTGCGCCGTTCGCCATCGGCGCCTGTCCATGTCACTGCCTGGTCCCGCAGGCTGAAATGCGCCTGTTCCGGTACGAGCACGACATCCGGCAGGAGTGTATCCGTGGCGTGTCCCTCGGGATGCGGCTGAAAGCGTCCCGGGTGACGCGCGATGACATCCGCCACGCTGTAACGCTCGGGCATGCCATAGGCATCGAATTCGTTTCCGAGATCATAGCTGGGGAAGACCAGGGCGCCGCCGGCATGCTCCTCCTCGGCGGATCCATAGAGATTCGCGGCGTAGCTGATCTGGGTCTTCACCTCCTTCTTGCAGTACCCGTAGTAGTTGTCCGCGATGAGCGTGACCATGGTGCCTCGAGCGTCGCGTGCACAGATCTTGAAGGCGGCCCCATCGTTGTAGCGTTCGTCGATCTCCTTCCAGCACATGCCATCCCGGCGTTGGCGTGGTGTGGCGAGATTCCAGTGCGGAAGGCCTATGGCGTGTTTTGCAATGCCGACCAGATGGGGCGCAAGAATGACACAGCCGCTGTGACCGGTCCAGCCATCGACGTCGAGGGCTGCGTCGTTCTCGGGAAGGTAGGGATCGCCCGCATTCCCAAAAATGCTCTCGACGAAATCGAGGTTGGATACGAGTGAACCCGGCGCGAAGAACCGGATCTCCATCCGCTTTTCCCTCGTGAATCCAGAAATCGCAGGCACGACCAGGGGACGCAGGAGCAGTGACACCATGCACTCTGCGGCGGGGGTCTGTCCATCGGTGAACGGCAGTCGCTGAAGCGCTGAGGGTGGCTTCAGAGCCTTCTCGAGCAGCTTGGCAAAGGCTTTCTTGGGCACGCAGTACTTGTCATCGGGGACGGCGATGCCTCCGTCGGCGATGTGAAAAACACCTTTCGTGGTGCGACGGTCGCTCGCGGGATTGTGCAGGACTCCGTTGCGCAGCCTGTAGCTCTTCAGCAAGGGCGATTCAAAGGAATCGCCATGAGCGGGGAGCGAGAGCTCTCGGGCGAGTCCGGGCTTGTCGAGGATGAACGTGCGGGCCGGGAGTTGTGGCGCCGGACCGATGTCGGCGAGGTAGAGATTGAGAAAGTGCTGGATACGTCGGTCGGCCGGGCAAAGCCGGTCCTCCAGAAGCCGGGTGATTTCCCGGTGACGCGCAAAGATGGGGGCCGCGAGTTTGTTCCAGACTGCACCTTGGGCGTCGTCAATCGTCGGGCAGTCGAGTAGAGCGAGTCGCAGGTTGATCGCGTGGTGAAGGGTATTGAGATCGGGAGATTCAGGACGGGTCGGCATGCTATCCAGGTAGGTGTTGGTCTGCGGGTCGTGCGTTGTCGCACAAAGGAAGAGATTGATGCCGGAAATAGCTCCAATTCACAAGAACTTGCCTCCTGAGAGGCTTATTGTCGGACAATGGCAGAGATATTTTCGCGATTCACACCGGCGGCTTCGCGGTCTTTATAGGCGAATTGCATCCCTCTTCCACGCCTTCAATGCCTCAGTCGGGAAATGGCACGCGCGAGACGCTTTCCCAGCAGCTTCATGGGCTGGCGGGGCGCACACCGGCGCACGGATGGACGCTGGGAGAATTGATGGACACGCTGGGCGCACGCGCATCCGCATTGCTCGTGATTGTGTGCGCTTTGCCGTTTTGCGCGCCGGTCACCATTCCCGGACTCTCGACGCCCTTTGGGTTGGTGATCTTTGTGCTGTCGCTGCGCTATGCTCTGGGGAAGCCGCCCTGGTTGCCGCGGCGGTTGCGCGAGGTTGCGTTGCCGCCCAAGGGTCTATCAAAGATTCTCGAGGCAGGGAGCCGGGTGATCGGGTGGATTGAACGTCGCATGCGTGCCCGATGGCTGTTCCTTGTGGTACCACGCTGGAAACTTCGGATTCATGCGATCGCGATCATGATGTCTGCGTTGGTCCTCATGCTGCCGCTTCCGCCCATTCCGCCCTTTACGAACACCCTGCCGGCGCTGGTCATCGTGATGATGGCGATGAGCACGCTGGAGCGCGATGGGGCTGGGATTGTGACGGGCTATGGCATTTTTGTTGGCATGATTGTCTATTTTGCTGTTTGGGCGGGAGTGATTGCCGAAGGGTTTCTGCGCATTGCAGATCGATTCGGATTTTGAGTCCGGTGCGAGGCGAGGCTGAAGAGCAGGCTCCCGGGATGGACGTGCGATTTCACCTGATATGCGCGAGCGAGATTGCCCGGGGAGGCGCGTCTGCTAGCCTTTGAAGATGATTCGCCCCTCCACCGCTGTTTTCGCCCGTCCCGTGACACTGACGCGTTGGGAAGGGGTTGTGCACTCGGATGCCCGTGACGTGGTCGCGGTGGAAGAACCGCTTGAGATTCGTATTGGCGAGCGCGGCCTTGCAGTCGTGATGCGCACGCCGGGAAACGATCGCGAACTGGTTGCCGGTTTTCTCGCAACCGAGGGAATTGTTCGCCAACGGAGTGAGATCCTGGATCTCGTTTATTGCAGTCCGGAAGCCGACGCGGAGCCCAATGTCATGACGGTTCATCTGGCTCCGGGAGTCAGTGTTGATTGGGAGCGCCTGACACGGCATACTTTTGCATCATCGAGCTGCGGACTCTGCGGCAAGGTGTCGATCGACGCAGTCCGATCGATAGCTCCGTCCCTGGTGGGAACCTCGGTTCCCTCCAGGGTGGTCCTCGAGAAGATCACCCATGGACTCCGCGAGCGTCAGCAGGGGTTTGCGTTGACTGGCGGAGTTCATGCCAGCGGCCTGTTTTCCGCCGATGGCGGATTGATCGTTCTGCGCGAGGATGTTGGTCGTCACAACGCACTGGACAAAGTCATTGGGTGGGCCCTTCTGGCGGACCGGCTGCCTCTTGCCGAATGCATCCTCGTGGTGAGCGGCCGCGTTTCGTTTGAGTTGATGCAGAAGGCTTTGATGGCCGGCATCCCCACGGTTGCAGCCGTCTCGGCACCCACAAGCCTTGCCGTCGATTTTGCACGTGAAAGCGGGCAGACGCTGGTGGGCTTTGTGCGGGACAACCGCATGAATGTTTACGCGGGCACAATTGGGAGGTAGAAGGGTCAAACCCTGCACCGAATCTCTTTCGAACATGCACCAGCTCACGCGATTTTCCGACAATCGTTGACTCCACCATGCACAGAATCCTGAGGGTTCCGTTACTGTTTCTGACACTGATCGCATCGCACCTGCCCATGCACGCGGAAGCGCCTGCGGGGGCGGAAGAGGCCTTGGTTGTGCTCGCGACCCGCCAGAAGGAGTTGCTCAAGGCTGCGTCTTCCAAGGCTTCGCAGGCTGAAATGGAGGACCTTCGGCAACCCCTGCAGGATCTTTGTTACGCGTATGAGGATTTCCTGAAGAAGTACCCCACGTTTGCGCTTGGCTTCGTGAGTTATGCCATGCTTCTGGACAATCCGGTGATTGATGAACGTCGACGCTCGACGGCGTTGCTGTTGAAGGCCAACCAGCTCGATCCCGACCTGCCGCTCGTCAAGAATCAGCTTGGCAATCATGTCGCGGAGCAAGGGCAACCCCTCGAGGCGCTCAACTATTTCCTCGCTGCCGTGCGACTCGCTCCCAAGGAGCCACTCTATCACTATCAGCTCGGCACACTGCTGGCGGAGGCGCGGGATGATTTTCTCAAGAGCGGTGAGTGGACCGCGGCCAAGATTGATGAGGCGATGCAGAAGGCCTTCCTGCAGGCCTCGCTGCTCACACCGGGCGAATGGCGCTACGCCTATCGGTATGGCCTTTCATTTTACGACGTGGCGAATCCGGATTGGCAGACCGCCCTGAAGTTCTGGGAGAAATTTGAAGGGGAACTCAAACCGGGCATCGAACAGCAGACCTGCCGTCTGCATGGCGCAAGGGCCCTTCTGAAGCTGGGTCGCCGCGATGAAGCCTTGGCTATGCTGTCAACAGTGACAGAACCCGTGCTTGCTCGTGAAAAAGGAAAACTCGAAGCCGAGGCTGCACCCGTGCGGTGAAGACATGGGCCTGAGCGCTTTATCATGGTGAAAAACCTGCCCTGCCGCATTCTTTCCCGTCAGATCAACAGTCAGTTCCGCGCGGCATCCGCAGGCCAGGCTTACTGAACAAGATCATAGAGCGCATATCCCGCCATCAGATTGGGCTGCCAGGTGCAGCGCGATTGCCAGTTGCCGCGTAGATAGTAGCGGCGCGCGATGCGGATCGCCTTTGCGGCGCAAAATTCCTCGAAATCGGCGATGGTCGCGGGATTGGCGGGTGTGCTTTCGTACCACGGGGTCGTGTAGACCTCGTTGCGCGGCTTGCGTCCGAGCCATGCGAAACCGTAACGGTTTTTCCAGTACCCGTGATTCACGAAACCGACCGTCATGGAACGACCAACACGCAGGGCTTCCGCGATGACGGCGGCCGGCGCACTCAATTCCTCCAAGGTGCGGGAGCAGATCACGCGATCGAAATGCGAGTCGGGAAACGCGCGCATGAATTCCATCATGTCGCCCTGATAGACGGTGACACCCCGCTGGATGCATCGCGTGACTTTCTCGACATTGAGATCCACGCCCACGGCCTCCACCTGTTTGGACTGAATGAGAAACTCCAGGAGCGCTCCACGGCCGCAGCCCAGATCCAGCACGCGCGACTTGGGCGTCACCCAGTCGGCGATGATCTGCATGTCAACGGTGCGTTTGGTAGTCGGATTGGCCATTGCTGGAACTTCCGATGCTGTCCGGCGCCCCCGAAAGGGAAAGAACTATTGAGCGACGGATTCCGTGGCGTCGGTGTCCACACCCGCCATCAGACGCATGAGGCTGGCTTCGCTCGCTGAAGCGCGCGGGACCTCGCCGACGAGCCTTCCCCCGCGCATGACAAGGATGCGTGTGCAGAGGGCGAGAAGCTCGGGAAGCTCGGAGGAAATCATGAGGATCGCCTTTCCCTCGCAGGCGAGTTCATCGAGAAGCTGGTAGATCTCGGACTTGGCACCGACGTCGACACCACGCGTGGGTTCATCGATCAGGAGCACGTCGCATTCGCGCGCCAGCCACTTGGCGAGGGCCACCTTCTGCTGGTTGCCGCCGCTCAGGCCAGCGATGAGTGTTTCGACGCTTGGCGTCTTTACGCGCAGCCGCGTCGCATACTTTTCGGCGAGCGAACGCTCCCTGCGGCGATTGACCCAGCCGAGGCGCGTCAGCAGTGGAAGCACCGCCAGCGACGTGTTTTCGCGGCAATTCAGGCCGAGCACGAGGCCCTGGCGCTTGCGGTCCTCGGGCAGAAGTCCCACACCCGCCGCCAGTGCGGCCTCGATCGAGGCGGGGGGCAACGTCTTGCCCTTGACGATCACGCTGCCAGTTGCGTTGGGATCGAGCCCGAAGAGCGCCTGTGCCGTTTCACTTCGCCCGGCGCCGACGAGGCCGGCAAAACCCACGATTTCGCCGGCGCGCACGGAGAAGCTGATGTTGGAAAATTTTCCCGGAGAAGCCAGTCCTTCGACACGGAGCTGTTCGGGGCCTGGCTCCCGGGAAAGATGCGCGGGCGTTTCCACGCGAAGTTCGCGGCCGATCATCTGGCTGATGACGCGCTTGGGGTCTGTGTCGGCGATGCGCCCGGTTGAGATGTGACGTCCGTCGCGGAGCACGGTGATGGTCGTGCAGAGCGCGAAGAGTTCCTCCAGGCGGTGCGAAACATAGATGAGCGTGATGCCGCGGGCGGTGAGATCACGGACGAGGCGGAACAACTCTCGGGTTTCTCCTGCGGAGAGCGAACTCGACGGCTCGTCCATGACGATCACCTGGGCTCCTGTGCCCACAGCGGCGGCGATCTGCACCAGCTGCTCGAGTCCTGTGGAGAGCGATCCGATCAGGCGGTCGGGATCGATGTCCGCACCGATCGACTGGAGCATCTTCCGGGCGCGGGCGCGCAGTGCCTTGCGATCCACCCAGCCGCGGCGGGATGGCATGTCGCCGAGGCAGAGGTTTTCGGCAACACTCAGGTTGGGACAGAACGCGAGTTCCTGGTGGACCATCGCGATTCCGAGCTGGCGCGCTTCCAGAGGTGTGGCGGGGCGGATCTCCCGGCCATCGAGCAGGATCGTACCGGAGTCGGTCTGATGGATGCCGGCGAGAATTTTTCCAAGCGTGCTCTTGCCTGCACCATTCTCTCCGATCAGCGCGTGGCAGGATCCGCGCTCGATGGAGAAGCTCACATCGTCCAGCGCCACGACGCCGGGGAAGCGCTTGCCGATGCCGTTAAACTCGAGGAAGGCCATGCGGTGGGTCGCGTGGGAGGGGCTGCGTTAGCGGGAGCTGGGGAGCCAGGTTTCCCAGTTTTTCGCGAATGCGTCGACGTTGTCCTTGGTAACGGGAATGAGTGGGCTGATCTCCTTCACTGCGGGGGGATTTTTCTTGAGCACGATCTTGTCGATCAGGAGTTCCACGGAGCGATGTCCCCACGCGTAGCACTGCTGCGCGAGGAGCACGGGCACGTGTCCGCTGCGAACGTAGGCAAGCTGCGCGGGTAGTGCGTCCACGGATACACATTTCACGGTCCCGGGCTGCCAGTTGAGGGCGTTTTCGGTGAACAGGGGCCAGCCTCCGATCATGGCCCAGCCGGTGATGTCAGGATTGGCCTGCATGACCTGTTCGACCTTGGCGGCGGCGTCCTGGGGTGTTTCCTTGTGGTAGTAGGTGTTGCGAATGGTGATGCCAGGAAATTTCGCAGCCTCCTCGCGCACGCCCTGGACGCGCTTTTGGAGGTTGGGTGCGTTCTGGTTTCCTGCCAGGATCGCGACGACGCCCCGGCCGTTCATCAGCTTGGCGAGTTCCGACATGACCTGTCGGCCGCACTCGACGTCGTCCACGCCGTAGGTGACGAACCGTTTGCTGTCGGGCGCATCGGAGTCGAAGGTGGCGACGGGCACGCCGTTGCGGACGGCGGAGTTGATGGCGTCGGTCAGCTTGTTGGCATCGGAGCAGCTCACGGCGATGCCTTCGGCGCCCGCCAGGACGAGCTGTTCAATCGCCTCGGCCTGTTTCTGGGCATCCTCCTCGTTCGGAGTGCGCCAGTCGATCTTGATGTTGAGATTGAGCTTTTTGCCGAGCTCCTTGGCGGCGTCCTCGGCGCCGACGCGGGCGGCCTGGAAGACCGGGTTGCCCTGGGATTTGGCGACAAGGCCGATGACGAGCGTGCGCGGGGCGGCTGCGGCCAGGACGGTGGCAGCGGCGAAGCCTCCGCAGGTGACGAGAGAACGGAGCAGTTTCATGGTTTGATGGAGTGAGGGGATGAGAGTGGGACAGGCGATTCAGCCCGTGGTTCGGAGCGTGCGGCGGCGGCGCATCCAGGTGGTGAGGTTGTCGAGGACAACGGCCGCGATCACGACGGTGCCGATGATGATCTGGCTGTAGTTCTGATCAATGCCGAGGATGACGATACCGCTGCTGATCATCTGGATGATCAGCGCCCCAAGCACCACGCCGAGCGCGGTGCCTCGTCCGCCGGTGAGGCTGGCGCCACCCACGACGGCGGCGGCGATGACGTTGAGTTCGTAGCCCTGTCCGTCGCCCGAAGTTGCGGCGCCGTAATAACCGAGCGACAGCAGCGCTGCCACACCGGCGGAAAGGCCGGAAAAAAGATAGACCCCGAGCTTCACCCGGTTGACCCGGATGCCGCTGAATTGCGAGGCCAGTTCATTTCCGCCGATGGCATAGACGCGACGACCTGCCGCGAAGCGCGAGAGGAAAATCCATCCGAGAAACGTCACCAGGATCATCACCGCGAGCGGAACGACGCTGATGTTTTGGCCCCATTCAAAGCGCACGAAGTCACGAAACCCCGACGGAAAACTGCCGACGGACTGTCCCTTTGTCGCCACGAACGCGACGCCCCGCAGGATGGCCATTGAACCCAGCGTGATAATGAAGGGATGGACGCGCAGGGCCACGGTGAGACCTCCGTTCAGGAGTCCACAGAGTGCTGCGACGCCCAGGCATGTGGAAACTCCGAGGAAAATGCCTAAGCCTGAGGAATCCGCATGGGAACCATCGGCGCCATAGGCATGCATCACCAGGGCGCCGGTGACGGAGGCGAGGGCGTAGATGGAACCGACTGAGAGATCGATGCCGCCCGAGATGATCACAAGCGCCATGCCTACGGCCATGATGGCTATGAAGCTGGTGTCCTTCGCGAGCTGGGCCAGGTTTTGCGCGTTGAGAAACTTGTTGCGCTCCACGAATGACGGGACGCGTTCACCATCCTTGTCCACGGTGAATACGCGTTCACGCGTGCCGTCTTCGGAAATCCGGAACTCCGGCGTGCGCACGGTGCCGCTGAAGAGCGTCAAGAATCCTCCCAAAACAAGAATGATGAGCAACAGGCCGCTTTCCTGAAAGCGGAAGGCCAGGCGGAGTCTGGAAAGCATGGGGAGCCGCATTCAACAGCCCCCGCGTCTGAGCTCAAGCGCGGAGTCATGCTGGGAGTCCAGCACGCAGGAAGTGCCTGTGTTTGAAGACTCAGTCCAATTGGCGGCCGGGCGATCGGCTACCTTCGCAAACTGGCAATTGACATCGCCATCGCCTTGGAGGGGCACGCTTCGTCGTGCCCGGATTGGGATAGAGTGAATGCTTACAGATCTGCGGAATCGCGAAAAGCGCATGAGAGAAAGGGATCGCCTTGGCGAAAGAACGGGCGCTGGGATGCGGTGGACGGTTCCAGGTCACGACGAAGCGTGCCCCTGCCATCGGGTGGTCAGACGGATTACGATAATGGGTGCCCAGCGAGCGAGCTCATACGGCTGATTTTTGTCGGCCGATCCGATCGTTTGATCAAAGCGTGCGGACGCCGACCCTAAGCCCGCGCTACTCCAGAAAACTCCGCACCAGGTTGTAGAGTTGAGGCGATTCCAGGAGGAAAGAATCGTGACCCAGGTCGGTATTGAGCTCGGCGTAGTGGGCCTTCTTCCCGGCGCGGAGCAGCGCAAGCGCAATTTCGCGGTTCTGCTCGGGAGGGAAAAGCCAGTCGCTTGTGAAGCCGATGACGAGGGTTTCCGCCTCAACCGGCGCAAACGCCTGCTCGAGCGTGAGGTCCCCCGGTGCCAGATCAAAGTGATCGATCGCGCGGGTGATGTAGAGGTAGGAGTTGGCGTCGAATCGGTTGATGAAGCTCTGACCCTGATGTCGCAGGTAGCTCTCGATCTCGAATTCGAAGTCAGCCGAAGTGGCGGAGTCCTGCGTTTCCGCGTCCGCAGTGCCTGGCGCAGCGACGGATGCGGCTTCCGGCGTGCCTGCCTGAGCCGGTGGCGCATGCGGGGTGTGACGATGCCTGCGTCGTCGGCCGAATTTGCGGTCGAGCCCCGCGTCGCTGAGATAGGTGATATGCGCCATCATGCGGGCGATCGCCAGTCCCACGCGTGGGCCGCCGTTGGCGGGGTAGTCGCCCTTGTTCCAGGCGGGATCCTGCATGATTGCCTGG
>CAUJJL010000012.1 GCA_963205455.1 Verrucomicrobiota bacterium
GACGGCCGTGACGGAGAAGTTCGGTCGCGATTCCCACGTCATCATGGGTGCGGTGATCGACGAGGCGATGAGCCAGCGCGTTGAAATCTGCGTCCTGGGCACCAGCGATCTCGGGGGCAGGCTTGGCTCGCGCCGCGCTCCGCATGCGGGCCGACAGAGGAGTGCATCGGTGGATTCCGCGGCCGGAATCAAGGCGGAATCGGCAAAGCCTGCGGAAATCGTCAGCGTTGCGGGTGGCGTCGTGCAGTCGGGAGGAGGAAAGTCGGTTGCAGGATCCGCTGGTGATCAACTGCCGCTGGGACCGTCCGTACATGCCTCCAAACCAAAACAGAACGAGTTCTCGTTCACCGAAGTCGAGAGCCGGGGGTATTTTGACAAGACCGACCGCAATCTCTTCGAAGGCCAGGATCTCGATGTGCCGACTTACCTGCGCAAAGGGATCAAGATCGCCCTGTAGCCATTTCCTTTTGCCATGTTTGTCGACGAATGTGTAATCAAGGCCCAGGCCGGTGACGGCGGGAGAGGATGCATCTCTTTCCGGCGGGAAAAGTACGAGCCTTGGGGCGGCCCGAATGGGGGGGATGGCGGCAAGGGCGGAGATGTCATCCTGCGCGGAGATGACGACACCAACAACCTTGTTGACTTCAAGTTCAAGCCTCACTGGAAGGCGGAGCGAGGCGAGCACGGCCTCGGCAAGGATTGTCATGGTCGCGAAGGAAAACCCGCGGTGCTTCGCCTTCCGTTGGGTACGGTGGTCATTGACGAAGCGACACAGAAGGTCGTCGCCGAAGTGATTCACGACGGAGAGGAGATCGTGTTGTGCAAGGGAGGCAACGGTGGCTGGGGAAACACGCATTTCAAGACCTCGACCAATCGTGCGCCCAAGCGGGCAAATCCCGGTCAGGAGGGGGAGGGCGGAACGTTCCGGCTCGTGCTAAAGAGCATTGCCGACGTCGGTCTCGTAGGCTTTCCCAACGCGGGAAAGTCATCGCTCACCAAGGCGATCACGAAGGCGCGTCCGAAAACAGCGGCGTATCCGTTCACGACGCTACATCCGCAGATCGGTGTGATCGAGTATGCCGATCCCGTCAGCTTTGATCGCCTCCTGCTCGCCGACGTGCCTGGATTGATTGAAGGAGCCAGCGAGAACCGCGGGCTCGGTCACCGGTTTCTAAGACACATCGAGCGCTGTGCGCTGCTGATGTTCCTGATCGACATCGCTGGCACCGATGGGCGCGATCCACGCGAAGATTACCGGACGCTGTTGAGCGAGTTGAAGCTTTATGATCCGGCCCTGTTGAAAAAGCCTCGGCTGGTGGTGGCGAACAAGATCGACCTTCCCGAGGCAGCGGCCAACCTGACAAAATTCAAGCGACGCCACAAAGTGGACGTTATTCCGATCTCCTGTCTCTCCGGTCAGGGGCTGGATGCCTTGAAATCGGAGCTCAGGAGGCGGGTCCGGGGTCGCCTTGCTCCGATGGGCAAAAAATCTCCCACCTCCAGCACCTCTTGATTTCCCATGGCTGCACTTTCTCCTGAAAACCGGGCGCTACTTATGCGCGCAAACCGCATGATGGGCGCCGCGTTGGTCGAACACAATCTGGTGAAGGTTGAGGATCTCGAGAAAGCCAATGAGAAGCTGTTTCAAATCATTGCCAGTCAGAATTCGCGTCAGAGCACGCTTTTGGGGGTTCTCGCGTTCGACATGAATGTGGTGAAAGAGGAGGACGTGATTGCCCATGTGGTGGAGAAGGAGGGCATCGGTCTGATCGATTTGCGGACCTACGATGTTTCCGAAGATCTTCGCAAAACGGCAGATATAGGTGCATGTTGGGCCACGTGGACCGTGCCTTTCGACAAGGAGGATGAGTTCTATACGGTGGCCACCGCCTATTATTTGAGCCCCGCCGTGCGAAAGCATTGGGAGAAAGTGCTGGATGCGCCGATTATCTGGTACGCTACGTCACTGGAAATGATCGCCGACTTTCTCGAAAAGATGGAATCGGACCGCGCGGCCTCACCCGGCGCCGCAAAGCACTGATCGTTTTCGGTGCGGTGGCGCCCGCACCATGCCTCTCGGAAAAATCCAATCCCAAGTCGTCGCCAAGCTGGAAGAATTCGGTCGTCTGAATGCCGACCAGCGCCTCTCACTCACCAACCACCCCGAAGACCTGAGTGGCGAAGCCCTCGACAAACTGCTTCAGGAACAGTACGCGGTCACCCCTTTCCAGCTTCTTGTCGCCCGGGCCAAAGCCTCCGGCCTGGCCCCCTACAATGTTTCGCGACTTCGCGTGGGAGCTTCAACATTTGAGCGGGTGCCGCAGCAGTTCTGTCAGGACAATGTGCTGATTCCCGTGGGTCAGGTGGGTGACTACCTGCTCGTTGCGTTCGCCAATCCCTTTGAGGTCACGGTACCCGCCAAGATTCAGGAAATGACGGGCATGCGCGTCGTTCGCCTGTTGGGACGAGAAAAGGAAATCCGGGAAAAATTTGCAAAGTCGGCGGATCGTGCGGGCTTCGACGAAGTTGTCCAGAAGATTGGCGCGGAGTTTGGAAGAGACGCCGTCGAGGAGGTCGATGAGAATGTCAATGAGGAGTCGGGTCCGATCATCCAGCTCTCCAATCGAATCATCGAAGATGCCTACTACGGTGGCACGTCCGACATTCACATCGAACCGCAGGAGAAGGAAGTCATCGTCCGCTATCGTGTGGATGGCGTGTGTTCGGAGAAGCTTCGCCTTCCCTCGAAGGTTGCCCCGGCGCTGATCGCCAGGCTCAAGATCATGTGCAACCTGGACATCGCGGAACGGCGCCTGCCGCAGGACGGACGCATCGTCTTCAAGCAATTTACCAAAAAGGGAATCGATATCGATCTTCGCGTCTCCACCGCCCCGCTCAATCACGGCGAAGGCATGGTGATGCGTATCCTCGACAAGCAGAAATCCACGCTGCCACTGACCGCGCTTGGTTTCTCCGAGGAAAATCTCGCCCGTTACCGCGAGGCGATCCGTCAGCCCTATGGCATGATCCTGCATTGCGGACCGACGGGCTCGGGAAAGTCGATGACGCTGTATTCGGCGCTGAACGAGATCAATTCCCCGGAGCTTGTGATCCGCACCGCCGAGGATCCGATCGAGTACACGCTCGCGGGCATCAATCAGATGCAGATGCATCGCCAGATCGGGCTTACTTTCGCGGCGGCGTTGCGGTCATTCCTCCGTCAGGATCCTGACATCATCCTGGTGGGTGAAATTCGCGACAAGGAAACCGCCAACATTGCGGTGGAGGCTGCCTTGACGGGTCACCTCCTGATTTCGACCCTGCACACGAATGATGCGCCTTCGACCATCGCCCGACTTACGGACATGGGGGTGGAGTCATTCATGATTTCTTCCTCGCTCTTGTGCGTCTGCGCGCAGCGGCTGATGCGTCGGCTGTGCAAGACCTGCCGTTTCCAGATCGAGCCGACGAGTCGTGAAAAGGAAATACTGGAGAAGGCGATCGGATGGAGCGGCCCGATCTACAAGGCGAACCTGCGCGGCTGTCCGAAGTGCGGCAACTCCGGGTACAAAGGGCGGGTGGGCATTCACGAGTTGATGATCACCAACGAGGAGCTGATCGACGGCATCAACAAGGGAATGGAATCAACGGAGCTAAAGAAGATTGCGATGCGCGGAGGCATGAAAACCCTGCATCAGGATTCAATGCTCAAGGTCAAGGACGGCATCAGCAGCCTCGAGGAGGCGATCGCGACGGTGCCACCCGACCTCGTCTGAGACGGCTGTGTTCAAGAGCGTAGCGGGAGCCGGGGTTCTCGGCGAACCGGCATTTCCCGCATCTTTGGTGCTTTCAAAATCTGGGAATACTCCCTTACTCTGGGAGGTTTCCATGAAATCTTTCCTGAAGATCGAACATTCCCGCGACACCTTGCGCCTGTGCAGTCTTGCGCTGGTCATTCTACTGGGCGCCACGGCGTGCAGCAAGGAGACGGTTGCAGCAGGGACAACGGTGGCAGAACCGAAGGAGGTCAGCCGTGCCGTGGCTGCCGAGGCTGAGTCGTTGGTGGCCGAGGCCGCCTTTGCGCTCCAGTTGAAGGACTACCCGCGGGTCGTTGAAACGCTGACCAAGGCCACCAAGCTGCGCGATGACATTCCGGAGTGGTGGGTGGACCTCGGGGCGACCCAGAGGCGGTTGAACAAACTGAGCGAGGCAAAGGCCTGTTACAAGAAGGCCCTGACGATCCACGAAGACCGGTATGATAGGACGAAGAACGTGGTGAACCTGATTCCCCAGTTCCACATCCTGCTGCTGCTCGATCGTGAAAAGGACGCCCGCTCATTGCTGGAGAAATCGCTCCAGCGCCATGGCGATAACGCCCAGTTGAAGGAGTTTGTCGCGGCCCGGGGCATTGATGCCCTGCTCCAGGATCCCTACGTGATAGAAAACAAGATCTGACCCGGATCGGAATGCGTTTCAGGGCGCCCAGCCTCTTGGGGGCGCCGCGAGTGAAAAGTCCGTAAGCTCCAGGGTGAGGTTGGGATTGTAGGCGGGGTCGTGCGCGATCTCCGCCTTCCACCGCTGGAGCATTGTTTCGACTTCCTTTCGGAAACGCTCGTGTTTCTCGGGTGTGTCTTCAGCGCCGCGGCTCGCGCTCTCATGATGATAGCACTCGGCGAAAGGGGTCCATAGGTTGCGGTACCCGGCCTTCTGAACCTTCAAGCAGAAATCGATGTCGTTGAAGGCGACAGCCAGTTCCTCGTCCAGGCCTCCCACCTGTTCAAAGATCGCGCGGCGAACGACAAGACAGGCTGCGGTGACGGAACTGTAGTTCTGAACCAACCGCGCGCGATTGAACTTGCCCTCGGTCCCGCGCGGGAAATCCCGGAATCCATGTCCCGCGACGCCACCGAGCCCAATGATCACGCCGGCGTGCTGGATGGTCTCGTTAGGATAGTAGAGCATGGCTCCGACACATCCGATGCCGGGGCGCACGGCCTGGCTGACCATTTCTCGCAACCAGTCGCCGTGGATCATTTCCAGGTCGTTGTTGAGGAGGCCGATGATTTCGCCCCGCGCGTGCTTCACACCGTGGTTGTTGATCGCTGAATAGTTGAAAGGCGTGTCGTAGCGCAGCACGACAACCTTGTCGCTCGCGATCCGCTGAAGGTAGGCAAGCGTGGCGGGATCATCCGATCCGTTGTCGACGATCACGATTTCGTAGTTGGGGTAGTCGGTCTTTGCGAGGATCGTATCGACGCAGCGGGAGAGCAGTTTGAGTCCGTTGCGCGAGGGAATGATCAACGACACCAAGGGTGGCGTCTCGGGAACCGGTCGTTTCACTCTCCAGTGGTCACCTGGAACCGGGAGCAATTCAACACGTTCGCCTGTCCGCTCAAAATGATCCGATAGCGCGCGGCGGGCGGCCTCAACTGGGTAGTTTTTTTCGCTCAGCAGCATGGCCGTCGATCCCGGAATGGCACGCCAGTGATAGAGCACCTTCGGGATGTGCTGGATGCGTGAAGGTGTGGTGCGCTCGACGACGCGCAGTGCGAGGTCCCAGTCCTGACTTCCTTCATAGCCGACGCGGAAGCCTCCGACCGAGCGCATGACTTCCGTGCGGTAAACCGAAAGATGGGACAGGTAGTTCTGGGCCGTGAAGAGATCGGGAAGGAAGTCCGGCTTGAAGTAGGGCTCATGCCGACGCCCCTCCTCGTCGATCTTGTCCTCGTCGCTGTAGATCAGATCCGTGTCGGGTCTTGTGCAGAGAAGCGCTGCGACCTCGTAGAGCGCGTGGGGCGCCAGCTCGTCATCGTGATCGAGCAGTGCGGTGAATTTCCCGGTCGCGAATTCAAGTGCCGAGTTGGACGCGGCAGAAATGTGACCATTGGCGGGTCGAAACACCGGCCGTATGCGGGGGTCCCTCTTTGCCAGGGATTCAAGCAGCGGCCTCACGTGTGGGGCGGGGGATGCATCGTCCGCGATGCAGAGCTCCCAGTTCGGGTAAGCCTGATTCAGGACACTGTCGATGGCCTTCCTCAGCCAGACTTCATCCTCCGGCTTGTGGTGATAGACCGGCATGATGATCGAGATGAGCGGTTTCCGGGCAAGCGAGGCGGCGTGCTGGCGAAGGCTTTCGATCGATTCAGGCGAATGCGAGTCGTAGGTTGCAGCCCACTGCTCGTAACTGGTCAGCTCCGGCTGCCCGTGGTGCGGGCCAACCTTCAGTTCGGCGGAAAAGAAGCGGTGCCATGCGCCATGGTCGTCCGCGACCTCCAGAATGATTTCCTGATCGGTCTCCCCGAGGGTGACATCGATCTTGAAGCCGCAGTATTCCGCCTGGGGAAGGTCGCGCAGGGACGCGAGGACGTCCATGCGCTTGAGTCCGTAGACGCCGTTGAAGATCCGTTCGCCGATCCGGGCCCTGATCTTCTTGAGCGGAACGGGTTGACGCGTGAGGCACCACCCGCGCACGACGATCTTGCTTATGGAGAAACTCCACGTCTGCGGGTAGTCGACGCTGTACAGGAATGCCGTGATGGGCTCGACAAAATCTCCCGGATTGAATGCGAGCGTGCTGCCGGGCATTTGCGCCGCTGGTGCGGCGGACCCTTCCTTCGACTTTGATTTCGTGAATGGATCGATGAGCAGGCGCCTGAGCGATCTTAGCGGAGCGGTGACCTTCCACGAGAAAGACTGCTGCATGCTCCGGATCTTTCGCTCCCGCTGAGCCGTCAACTCGCTGCCACGCTGGAGTGAGGCGCGGAGCGTCTCAATCTCCTCACGCGAGCGATGCCCAAGCGCAAGGGCGCGTGCGCGGGTTTGTGCCAGTTCGTAGTCCGACTTTGCGAGCGACGCGGCGAGTGCGGTAATTTTTGCGCCGGCGCTGGTCAGGTCTACACGTGTGATGGCGAGGGCCTCCTCCAGATTCTTCGCGTGATTGTAGGTCGCCTCAAGGCGTTGCTCTGCAATTGCAAGGGCATCAGCCTTCCGCGCCAGGGCGGATTCCGCTTCAACAAGTGCAGTCTCAAACGATTGAACCTGATTCCGGGCGGAGCGGAGAAGTGTTTCTACGTGTTCGCGGTGAGCCTCCGCGCGATCGCGATCCTTTTCGAACGCCGC
>CAUJJL010000013.1 GCA_963205455.1 Verrucomicrobiota bacterium
TATCCTTCCGCACCAAATGCACTGCCAGGCACTGCGGCCACCTTTTCTTTCTCAAGTAGACGGGCGCAGAATTCCTGGTCGCTCATCCCGAATCTTGAGATGTTCGGAAACAGATAGAACGCTCCCTGGGCCAACAGACACGTGACTCCCTGGATCTCATTCAGAGCGCGATGAAGCGCACGACGCCTGCGATCAAAGGCCGTCAGCATCTGCGACAGCGCTGCAGCCGTCTTCTCCTTCTGCTCCAACGCAGCCAAAGCGCCATACTGAGCAAATGTCGTCACGTTCGAACTCGTCTGGCTCTGTATCTCGGAGATCGCCTTTGCAACCGGTGCGGGGGCAACCGTTGTCCCAATACGCCACCCGGTCATGGAGTAGGTCTTTGAAAAGCCGGCAACCGTGATGGTACGGGCTTCTGCATCCTTGCTCAAGGTTGCCACACAGGTCGGCCTGACCCCGTCATAGACCAAATGCTCATACATCTCGTCGGAGAGAATGTAGAGATTGTGCCGCACGGCGATCTCCACGAGCGCCGCCAGTTCCTCGCGTGAATAGACCGCGCCCGTCGGATTTGAGGGGGAATTCAGGATCAGCATCCGCGTGCGCGGACCGATCGCCTCCTCAAGTTGTTCCGGTGTGAGCCGGAAACCGGTGCGGTCGTCGGCCAGCACAAGCCTGGGAACCGCCCCGGCCAGCTTCACCATCTCCGGATAACTCACCCAAAAGGGTGCCGGAATGATGACCTCATCTCCCGGCGAACACGTGGCCAGAACACTCAGATAGCAGGAAAATTTTCCACCTGGAGAAACGATCACCTGCGATGGCGCAACCTTGAATCCATAGTCAGTGCCATATCTGGCAGCGATAGCCTGGCGCAGGGGCTCGATGCCGGGCGTGGGCGCGTACTTCGTCTTGCCTCCCTGGAGCGCCTGGATGCAGGCATCCTTGATGTGTTGCGGGGTGTCGAAATCCGGTTCGCCGGCGGCGAACCCACAGACATCTTCACCGGCTGCTTGCAGGGCTTTCGCCTTGGCGTCGATTGCAAGTGTCGGCGACGGCGAGATATTTCTGGCCCAGACGGAGAGAGGCGCGGGAGGTTGGTTCATGGACAGTCCCTGCCACCCAAACCCGCCATGCCCTCAAAGGCAAGGCCGCGCTTTGAAGCTCCCAAAACAGAATCTAGTCGCCTTCCCTTCTCCCCGCCTTGGCGCGATACTCAATCCCTCGCATTTCGAATCCTACCCGCAGGCATTGCCTCTATCGCGGCCCGGAGAATTTCACCTGCACTCACCCGTTTGATCCGGGCCTGCCTGAGGAGCGTTTTTTTGATCTCCTGTGGCAGTCGAACCGAGATCTGTCGATGCTCAGGACGATCTGCCTGGAACTGACTGTAATCAAACGTTTCCAAGGCGGAGCGGATCACTTCGCTGACCGACCGGGCACCATTGCTGGAAAGGGTTGCTTCAATCTTCTCAATGAGGGCGAGGGGTAACTCAAATGTAATGGGATTGGCGACGGGGGAATTCTTGTTTGCCATGGGTGGACGTGCGGAAAATACCGCCAGCATCTGCTTGCCCGCGCAAGGTGTCCGCGGCAATGCAAATCTTCAGTTTCTCCGCTGATCCGTTCTTCGCGTCCTTGACGAAGGGTTCGATGGTTTCAGTCTTCAGCCACCCCCGGCGAAGCAATGGCCCATGTCTCGATTGAAAACCTTGTCAAAGTGTACCCCGAGAAGCATGGCGAGGGCGTAAAAGTACTCCATGGCATCAACCTCGAAATTCGAGACCGGGAGTTCCTTGTGCTGGTCGGTCCCTCCGGGTGCGGAAAATCCACGATCCTCCGAATGATCGCCGGTCTCGAAAGCATCTCCGGCGGATCGATCTCCATCGACGGCAGGATCGTGAACCATGTACCTCCACGCGATCGGGATATCGCCATGGTGTTCCAGAACTATGCGCTTTATCCGCACATGTCGGTCTACGACAACATGGCGTTTGGCCTGAAGCTGCGCAAATTCTCCAAGGCGGAAATCGACGCGCGTGTGCACGAAGCCGCCACCATGCTCGGACTTGAGACCTACCTTGACCGGAAGCCCAAGGCCCTTTCCGGCGGCCAGCGCCAGCGGGTAGCAGTCGGGCGCGCAATTGTGAGGAAGCCCAAGGTATTTCTATTCGACGAGCCCCTGTCCAACCTCGATGCCAAGATGCGCGTTTCCACGCGGACGGATATCTGCAAACTTCACTCGCGTCTGGCCGCCACGATGATCTATGTCACCCATGACCAGGCTGAAGCCATGACCATGGGAGACCGCATTTGTGTGCTGAAGGAAGGTCACATCCAGCAGGTGGCCGAGCCTCTCGAACTCTATAACCGCCCCGACAACATGTTTGTGGCCGGATTCATCGGCAGCCCCCCCATGAATCTGTTCAAGGGCACCATCCGTAATACCCTCGAGGGGCTTTGTTTTGTTGAAACAAACACTGCCGGAGTGCCCCTGAAAATTCCTCTCACCGACCATCTGGCAAAGCGGGCGTCTGCGCACATCGACAAGCCTGTCGCCTTCGGACTACGTCCCGAGAATATCCACGTCACACCCGGCAACCCAAACAACCCGCTTACAGGCACAAGCACTGTCCGTGTCGAGATGTCGGAGCCGATGGGATCGGAAACCCTGCTTTACCTCTCGACCTCTGCCACCTCGTTCGTCGCCCGCGTACCTCCAACTGACCGATACGAACCGGAGCAAATGATCTCGGTGTCATTCGACACCAACAAGGCTCATCTCTTCGACGGTTTAACGGAATCCGTAATCGGACCGGCGTAGCGCCGTCGCCAGCGCAACCACCCGGCGCGCCCTTAGTTCTCCACGGCGACAAATCCCCTTTCCGGACGCTGAATCGAATTCGGGAGAGCTTCTGGCGAAAAAAGGAAAGGCGAAAAATCCTGGTCCATGGCAGCCCCCGTGACAACGAAACGGGTCTTGTTTCGTGTGGTCTCGTCCTTGAGGTCTATGGACTTCACAATCCAGTGGGCTCCGACCTTCTTCAGATCCAGGACGGACATGGTTTTGAGGAGTTTTCCCTCTTCACCGATCTGATCCACCTGCACCAAGGCGTTAAATTGGGTATCCAGAAAAACCCTCACCCCGGTAAGCGCCGCATGCCTGGATACAAAGTCGGAGGGGGGATAGAAAAGATACGTGTTCGCAGGGCGCCCACGAACCTTGCGCAGGCCTTCAAAGACGAGATCCACCCACCAAAGAAACGGCATCTGCAGGTCAAATGCCGTGAGATCGGTTCCTCCCAAGGGCTCAAACAGCGCATCGACTCCCACAACCGTCGCTTCGTTCACTTTTTCCGCCTCCCAGCGCCATACAGCGGGCTTGTCCCCCCCCTTCAACAAGAGCCTGAGTGTCGAGTTGTGCCTCTGTACCAAGGACTGCTCCCCAAGGAGCTCAATGCGAGTTACAGGGCCGCTATCGAACAAATCGTTCCACAATCTGCCCTCCCTTGACCATTCCCTACCCCTGCGAGGCATCACGCGCAATTTGAATTCAAGATAGCCGCGAAACCCCTTTTGCCTGTACTCCGCAAGAAACGCCCGGCCTTCCTCCTGATTCGGCTTGGAGAGCTGAACATAGTCGGCAGGCGGTCGGTAGCGCTTCTGCTGGGCGCAAATCTCAGGTGCGTTCGCCGCCAGTATTGCCATGAGGCATGGCATCCCGCCCCAACGCAACCACCCGACCCGCCACCGGAAGGTCATAGGCGGCATCAATTTCACGCCAAGCTACGGGTTGCTTTTCGGCTGTTCCGACTTGGACGCAGCCTGAGGTGTCTCGACAGGTGCGGCTGCCGGAGCAGGAGTATCCGCAGCGGGGGTCGCAGCAGGCGCCGTCGGCACGGCAATCGTCGGAAGGGCGCTTCCTGCAGCAGCGCTGTGTTTCCGCTGATAAATGTGACCCAGGTACAAGGCGAAGCTAAGTACAAAGAATGCAATCGCTGCATTGATGGTCGCCTTGGAAAGTACATTGTTCGTTTCCGCACCAAAGGCGGCTTCCGCGGCCCCGCCGCCCATGGCTGCCCCCACCCCACCATCCTTCGACTTTTGCGCGAGGACCACAAGCGAGAGGAAAAGAGAAATCAGGATCAGAACAAACGTAAGAATACTGATGATGATGCCCATTTGAATCGTTCAGCAAAACCCTCAGGGAGGAGGGTTGTCAATGCCAGTCTCAGAAGTGCATAGTCAGTACGAACCGCGTTCACAGTTCATCTGAAATGCAACGCACCCATGGGACCCTTGAGAAACACCTTGCAAGACCACGACTGTCGTCTAACTCGCCTTGCGACTCGCACTTGCGAGATAACGCCCGATGCGGTCACACGCCACACCGATCTGCTCGTAGCTTGTGGCAAAGCAGGCGCGCACATGCCCGGCGCCATTTTCACCAAAAGCCGTCCCGGGCACCACCGCCACCTTTTCATTCTGCAGCAATCCAACCGCAAAATCCTTCTCGGACATTCCCGTCGCGCGGACATTCGGAAACGCATAAAAGGAACCCCTGGGCAAATGGCAGGTAAGCCCCAGTTCGTTGAAGCGTCGCACAATGAGGTCTCTCCGACGATGATACTGTTCCCTCATGCGCAGCACATTCTCCCATCCATGCGTGAGCGCCTCGAGCGCACCTTCCTGGGCAATGATCGAGGCGCACATCATGGCATACTGGTGCACCTTCATCATGGCATCGATCAGGACGGCAGGACCGCAGGCATAACCAATGCGCCATCCGGTCATGGCAAATGCCTTCGAAAAGCCATGCAGGAATATGGTCCTTTCTGCCATGCCCGGGAAGCTGGCAATGCTGGTGTGCTCTCCTTCAAATGTAAGCTCCGAATAGATTTCATCGCTTAGGACAAGCAGGTCCTTCTCCCGGCAGAAATCTGCAATCTTCTGCAATTGCTCGCGACTGCACGTGCCGCCCGTCGGGTTGCATGGCAGGTTAAGCATCAGAATTTTTGCTCCCGGCTGCCACGCAGCGCGCAGCGCCTCCGCGGTAAGTGCAAAATTGTCCTTCGCGTAGGTGGGCACGGCGATGCCGACGCCGTGGACCAACGTGATGCTCGGATGATAGGACACATAGCATGGCTGGTGAAACATCACCTTGTCGCCGGGATTGCAGAATGCCCGGAATGCGAGATCGAGTGCCTCACTCACACCCACCGTGACGAGAATCTGGTCCTCTGGCCGGTAACCGACTGAAAAGTGATCTCCAACGTACTTTGAAATCGCCCGGCGAAGTTCAATCGTGCCGAGATTGGAGGTGTAGTAGGTCTTGCCTCGCTCAAGCGCGAATATCGCCGCTTCACGAACATGCCACGGTGTGACAAAATCCGGTTCCCCCACCCCCAGGGAAATCACATCCTGGCCCTTCATCTTGGCCACCAACTCAAAGAAATCGCGAATACCGCTCTTGGGAAGCGTCGCAATGTGATTTGCAATCCACCGTCTGGAATTCTCGCTCATGGTCGGAGGTATGGGCTAGGGGGTCACCGTCAGACGCGTCGCCTGCGTTTCACCAGTATCGAGAAGGAAACCCTGCTCCTTGTAGCAGCGCAGCATGAAATGCGTGGAGGTCGACAGGACGCCCTCGATCGTTGACAGTTTTTCCGAGACGAAGGCTGCTACCTTTTGGAGCGAACTGCCCCGAACAAATACAAGCAGATCATATCCCCCGGACATCAGGTACGCTGATTCCACTTCGTCAAAGCGGCTGATGCGCTCCGCCAGACGATTGAAACCGCCACCGCGTTCCGGTGTGATCTTGACCTCAATGACCGCACGCACGGCTGCAGCGGCTGCGGATTCATTCGAGAGGTCGAGCACAGGACGCCAGCCAAGAAAGATCTTGTCCTTTCTCAACTGCTCCAATTGCCGATCAACCTCTTCCGTCGATAGCCCCAGGATCTGCGCCATCTGCGCGGTCGTGAGACTGCCGCCTTCCACCAAGAGATTGAGAACCGGATTCATAAGTCAGATGACAGACTCGCAGAGTTTGAAAGGGAGAATCGACACAATTATTCGAATACCCCGTCTGTTCTGCCGCCAAACCGGCTCCCCAACCGGGGAAATCTCCCGTCAATCCATGCATTGACGCTAGCCAGTTCCCTGCATGAGGATGGAGTACCTTATTCGATGAGCTCTGGTTCCGTACCGGCCACGCCGTCCGCTTCTGCCATCAATCCGCCGTCTCCCGCTGCCGCGGCAGTCATCAAGCCGACCGACCTGCGCGGCATTCTCAAGTACGTTCCCCGATTCCAAGGACAGATCTTTGTCCTCGCGCTCGATGGCTCAATCGTGGCGGATGACAATTTCGGCAATCTCCTGGTAGATGTCGCCGTCCTCCGATCGCTCGGAATTCAGGTGGTGCTCGTCCACGGTATCGGAAAGCAACTTCGCGACCTGTCCGCCCTGCGCGGCGTCGCGATTTCAAACAATGACGGCACAGGAGTCACCGACGCGGCGACGCTTGATCTCGCGATCCGGGCTTCCGCGCGGGTCTCCCATCTCATTCTGGAGGGCCTTACCCAGAACTCCCTCAAGGCCGCGATCACAAATGCCGTCCGAACACTCCCCGTAGGCATCATCCGGGGCGTCGACCATCAATTCACCGGCAAGGTTGAGCGGGTCGACCGCGATTTCATCACCCATCTCCTGAACGAGGGCATCGTTCCCATCATGCCTCCGATCGGCTACGGGCCCGATGGAAAATCAATGCGCATCAACTCGGACCTGCTTGCCGCAGAGTTGGCCGAAGCCCTCCAAGCGACCAAGATCATTTACCTGACGCCGACCGCGGGGCTTGAAATCGACAATGAGATTCGCCGCGAAATTGCCGTCGAGACTCTGCGGGACATCCTGAAAGCCAAACCGGAACGGATTGATGATACTGTTCTGAGCAAGGCAGCGCATGCGGTGAAGGCCATTGAGACAGGCACTCCTCGCGTGCACATCGTGGACGGGCGTGTGTTCGATGCGCTTCTCAACGAGATCTTCTCAAGCGAGGGCGTCGGTTCGCTCATCTACGGCAACGACTATCAGCAGATCCGGCGGGCAACCCGTCGCGACGTGCGTGCCCTGTACTCGCTCATCCGCGGCGGTGTGAAACGGGAGGAACTGCTCCACCGCACCCAGCAGGCAATCGAGAAGAACATCGATCACTTCTTCGTCTTCGAGGTGGACGAAAATCTCGTCGCATGCGTCACGCTCATTTTCTACCCCAACAATCCCACACTGGCCGAAATCGGTTCACTCTATGTCCTGCCGTTCTATCACAATCGCGGCATAGGGAAGAAAATGGTCGAGTTCGCATGCATGCGTGCCAAGGAAAAGGGCGCGGAAAACGTCGTGGCGCTTTCGACCCAAAGCTTCAGCTTCTTCACTGGCGTCGCAGGCTTCGAGGAGGCCGACAAGAGCATCCTTCCCGAGGCAAGGCTCAAACTCTATGATGAAAGCGGACGCAATGCCCGCGTCCTCATCAAGAAGCTCTAGGGCTTGATCTCGACGATCACCTGAATCTCAGTTGTCGAATCCTTGGGCAGACCGGCTACCGCCACCGCTGCGCGTGCGTGCTTTCCTGCATCCCCAAACAACGCGACAAAAAGATCACTCGCGCCGTTGATCACAGCGGGGCTGTCGGCAAATCCGCTCACAGCATTGACGTAGCCGCCGACATACACAATTCGTGCAACCCGGTCGAGTGAGCCCAACGCGGCCTTCACGTTGGTGAGTGTTGCGAGGGCACAGACCTTCGCGGACTCGTAGCCGGATTGAACGGTTTGTTCCCTGCCAACCTGACCCGTGTGGGTCATCTGGCCAGTCATCGAACAAAGGGTTCCCGCACAGTACAGAAGACTGCCGGTTTGCACGGTCGGAACATAACTGCCCGCGGCCGGGGCCGGGTTCGGCAGGGTCAGCCCCATTTCCTTGAGTTTGGCTTCAATGCTCATTTCCGACGACTATCGTGTCCAACAGGGCCCGATGCCAGCCATTTTGTCCGTTGACGATGTCCATTGCCGCACGCGGAAACGCTGCCAGGATGTTGGTCCATGTCGTTCTCAGAATGGACCCAGCTCAGTCACGAGAACCCGGAACGTGCAGCCAGGGAGTTTCGCCGTCGCCTCAATGCACTTTCGCCGGATCATCAAAAGGCCATGATTTCATGGACGCCGTCGGTCGAGACCCTCGCGACATCGTTTCGAAAAGCCGATTCCTCCGGAGGAGGGCTTGCCGGAGTTCCCTATCTCTTGAAGGACCTGTTTCCTGTGCGGGGCGTAGTCATGCGCGCGGGCTCCACTCTTCTCCCGGAGGTGCGGCCAACATCCGAGAGCGACGGATTCCTGGTCAGGGTCCTGGAAAAGTCAGGAGCCGTCCTTGCCGGCACGACGCACCTGAACGAGTTCGCCTGCGGGCTCACGGGAGAGAACCCGCACTTTGGCGACGTCCTTCATCCACGGCATGCCGACCGCTTGAGTGGCGGCTCCAGCAGTGGCTCAGCGGCCGCAGTCGCCGCGGGACTCGTCCCCTTGGCAATTGGAACGGATACCGGAGGCTCGATCCGGGTTCCTGCAGCGTTCTGCGGCATCTACGGCATGAGACTTTCGCCTCATCATCCGTGGATCAATGACGCATTCCCACTGTCCCGAAATCTCGACGCGGCAGGCTTGTTCACCGCCACGGCCGAGGACATGTTGACCACGATCACAACCCTTATCGGAAGCGGCTCCAGCAAGCGGGCGCTGAATGGTGTCTATCTCGGATTCGACGGCTGGGTGTCTGCGGATGACGACTGTGCGCGCGCAATCGAAGCCGCAGGACAGGCTCACGCGCCCAAGGCTGATCAGTCCACCCGAGAGGAACTGCTCTCAGGCTTTCGCGGATCCTCCCAGGCCTACGCCGTGCTTCAGAGCATCGATGCCTTTGACGTTCATCGCGAATGGATCGACAGGCACAAGGCCCGCTACGGCGCGGATGCATGGCACCGGATCGACCGAGGTCGCAACTGGACCGATCGCGAGATCGAGGCCGCACATGTCAAACTTGCAGCACTGCAACTTCTGTGGCGCAAGTTCTTCCTGACCTTCGACTATCTGATCATGGCTGCCACGCCCTTCCCTGCGCTCCGCAAGGACGCCTGCACCCTGGAGAATCGCCAGCGACTGCTCGATCTGACATCGCCCGCGAGCCTCGGCGGCCTTCCCGTCCTGACCGTACCCGTGCACCTGGGTTCGGGCCTGACAAGTGGGCTGCAAATCGTGGTCAGCACCCCGATCAGCCCCGCAATCTCGATGATGCTCTCTCGGGAACGATCGGTCGCGTTTTCAGCGTGATTCCCTTTGCATCCTTCCGTTGCACGCGGCGAAATC
>CAUJJL010000014.1 GCA_963205455.1 Verrucomicrobiota bacterium
ACCTGCCCGTCGGCCTGCTCATCAATTTTGGTGGGGCCACGCTCAAGGAAGGCCTGCACCGGGTCGTCCACAACCTTCAACCCTCCGCTTCTCCACACCTCTGGGTGAACCATGAAGGCCAACCACAGAATCACGCGGAGACGCGGTGACCGCGGAGGAAAGGATTCATGAGAACCGCGCCTGCTGATCATGTGCTTGAAACGATTCCTTCTCCGCGTTCTCCGCGCCTCCGCGTGAACCCTCCCAACCCCCTAGCTCGCACACGATGACCAAGCCGCAACGAACAACTGCCGCGAAGAAACCGGAGGCCCTTTTCGAGCGCGTGGTTTCCATCCTGGAGCAGGCGCGGGGGAACGTCGTCCGGGCAGTCAACACGAACATGGTGCTGGCCTACTGGTTGATCGGACGGGAAATTGTCGAGGCCTTGCAGGGCGGCGAGAAGCGGGCGGCGTATGGAAAGAAGGTCGTCGAGGAGTTGTCCGCCCGGCTGACAGAGCGGTTTGGGCAGGGGTTTTCCGCACAAACGCTATGGAAGTTCAGGCTGTTTTATCAGGCCTATTCAAATCGCATCTCAATTCTATCCCCGGCGGGGATAGAATTCGAAGATGCAGGGAAATTGTCCCCATTGGGGACAGAATTGGCACTGCCTTCAATTCGGCGCCCGCCGGGTGCCGAATCTCCACAGGGCTTCTCCCCGCAGCTCACCTGGTCGCACTACCGCGCCCTGATGCGCGTGGACAACGTCGCGGCGCGCGATTTTTACGAGCGGGAGGCGGTCGCCGGCGCGTGGGACAAGCGCACGCTGGAACGGCAGATTCAGTCTTTCTACTACGAGCGGATGCTCAAGAGCCGCAAGCCGGAGAAGATGCTGGCCGAAGGACGGCAACTGACGGTGGCCGCAGCCCCGGCGGCCGAGGCGTTGAAGCATCCGTATGTGCTGGAGTTTCTGGGGCTGCCGGAGGTGGCGGCGTTTCACGAGTCGGATTTGGAGCGGGCCATCATCACGCATTTGCAACGCTTCCTGCTGGAACTGGGCAGCGGATTTGCCTTCGTCGCCAGGCAGAAGCATATCCGCATTGAGGAACAGGACCGCTACATTGATCTGGTTTTCTATCACTGCCGCTTGAAGTTCTACCTGCTGATTGACCTCAAGGTGGGTGAGCTGGCCCATGCGGATGTCGGCCAGATGGACGGCTATGTGCGGATGCATGACGGGCTGTTCGCCGCGCCGGACGACAATCCAACCATCGGCCTCATCCTCTGCACCGAGAAGAACGAGACGGTGGCCCGCTACTCGGTGCTGAACGACCGAAAACAGATTTTCGCCTCGAAATACATGCTTTGCCTTCCGACCGAGGAACAACTGCGACGGGAGATCGAGCGGGAACGGAGGCTCATCGAGTCCACCCGGGGGGAGAGCGGCAATGAGTAAGACCATCGAAGAAATCCTCGCGCCGAAGCCGGAGGCGCGGCCGCGCATCTACGCCTACGCGATTGACGACCAGGCGCACGCGGGCCTGCTCAAGGTGGGCCAGACCACGCGCGAGGTGAAGCAGCGCGTGGCCGAACAACTCAAGACCGCCCGCATCAAGAACTACACGATCGTGCTGGACGAGTCTGCCGAGCGCGACGACGGCAAGACCTTCACCACCTATCAACTCGCCAAAAAACTCGGGGCAAAGCGCGTCCTCGTGGTCACCTTCAAGCCCGCCGTGGAGGATGCGTGGCAGTCGGACCTCGGATCGCACGTGGATTTTGCGGGCTGGCAATACCTGTCGCGCCACTCCGGCAGCGATCCGACGCAGGTTTCCAAAACGAAGCCGTTCGTCTATTTCGGCTCGTTCCAGGATTTGCTGGGCCGCGACGACGCCGGCAACATCAAGGCGAAGAACGAATGGCTGCACACGCTGCACTGGGACTTGGTCGTGTTCGACGAGTACCACTTCGGCGCGTGGCGGGAGACGGCCAGGGAATTGTTTGAGGGGGAGGAAGAGGCCGTCGCCAAAAAGGAGGCCAAGCTCGAATACGCGGCCGGTCTGGAAAGCGTGAACGAAGACCTCACGGTTCTTTCCGAAAAGGAAACGGAGTTTCTGCCCATCACCACCAAGGCCTACCTGTATCTCTCCGGCACACCGTTCAAGGCGCTAGCCACGGGCGAGTTCATCGAGGAGCAGATTTTCAACTGGACCTACACCGACGAGCAGCGCGCGAAGGAAGACTTTGCCAAAAAGAACCCCGGCAAGCGGAACCCCTACGGCGCGCTGCCGCAGATGCGGCTGCTCACCTATCAGATGCCTGACGAGTTGGTGGCCATCGCAAGCGCCGGCGAGTTTGATGAGTTTGATCTCAACGCCTTCTTCGAGGCCAAGGGCACGGGTGTGCTGGCGCAGTTCAAGCACAAGAGCGACGTGCAGAAGTGGCTGGACATCATCCGCGGCGGCTATGCGCCCAAGGCCGCAGAATTTCTCAAAACCGGCACGCGCCCGCCGTTTCCGTATTCAGACGTGCGCCTGCTGCCCTACCTCCAGCACTCGTTCTGGTTCCTGCCCAACGTCGCCGCCTGCCACGCGATGGCGAACCTGCTGGCCGAAAAGCAGAATGTTTTCTGGCACGACTACTACGCAATCGTTGCCGCTGGTGCAACGGCAGGCATCGGATTGGACGCGCTCAAGACCCACAAACGCGGCCTGATGCAGCAGCTTTTTCCATCCCTGGAGGAGGTGGAGGCATGAATCTCACGCCCGCTTCGCTCAAGACGCCAAGACGCAAAGATTCGAAGCATTCCACAAGAGCGCCTCATCCCAACCTCTTCCCCCTCCACGCCCTGATTGTAGCCGAGTGCCAATTTCTGGAAGCCCTCAATACCCACAAACGCGGCCTGATGCAGCAGCTTTTACCATGCCCGGAGGAGGTGGAGGCATGAATCTCACGCCCGCTTCGCTCAAGACGCCAAGACGCAAAGATTTGAAGCATTCCACAAGAGCGCCTCATCCCAACCTCTTCCCCCTTTGCGTCTTCGCGTCTTTGCGTGAGTCCTTCCCCATCCTATGAGCGAAAACCAAATCGCCAAAGAAGTCGTGGATGCCGCCGTGAAGGTCCACGGCAAGCTCGGTCCGGGGTTGCTGGAATCCGTTTATGAGGCCGTGCTGGCCCGCGAGTTGGAGCGTCGCGGTTTGCGCGTCGAGCGACAGGTTCCCATCCCCATCGAATACGAAGGCTTGAAGTTCGATGAAGGCTTCCGAGCCGACATCATCGTGGAGGGCAAAGTCATCCTCGAACTCAAGTCCGTGGAACAACTCGCCAAGGTTCACCACAAGCAGCTCTTCACCTACCTCAAACTCGCCGACAAACGGCTGGGGCTGCTCCTCAACTTCGGCGCGGACCTGATGAAAGAGGGCATCAAACGCATCGCAAACGGCATGGAGGACACTCCATGAATCTCACGCCCGCTTCGCTCAAGACGCCAAGACGCAAAGATTGGAAGGAGGAAATGGCAAGGATGCCTCCGCCTTCTCCCCCCCTTTGCGTCTTCGCGTCTTTGCGTGACACCAATTATTCTCGATGACCGGCACCAACCAAAAACAACTGGGCAGGACGCTCTGCCGCCTCGACGCCCTGATCGTCGCCGAGACGCAAAAGCTCGAAGCCCTCAAAACCCACAAACGCGGCCTGATGCAGCAGCTTTTCCCATGCCCGGAGGAGGTGGAGGCATGAATCTCACGCCCGCTTCGCTCAAGACGCCAAGACGCAAAGATTCCAAGCATTCCACAAGAGTGCCTCATCCCAACCTCTCCCCCCCTTTGCGTCTTCGCGTCTTTGCGTGACACCAATTATTCCCGATGACCGGCACCAACCAAAAACAACTGGGCAACACCCTCTGGAGCATCGCCGACCAACTGCGCGGGGCGATGGATGCGGACGACTTCCGCGACTACATGCTGTCCTTCCTCTTCCTGCGCTACCTCTCGGACAACTACGAAGCGGCGGCGAAGAAGGAACTCGGCAGGGATTACCCAGAGTGGCAGGAGCTTCCAGCTCCTGATTCCAAAACAAACGGGAGCAGGATACTCCCACCACTTTGCACTTGGTATGCGAACAACGTGGACGACATTCCGGAGTTCGAGAAGCAGATGCGGCGCAAGGTGCATTACGTCATCCAGCCGCCGCACCTCTGGGCCAGCATCGCGAACATGGCCCGCACCCAGAGCGCGGAACTGCTGAACACGCTGCAGGCGGGCTTCAAATACATCGAGACGGAATCCTTTGAGAACACCTTCCAGGACCTGTTCTCGGGCATTGACCTCGGCTCGTCCAAGCTGGGCAAGACCTACACCGACCGCAACGCCAAGCTCTGCACCATCATCCAGAAGATCGCCGAAGGACTGGCGGAGTTTTCCACCGAGGTGGATGTGCTGGGCGATGCCTACGAATACCTGATCGGCCAGTTCGCCGCCGGGGCGGGCAAGAAGGCGGGCGAGTTCTACACCCCGCAGCAGATTTCCAACGTGCTCTCCGCCATCGTGACGCTGGACAGCCAGGAACCGAAAACCGGCACCAAGAAGCAGCTGGAGAGCGTGCTGGACATGGCCTGCGGCTCCGGCTCGCTGCTGCTCAACGTGCGCCACCGGATGAAGGACGCGGGCGGCACCATCGGGAAGATCTTCGGCCAGGAGAAGAACATCACCACCTACAACCTCGCCCGCATGAACATGCTGCTGCACGGGGTGAAGGACACCGAGTTCGAAATCTTCCACGGCGACACCCTGCTCAACGACTGGGACATGATGCGCGAGCAGAACCCGGCCAAGAAACCGCTCTTCGACGCCATCGTCGCAAACCCACCCTTCAGTCTGCGCTGGGAACCTACGGATGCGCTGGCCGACGACGTGCGCTTCAAGAGCCACGGGCTCGCCCCCAAGTCCGCAGCCGACTTCGCCTTCCTGCTGCACGGCTTCCACTACCTGAAGGACGAAGGCGTGATGGCGATCATCCTGCCGCACGGCGTCCTCTTCCGCGGCGGGGCCGAGGAACGCATCCGCACGAAGCTGCTCAAGGACGGGCACATCGACACCGTCATCGGCCTGCCGGCGAACCTCTTCTACTCCACCGGCATCCCCGTCTGCATCCTCGTGCTCAAGAAGTGCAAGAAGCCGGACGACGTGCTCTTCATCAACGCCGCCGAGCATTTTGAGAAAGGCAAACGCCAGAACACACTCAAGCCCGAGCACATTGCGAAGATCATCGAGACCTACCAGCACCGCACGGAGGAGCCGCGCTATTCCCGCCGGGTGGAGATGGCGGAGATCGAGAAGAACGCCTTCAACCTGAACATTTCCCGCTACATCAGCACGGCGGTGGGCGAAGAGGAGATCGACCTGGCGGCGACCCATGCCGGCTTGCTCGGAATCGACAAGGCCATCGAGGAGGCGACGCGCAAGCACAACGCGTTTCTCAAGGAACTTGGCCTGCCGCTGTTGCCATAGCCCGCCACTCTGGATTCGGACGCGGACGGGAGATGCGCATGCGGGAGAAATCTGCCGAGCCAGGCAATCTCGCCGCAAGCGGGCAAATCCTCACTCAAGCGCGGGTTGCCGCTTGGCGACCATCGCCTGCTGCTATGGGGCGTAGCGGTTTCCTTCGATCGGGATTTGCGACGCGGCGTGTTCGATTTCGTCAAGGTCGGACTTTGAAGGATTCGGCTTCGCGAAAGTGTGGAATCCCGTGCATGGCTGAAGCAGGCACCGCACTCAACACCAGCGTGTCAGGGTAAACGTCCGAAAGCACGAACAGCAGCCTGACCACAGCCTCCAACCGAAGTGGCTTCAGGCAGGCGGGCCGAGTGCGGTGATCAGGTTCCCCACGGCAACGTCCATCGCGCGGTCGATGCTTTCGGTGGTGAATCCGCCAAGGTGGGGCGTGCCGATCACCTTGCAGTGGTCGAGCAAAGCCGACTTTGTCGGCGGCTCCTGTGAAAAGACATCGAGCGCGAGACCCGCAATCTGTCCGCTCTCCAGCGCATCGAGGACGGCGGCAGTGTCGATCAGGTCGAAGCGCGCCGTATTGATAATGTAACTTCCGCGTCGCATCGAGGCGAGCGCGGTGCTGTTCACCAAGGGTCTGCCGCCGGGCAGGGGAGGGCAGTGGAGAGTCAGCACGTCAGCCTGCCGGAGGATTTCCTCGATCGGTGCGAAAGTGACCGCGCGTTCCGTACCGCTGGGGCCGGGTGCAGATCCGGCGAATGCGGGTGGAAGCACGGGATCATGAACGATGACGCGCATGCCCAGGCCCAGGGCCAACGTGGACACCTGGCGGCCTACATTGCCATAACCGAGCACGCCCAGGGTGCGACCGGCAACCTCGAAGCCCGGCGATCGATCCCATCCGCCGCGTTTCACGCTGGTGTTTCCAGCAACAATCCCCCGCGCGAGCGCGAACAGCAGCCCGATGGTCAGCTCGGCAACGCCACGCGCATTGGCACCCGAAGCCGTCAGGACTTCAATTCCAAGCGCACGGGCGGCGGCCAGGTCGATTGAATCGACCCCCGTGCCATTGCGACTGATCACGCGGAGCCAAGGAGCCGCTGCCGCCAGAACCCGCGCACTGACCGGTTCGACCCCTGCAAGATACCCCGCGCAGCCAGGCAGAAGCTCGAGCAACTCGTCCTCCGAGGGCTGACGTCCCTTCGGTCCAAGTAAGATCTCATGCCCGCATGCTTTGAGCCGGTCGAGGGAGACATGCCCGTGTGCAGTGACAGATCGCGGAGTGACGAGGATTCGAGACATGGAAACCTGTACCCCAATGCGTGCAGATTGAGGCGCCGCGATTCAAGTATCGAAATCAGCGGATTAACTGGATTGAGAGCCGCCGCATTTACCGGACGGACGACTGGATGGATTCCCTTTTCTGAATGACATCTCCCGCAACCTGGAGGCTCACGCATCGTCGTGACCTGTTTGGAAAGTAGCGGGACCCTCCAGATCCCGTCGAACGACCATCGGGAGCAAGATGCTCCCGCTCCGATGTCAATCCGGGCACAACGAAGCGTGCCTCTCCAGTCCTGGCCTCCGATCTCTGAACTCTGCCTTCAACATTCAACCTCCTACCTTCCGCTTTCGTTCCCCACTCCGTGCATTCTGTGCATTCCGTGGATGAAAGTTCGATCATCAGATGGTCACGACGAAGCGTGACCCTCCAGGGGGAGTGTTTGGGAAGGTTGAGGCGCTGGGGCGTGGCGCAGCGACCTTATTCCTCTACGACAAACGGGGCGAAGACGGCTGACTGCGATGGAGGGAAGCGGCCTTGGATGAAGACGCCGTCGTCGCGTTGTTCCTCGTGCTGGACGTGGCCGACCTGATGCAGGCGGGCCACGATCTCATAACGGTCGTGAGGAATGAGCAGGGTGGTCATGCGCAGCGAGTCCGCGATCTGCTCGAGGCAGCGCTCGACAAGGGCGGACAGTCCCGCACCGGTTCGCGCGGAAAGCGGGAGTGCATCCGGAACGAGGTGATGCGCGCGGCGTAGAGCGACGTCATCGGCCAGGTCAACCTTGTTGAAAACCGTGATGATTGGCTTGTCGGCCGCGCCCAGTTCCTGGAGGACTGCGAGGGTCGTCGCGTGGTGATGATCCACGTTGGGACTCGTGACATCGAGGACGTGAATGAGAAAGTCTGCGACGACAACCTCCTCAAGGGTGGCCTTGAACGCCTCGACCAAGCCGTGTGGCAGGTTGCGGATGAAGCCGACCGTATCCGTGACGAGCAGTTTCTGGTTTCCCTGTAACTGCAACTGACGCGTGGTGGGATCGAGCGTGGCGAAAAGTTTATCCTCGGCGAGCACGCTTGCACCGGTGAGTGCGTTGAGCAGTGAGGATTTGCCTGCGTTGGTGTAGCCGACAATTGCGGCCGTGGGCACCGGCACGCGCTGCCGACGACGGCGCTGGGTGCTGCGCTGTTTGCGGACTTCGGCCAGCTCTCCCTTGAGATGGACGATGCGATCGCGAACGATGCGGCGGTCCTGTTCGAGCTGGGTTTCACCTTCGCCGCCCAACGCACCTTTGCCGCGCTGACGCGAAAGATGGGTCCATGCGCGCGTCAGGCGTGGGAGGGAATACTCCATTCGTGCCAGCGCGACCTGCAGCACGGCCTCGCGGGTTTGTGCGCGATCGGCGAAGACTTCGAGAATCACCTCCTGGCGATCGATCACGGCAAGTCCCGAGAGTTTTTCCCAATTGCGCTGTTGCGCGGGCGACAGGGCCTCGTCGAAAACTATCACGTCCGCTTCCTGCGCCTTGGCGAGTTCCACGATTTCCGCCGCCTTTCCGCTTCCGAGAAGCAGCGAGGGTGTGGGCGTGCGTAGATTGACCAGCATGGACTGGCAGACCGTGAGTTTGAGATTCTCCACCAATTCGCGCAGTTCTCCGAGCAATTCTGCGGCCTCCCCGTCCGCCATGTCACAGGTCTGCACACCAACGAGGAAGGCGCGTTCAAGTTTGGTATTGGCGGGTGTGTCCAGGAAGTCGGCCATGAAGATGAACTGTCCAGTCAGCGCGAGACTTGGCGAAGCGTCAACTGAACGAGGGCAGGGAAAAATGACTCTGGTGCCGAAGCGGGGGCTCTGCTAAGACCGTTATTGATGAACTCCCTCCGCCTTGTCCGTGGTTTGATCTCGTTACTCCTCACGGCAGTATTTGCCGTTTCGCTCCACGCCAATACCGCAACGGTGCCGGTGCCGCGTGATGAAAAGTGGGTGGCCCGTCACAAGGGTTTTGTCGAATTGGCCAAGGCCGGCAACGTCGACGTCCTTTTCCTGGGCGATTCAATCACCGATGGCTGGAGAAAGGGCGGGCTGGCGATCTGGGAGGAGCGGTTTGCGCCGCTCAAGGCTGTAAACTTCGGCATCGGCGGCGACCGGACCCAGCACGTGCTGTGGCGCATCGAGAACGGTGAACTGGATGGAATTTCCCCGAAGGTTGTGGTCTTGATGATCGGCACGAACAACACGGGATTCGAGCCGGACAAGACCACGCGCCGGAATACTGAGGCTGAAACGGCCGAAGGAGTGCGCGCCATCGTCGAGCACCTACGTACCAAACTTCCGTCCGCGAAGATATTGCTGTTGGCGATTTTCCCGCGGGGTGAGAAGGACTCGCCCGCTCGCGCCCAGGTCAATGCGATCAACAAGATGATCGCGAAGCTGAAGGATGGAAATCACGTTGTGTTCCTCAACATCAACAAGCGATTTCTCCAGCCGGACGGCACGCTTTCGAAGGACATCATGCCCGACCTCCTTCATCCGAATGCAGCGGGTTACAAGATCTGGGCCGATGCCATCCAGAAACCGTTGGCGAAACTGCTCAAGCAGTGAGATGCCCGCGAATACGTGAAGAGGCGATTTCTCCGCGTACCTGCATCGCTCAGGGATAGGAGACGAAACGCACGCAGACAGGGCGGGGCACGCTGACTGGGCTGCCGACAGCGGCCAGCCCGCCGGTCTTGCCGTCGATCTTGAACACGACGAGCGTGTCACTGTCCTGATTGGCGGCCACGAGCCATCTGCCGTCCGGCGTGATGGCAAAATTGCGCGGTGTCTTGCCTCCGGTAGAAGTGATGCCGAGAAGGGTGAGCCTCCCGGACTTTTTGTCGCGGCTGAACTGCGCGATGCTGTCGTGTCCCCGGTTGGAACCGTAGACAAAACGTCCATTGGGATGGATGGCGATTTCAGCGGTTGTGCTTTGTCCCCCATATCCGGATGGCAGTGTGCTCACGGTCTGCCGTGTGGTCAGGACGCCGGTTTTGGCGTCAAAGGAGGCGACGGTGATGGTGCTGAAGAGCTCATTGATCACATAAAGGTATTTTCCATCCTTGGAGAACACGGCATGCCGCGGTCCACTGCCTGGGGCAATCGCGAGATGGTCCTTGGGAGCAGGCCTGATCTCCGGTTTCGATGCATCGATTTCATAGACTTTGACCTGATCGATGCCGAGATCGGGGATGACAACGAACCTGCCATCAGGCGAGAACGTGACGCCATGGGCGTGCGGCGCCTCCTGGCGGGAAGCGTTCACCGATTTTCCACTGTGCCTCACGAGCGTGGAGCGGCTGCCGAGCGAGCCATCCTTTAGAAGCGGGAAGCCGACGACTGCGCCGCCGCCGTAGATTGCGCCGATTGCCATTCTTCCGCTGGGATCAACGCCGAGGTCTGCCGGGTAACCTGCATCGGTTGGCAGGTCGTTCAGCGGGCGAAGCACATGGCCTTGTTCGATTGCGAAGGCGCGGAGGCGTCCCCCTGATTCATTGATCGCGTAGAGCGACTTGAGATTCGGAGACAAGGCGAGAAATGAGGGATCAGTCGCTTCGGCGGCGAGGGAAACCGGACCGAGTCTGCCGGTGTCCAGGTCAAGGGTGACGGAATAGATCCCCTTGCTGGCGCCGGGCGTGTAGGTGCCGATGAACGCGTGAATTTCCTTCGCGTCCAGTGTTGTGGTGATGCCCATGATGCAGGTGAGAGTCAGCGGAATGATTTTTTTGAGGTGCATGAAAACGAAGAGTGCTCCATGGAGCGAGTGTCTTGGGGCGGGAGAAGGGAGGAGGCAGGTCGGGGGAGATCAGCGTGGAATGAGCCCTGCGTGGACGCCTCCTAAACGCGTTCAAATTTCAGGGGATAGGTTTTGCCTGAAGCGAATTGGGCGACGTAGAGGCTTTCCTCTTCGTCCACAAGCAGGTCGTGAGGGTGTTGGAAGATCTCACCGTCATGCGCCATGGGCAGGAGGTGACCTCCGTCGCTGTAGTGCGGAGGGGTTCCGCCTACATTGGAGACGACCTGGAAGTTCTCATTCAAGATCGAAACAAAGCCGCGGCTGTTGCGGTCGGCAGGCCAATTGTCCGCCAGATGGGCCACGAAGTAGTGGGAGCCGCGTTTTCGGATCTGGCGCGGATTTCCGCCGGGAAGATCAATCTGGCCGAGTCGGCGTCCGTCGAGGTCGAGCCGGAGAAGGTGGCGTTGGTCACTCATGGCTATGAGCAATGAATCCGTGCCATCGCCCATGCGGTCGATCATGCCACCGTGCGGACCCCAATGAACAATGCCGCCCTCGGGTCCGCCGAAGATGCGTCGCTGGCGACCGTCGGCGCCATAGTGCAGGATGTAGTCGCGCCCGTATCCATCGAGGACGAAGAACTCGCCGTTCTCCCGATGAAGGGTCCACGAAGGCTTGTACTCGGATGCCGTGGTGTACTTCCCAGTTGACGATGGCCAGAGCCATTCATCGAGGACCTTGCCATCAAGCGTCGTACGTGTGACGCGGTTCGTTTTCAGGTCGGTGATGAACAAGACCTCATGGTTGTTCTCATTGACCAACGACAGGCCGTGTGCGCCGGGAAATGAGGTGCCCCACTTGTGCACGAGCTTTCCTGCCTTGTCGTAGATGATCACGTTGTTGGTGACATCGTCGGTGAGCAGGATCACGTGGCCCTGCCTGTCACGAGCGAGACCGTGACAATTGTTGACAGGTGTGCGCCCGTCCAACTCACCCCAGCCCTTCACCTGCCGATAGCGGAACTCGCCCTGGCCCAACGCCGGACCTGCCAGCGACTGGAGGAGGGTTTGTGCCCGGGAGCTGGCGCATGACAAGGAGGCTGCACCCGCTGACAAGTGGAGGAAACGTCGGCGGGAGAGGCGGGTTGGCGGGCGCATGAGAGGGAAGTCGTGAAAACAGAACCGGTGTGAAGAAGGATCAGTTGGGCACGGAACTGGCGGCATAAACGACGACCGTGCCTGCGATGCGATCCTCGACGGCCTGACGATTGGGATCCCAAAGTAGCTTCAGAAATCCGGTCAGTCCCATGGCGACACCGGCGACGTAGCCGCCGTGCCGGACAAAGGCGTCAAAATAGGTGAATGCGGTGCCATCGGTCTTCAGCGCCTGGATGCCGAAGAGCAGTTTGCCGGGCGTGCGACCCCTCAGACTTCCGGCAAGCAAGGTGAAATAAACGCCCGACCACCCGAAGGTCACACCAAGCGCACTTGCAAGCGTGCGCGTCTGCCCAAGCCACGATCCTGCGGAGGCGCGTTGGATTTCGTTCTCCTTCCTTAGAGCTTCCACCTGTCGCTGGAGCCTCTCAGCGGTGCTGCGCAATTCATCCGCGGTTGCATGAGGCGGCACGAGGATGACTTCCCCTCCGGCTGCATTCGCATGCTGGCCCGTGAGCGATTCGAGCTGAAGACCCCGTTCTTTCAGGAAAGGCAGGTGACCGAGTGCGAGGACCGAGAGGGCAATGACGACCGCACCGAGGGCCCGACAGATCCAGCGAACTGCTTTCTTTGCGATGGGTGCGTTGCGTTCGTTTCCGAGCAGGACGAGCAACATGGCGCCGGTGGCGAGACCGAGCCAGGGTCCCGAGAGGAGTGAAAGTAGGGCAACGATGGCCATGTCGAGCAGGATGGCCACCAGCCTTTTCCAGGGTGCCGCCAGTGTTCGTCCGATGACCGCCTGCGAAAGCGTCAGACTGTGCGGCGAAACGACACCGTTTCCGGACTTGCCTGTTGAATCTCTATCGTCGCCCATGCCCTCGAGGGAGGCACGGTTTTTCGAGCGCGCAAGAATGTTCTCAGGCGACCGCTACCGTGGCTGTGGGGGAGGGGGCGATCGCCGTGGCCGGGGCCTTTACGCTTAAGAGGTGCGACACAAAGCCAGCGAACTTGTCCATGCTTTCCAGCGTCGGGAAACTGACAACGCCAGCGATTTCCGTGTCCGCACCCATGGTGGCTATGCAGAGCGACGGCTCGATGCGCCTCAGGTGTTCAATGAGCTCGGCGAGCTCAAAGGGCGGGGTTGCTCCCGAGATGAGGGCGAACCTGGGCCGGACGGGTGCGAGCACAAGCTGGGCGATCGCTTGCAGGCCATCGGTGGCGCTGCGTGTGTCAATTGAAATGCCTGCGAAATGTGCCTCGAGCGACAACCGCAGCCGCTCATCGGCCGACACAATCAGGAAACCCCTTCGCGCTCGGGCGGCTGCGGTGGGAACGCCTGAATCATTCGAAGCGGCAGAACTTTCGCTTCCCAGTGAGAAAAGATCCGGTCCATTGACCACCAATGCGCGGGTGAGGTCTTCCTGGCTGATGCCCAGGGCTTGTGCGGCGTCGGCTGTGTTCGAGGCGATGCGCACGGCGCGTTGGAGATGTTCGTGTTGCGCGCGTGCCAGCGCATCGGCAAGCGATTCAAGGCGGATTCCCTGGAAGCGCTCAGGAAGATGCGAGAGCACGACGCGAGGGGCGCGCATACGTGTGGCGGTCCATGCGGCAACCGTTCTGAGTTCCGTCAGATTCTCAGGCCATCGGTAACCACGAAGGGCGGTTGAGGCTGCCACCTCGATCTGGATGTCCATCGAGGCAAAAGGGAAATCGGGTGTGGCGCGAAGCGCTTCGCAGAATATCGAGTCGATGTGTTCGACCTGATCAGCCAGCGAGGCGATGGAAATGGCTGACGTGGAGAAGCGGAAGTAGAGTGATTCGTCGATCAGGCCTTCTTCAAGCAACAGGTCGGGATCGCGGCGGACAGTTGCGATCATGCGGGTTGCCGGTGTGCCTTGAAGATGTGTGGTGAGACGCGCCTGGTCTGCGGCGGCTAGCGCATCCAGATTGAGCACCACCAACGTACCACCCCTAGCGGAAAGCGTGGTAGGACCTGGTATGTCTCCCTCTCCGAGGAGCGCGGCACGGATGTCCGTGTCCCTTGCGGCTGCATCGATCACCTGCCAGGGCGCCTGCGGATTTGGAGAAACCTCGCGCCAGACTTCCAGGATCGCTGGGCAGATGAGTCCGGGTTCTGCGACCACCAGCGAGTTTCCCGCCTGCCGCATCATGCGGGAGAGTTGGGTGCGCGTGGTTGCGAACGCCACGCCTGGAAAGTAACGCTGGAGCGATTGGGTGATGGTCGCGGAAGTGTCGGCTGCTGCGCCGCCCGTGAGTCCTGCCGATGCCTGTGCGATTCCTGCCTGCACTGAGAGAGCGTCCGTAGCGCGGTTGAGCACGCGCCGGATTTCCTCAATGCGAAAGGGCTTGTGAACGACATCGAACGGCTTGTGCGGCTGGCTTTCGATGCGTGCGTGCAGGTCACTGCAGGCGGAGGCGAGGACGACCAGAAGGCGGGGAAATTCGTCGCGAACGATTGAGAGAAACTGGAAGCCATCCATCGGCACCATCTGGACGTCGGAGATGACGAGATCGCAGGGCATCGCCCGGAGCTGCTTCAACCCGTCATTGCCGTCGAGCGCATGGACGACGGTATGGCCCGAGGTGGTGAGCAGCATGCCCAGCAGTTGGGCGGTGGCGCGTTCGTCTTCGAGGATCAGGATGCGCATGTCGGATCAGGCGGCGATGCGTTTGGCAAACGCATCGATGAGCTCGCGGGTGCTTCCCTGGAGGGACCGCATGTTTGTGCCAGGGTGACCGGGCTTGAAGTGGTAGGACGATGCCGACAGCGACGTGGCCCGTTGCCAGGCGGCCTCGCCGCGAGGCGTGTCGGAGGATTGGGCATCGATCAGATGGCCCTTGAGAAGGAAAAGGGTTACGGTGACGCCTCCCGGAACCTCCAGGCGAAGGTCGCCCGATTTCGCGCCGAGGTGGAGCGACCGTACGACCTCAAGCAGGACCTGCGGTGTGCAGGGGCCTGTGCAACCGGGCACCTTGGCTTCGGCCACCACGGGCAGGCCGTTGGAGAGGGCAGTGGCCTGCTGGACCGCTCGCTTGGCTTCCTTGAGCCAGCCGGCGTCGGCATATCCGGCCGCGAGCTTGAGATACCCTTTGGCATCAGGAGCGGCTGCCAGCTTGCGTTCGATTTCACTCAGTTCCCAGAGGAGGTCGATGGAAGGTGACGCGGTTTCCATGAAAAGTTGGCGGGCGGGCGAGGGTCCGGGAGGACCATGGCGGGCACGGATGTCTGATCGGCATGGTTCCGGCAAAATTTATGAGTATCCCGGAAAGAATTTCCGGATTCCCGGAGAGCTCCGTGGGATAGTCCCCAGACGCGACAGGGAATCCCCCAGGATGCTTAGGGAAGACCAATCATATCAATTGCAAGCGCGTCATAGGATGCTGGAGAATCTAAACTTACATCAATCCACGTCGATGGGATAAGCGTGAACTCAGTAACGTCAGTCAGCACGGTGCCGCTTCTTCCGGTGGACATCGCATCATTGTACGACGTGGAGGTGGCAAGGAAGGTCCAGGACATGATCTCACTGGATGGCCATGCTGCCCTCAAGTTGATCAACGAAGTCGCGATTGCACCCGACGAGAAACCGGCGTTGTTGAACGAAAAAGCCTGAGCGGCGACAGTATGCGTTCGCCGGATCGCGGACCGTCAATGGTTCGCGATCGTTCTTGCGCGCCCGCGCGCAGCGAGGCAGGGAAAACTCGGTTAAATCTGCGCGCTGAGTGCGCCGAGTAGAAGGGCAGTGAACAAGAACGTTATCGCGTGGCTTTCCGTTGGCGTCGGATTGTTTGTCGCCTTTGCGTGCCTCGACTTCTACCTCGCCTACCAGCGCCCCGATCCGGCGGAGCTGAGCAAGGGTCTCAGGCAGATTTCCATGACGGAATTCCTGGCGAAGGCGCGGGACGGCGATCTGATGGCCGGAAAGATTGGATACTTTTCGGGATCTCAGGGACTCGCGGAAGTTCGTGCCGAGTCAATTGAAGCGCCGATGATTGAAGTCGATGGGAGGCGTCGGCCCGAGGTTCTGCGCAGCACAGGTCGCCTGACGGATGCGGACATCACTCTTTTGCGGGAACGGAGGTTTCTGGAAGGGGATCTTGCCTGGCTGCGCGGGCAGTCCGGCAAAAGGACTTTTGGCGACCTCGCGCTTCCGATCGTCGACACCGTGACGCAGGTGCTCGGCATCACGCTCCTGTTTGTTGCGGTGGCGTTTGTGCTGATGAAGGTCGCGGGGCGAAATCACGCCTTTTCCGCGCGGACATTTCAGCCGGTGAATTCCGCTGTGCGTTTCGCATCCGTTGCGGGGTGCAACGAGGCGAAGGAGGAGGTTTCGGAAATCGTGGAATTCCTCAAGGCGCCTGAAAGATTCCGCGCTGCCGGCGGACGGATGCCGAAGGGAGTCCTGCTGGTCGGCCCGCCGGGAACGGGCAAGACGATGCTGGCGAAAGCGGTGGCCGGTGAATCCAACGCGAAATTCTACAGCCTGTCGGGCTCCGATTTTGTTGAACTTTATGTGGGCGTAGGAGCCTCGCGCGTGCGCTCGCTTTTTCGGGAAGCGCGCAGGAATGCGCCCAGCATCATTTTCATCGACGAGATCGATGCGGTGGGGCGTCAGCGTGGAAGCAGCGCCACCGGGAATCAGGAGCATGAGCAGACGTTGAATGCGCTGCTCGTGGAGATGGACGGATTTTCATCCGGCGATGCGGTGGTTGTTTTTGCCGCGACCAATCGCGCGGACATCATCGACAAGGCGCTGCAGCGTCCGGGTCGTTTCGACCGCCAGGTCTATGTTGGCCTTCCCGACCTGCGCGGACGCGAGGAGATTCTGAAGGTGCATGCGGCCTCGGTCAGACTCGATGCCAGTGTTGATCTTGCCCAATTCGCCAAGGCCACCTCCGGATTTTCCGGAGCCGATCTTGCCAACCTGATCAATGAAGGGGCGCTGCATGCGGCGCGACACAATCGGACGACGGTGCTGCGCGAGGACCTTGAGGAGGCGCGCGACAAGATTTCCTGGGGGCGAGAAAATGCGCGTGTCATGTCGGAGGAGGATCGGCGAATCATCGCCTACCACGAAGCCGGGCACGCACTCATGCAGGTGATGTCGGATGATCGCAGTGTCACGCTGCACAAGGTGACCATCATCCCGCGGGGCGGCTCGCTCGGGAGCACGCATTTTTCGCCCGAGCGGGACCTGGTAAACTTCTCCCGGAACCAGATCGTGGCCAGGATCCGGTGTCTCATGGCTGGGCGTGTGGCCGAGGAAATCGCGCTTGGAAGCATCACGAGCGGAGCATCGGCTGACATCCAGCAGGCGACCTCGCTCGCGCGTCAGATGGTGTTTGAATGGGGCATGTCGCCGCTCGGATTTATTGCGCTTGGCAGACCGGAGGGCGCGGAGTCGCTGACCAGCACGCAGACCATCTACGAAGCGGAGCAATGCATGAAGTCGCTGCTTGCGGAACAGTACCGGCACACGACACAGCAGCTCCTTGATCATCGCGACTCACTCGATGCGATTGCCCAGGCGCTGATGGAACGCGAAACCATTTCAGGTGATGAGGTGAGGGACCTGGCAAGGACCGTGGTTCCAGAGTTGGCATGTTGAAGCGGGCGAGTCGCATGAATGCGCGCGAGTCGCGAAGCCCTAAGGATGCGCTACGATTGCGACGATGGTGAGGACCGGCAAACGCTTCTTTCCAACGGCCGTATCCGGGTCGTAGTGGAAAAACACCCGATAGGCACCGGGAGTCTGGTTCTGCACGAAGGCCTCCCAGATTCGCTCTCCGTTCGCTCCGATCAACGATTGGTATTCATGGGTGTGCAGACCTGGATGTTTGGTGTTCAATTCCAGCAGCCCCAAGGTCTTGAGAACCTGCCTGCACAACCCCTTTTTTGCGGGGTTGGATTTCAATCTCTGCAATTGCCCGGCTGCTTCTTCGGTGAATAGCAACTGACGCTGCATGAGATTCAGGCGTCACCCGCGTGTGCCGAGAATGACCCCAATGTCCGGGTCCGGCCCGCGGCGGAGTCGCTCAGGCCGCGTTTGACGGATTCGAAGGCCTCCTTGTTCTCGAAGATCCACGCTTCATAGGCCGGCACGGCCTTGACGGGATCGAGGACAATCTGCCCCAGACGGTTGCGGTAAATGTTGTAGGCCACGCCCGGCTGATCGATGGCCTGGCCCAGTGACAGCCGTCTTTTGGCGTCCGGTTTCTGGATCTCGGTGACGAGCTGGAAGTCGGGGTCCTTGATGACACGTTCCATGCCTGGAACCTGGCCCATTGCCCACATCAAGTCGAGTGGGAAATTCCCACTTTGGATCTCGGCGGGCATAGGCGGACTCAACCCGTTGACACCCTACAACTCTAGTGTCGCGGCTGGCCTTTCGTGGTGCGTGTGGCCGCCTCAGCCGAGCATGTCGACGACCATCGCGCGTTCGTCCATCAGTTCCTTGTTGGTGGCGGCGATCTTGGATTTGGCAAAGTCGTCCATTGAATAGCCCGGGATGACCTCGTAGCTGCCTGGGGTCGTCGTGCGCACGGGCATGCCGGCCCAGACATTCGGGTCGAATCCATAGGCGCCGTTGGACTTCACGGCGACAGAATGGATGGCGCCTGGGGTGACGAGGCTGCGGACATGGTCGACGAGGGCGTTTGCAGCGGATGCGGCGGAGGATGCCCCGCGTGCGGCGATGATGGCCGCGCCGCGCTTGCCGACGGTTTCGCAGAACGGACCCTGAAGCCAGGCGGAGTCGTTGATCACCGAGGTTGCCGGTTTTCCGTTGATCGTCGCATGGGCAAACGCCGGAAACATCGTCGGGCTGTGATTGCCGTAGATGAAGATATCGCGGACGGACGTGAGATCGACGCCGGCCTTCTTGGCGAGCTGGGTCTGGGCGCGATTTTGGTCGAGGCGCACCATTGCCGTAAACCGGTCTGCTGTCAGGCGCCTGGCCTGGCTCGCGGCGATCATGCAGTTGGTGTTTGCCGGATTGCCCACGACGGCGACGCGCGCGTCGGCCGCGGCGACCTCGTCAATGATGCGACCCTGGGCGATGAAGATCTTTCCGTTATCCTTGAGCAGGTCGGCGCGCTCCATGCCAGGGCCGCGGGGTTTGGCTCCCACGAGCAGGCTCCAGTTGGCATTGTTGAATCCCACTTTCGCATCGTCCGTCATGATGATGCCCTTGAGCAGCGGGAAGGCGCAGTCATCGAGCTCCATGGCGACGCCCTCAAGGGCTTTCATCGCATTTTCGATCGGTGCCTCGATCAGCTGGAGGATCACCGGCTGTTCGGGTCCGAACATCGCGCCTGAGGCGATGCGGAAGAGGAGGGAATATCCGATCTGACCGGCAGCGCCGGTGACAGCAACACGTAGGGGAGCTTTCATGGTTGAGAGAGGAATGAGTGTAGGAACAAGGACGTGCGGGAGGCAATCCCGGCCTGAGACTTCTGAGTTTCGCAGGGAAACGAACCCCGGCACCGGACAATCAGGGGAAGGACCGTCTAGTTTCCAAAGCGTGGGGCCAGTGCGGCGTGGATTTCCCGGATCAATGCGTCGGTCGTTGCCCAGTCGATGCAACCGTCGGTGATGCTGACTCCGTAGTGGAGCTTTTCCTTGGGTTGGGGGAAGGGCTGATTCCCGGCGCAGAGATTGCTCTCGAGCATCGCGCCCATGATCGAGGTGTTGCCCGAGGCGATCTGAGAGAGCAGGGCACGCATCACGTCAGGCTGCCGTTCCGGCTTCTTGAGCGAGTTGTCGTGGGAGCAGTCCACGAGCAGCGAATTTGGAAGTCCCGCCTTGGCCAGCGCGGTTTCAGTCTGGCTGATGTGTTGGCCCGAGTAATTGGGTCCGTGGGCGCCGCCGCGCAGGACGACATGGCAGTTGGGGTTGCCGCGTGTGACAACGGCCGATGCCGCGCCGTTCATATTGATGCCGAGAAAAGTCTGCGGGCATGCGGCGGCCTTGATCGCGTTGATGGCGGTTTGAATGCCACCATCGGTGCCATTCTTGAAACCCAGGGGCATCGAGAGTCCCGAAGCCATTTGGCGGTGGGTTTGGGATTCGGTCGTACGCGCTCCGATGGCGCCCCAGCAGACCAGATCGGCGACGTATTGGGGGGTAATGGGATCAAGAAGCTCGGTCGCGGTGGGCAGGCCTAGGTCCAGGATATCACGCAGAAAGGCACGTCCGGTGCGGAGTCCGTGGGCGATGTCATTGCTGCCGTCCAGGTGGGGATCCATGACCAACCCCTTCCAACCCACTGTGGTGCGCGGCTTTTCAAAATAGACCCGCATGACAACTAGGATCCGGTCGGCCACTTCACGGGAGAGCGAGGCCAGCCGCCTGCCGTATTCCCGCCCGGCGTTCACATCGTGAATCGAGCAGGGGCCGACGATCAGGAGGAACCGCTTGTCATCCGTAAAGATCAGCCGCCGGATATTGGCGCGAGCCTCGGTGACAAAGCTGGATTGCCGCTCAGACCGCGGAATTTCCGCCAGCAGCTCTGCTGGTGAGGGCAGGGCACGGTTCTCGACGACATTGATGTCGGACGTTGCATGCATGACCTGCCAAACTGGCAAAATCAGGCTGATCTACGCAAGCCGCCATCTTCCCTCGGTGGAGAACACGTGTCGGACGGCTGGAAGCATGCCGGAAAAAAAGTTGGCCGGTCGCCTACCCCTAAGCGACCGGCCATTTGCTTTCTTAGTTACCCCAAAACTCCCGCTATGCGGGAGAATCGAAAAATCTGATGGTCCAAGTGATACACCCGGGCTAGGTTATGTCAACCAGAACTTTGGTAATTTTAATGTGATAAAAACTAAGATACTCTCCATAAACGAATTAAACACGTGAATATTTCAGAAAAAGTTGTTGGGCTCTCTGCATTTCGGCCTGCGGCTTGGGTACGCGTCACCGGGGAGGATGCTCTGGATTTTTTGCAAAGTCAAGTGACCCAAGATCTAAGGATACTGAAGGCCCAAGGAGTTGCTTATGGCCTTTGGCTTTCCCAGAAAGGGCGGGTTTTGGCGGACAGTCTATTTTTCAAGGCCTCAGATCATGAGTTTTTCATCCTAAGCTACCGCTGTCCGAGCTCCTTTTTTGTGGAGCGCATGGAGAGCTACATCGTTGCTGACGATGTTGTTGTGCAGGACCTGTCGCTTCAGTGTGAGGGAATGACGGCCTGGGGCGAAACGGCGATTGACCGAGTTCTTGAAGCATCGGGCTTTTCTGAACATTCAGAGAAATTTCATCCATGGCAGGGTGGCTTTCTGTTCAAAGGGCGCCGTGGGGCGAACGCTCATTTGGAATGGATAGGCGAGAAGTTACCTCACTTGCTTGACTGGGCGGCGGGCCCCACGATCGACGCGGAGTGTGTAGAGCGGGAGAGAATCCTTTCTGGACTGCCGTCAGTACCGGATGACATTGGGCCCGGAGAATTGCCGAATGAAGGGGGGCTTGAGGATTCGGCGATTTCCTATGTCAAAGGCTGTTATCTCGGTCAAGAGACCATGGCGCGGCTCAAGGCGATGGGGCAGATCCGCCGGAAATTGATGCGTGTCGTGGGAGACGGGGTCAGGCCGCCACGTGGCCCGCGGCCCCTGTATCAGGGGGACAAAAGGGTGGGGGAGCTTCGGTCAACGGCATCTCTTCCCACGGGCGGCTATGTGGGATTTGCACTTGTCATGCTTTTGGGCTTTGAACCGGCACGCGGCTTTTCGCTTGAACCCGCTGCTTCCGAAACGCTTCGAGTTCTGCAGACATGAGTGAATTCGAACAGATCACGGGACTTCTCATCCGGCTCGGAGCGAGTGAGACTCAGGCGAAAACCATGGCGGCGCAGATCCAGAGGCGCTGCGATCAGTGGGCGAAGGAACGTGGGATGTCGCGGGAGGAGGCTATGACTCAACTCCTGCAACGGATCATCAAGGGGCGGAACGGGGAGGCGCCGGTGCGTGAGGATCGATCTGGTCCGGGCGCAAGCAATTAGCCCGAAATTTGAAGTGCGGTTGAAACACCTTCCGTGCACCCAAGGAGGGATTTGAATATTTCCTCAAATTCCGCATGGGTGGGAGATAGCCCGCCTCCAAGCGGGCAAATCCTTCCATGAGCGATCTTACCGATCTTTATCAACACGTCATCCTGGACCATAATCGCCGTCCGAGAAACCGCGGTGTGTTGCCGACTGCCAACCGCGTGGCTCACGGGGACAACCCCACATGCGGCGATCAATGCAGTGTCTACCTGCGCATGGACGGGGACCGTGTGGCTGAGATCAGCTTCGACGGGCAGGGATGCGCGATTTCGCAGGCGAGCGCGTCACTCATGACCACCCAGGTGAAGGGAAAGACACCGCAGGAGGCCCAGGCGCTCTACGATCAGTTTCACCGGATCGTGACGACGGGTGAGGCGCCTGACGAGATCAGCGACCTGGCCGCATTTGCGGGCGTGCATGCCTATCCGGCAAGGATCAAGTGCGCCACCCTTGGCTGGCATGCCGCGCTAGAGGCGATGCGCCAGCCCGCGGATCGTTGATTGCGATCTATTCCGGCAGCGGCTTGCCCTTGGTTTCCGGGGCGAACCAGATGACGATCATGCCCAGGATGTAGATCAGCGTGATGATCGCGCCCGCGCGGGCATAACTGCCATCGAAAGTTTGCATGAGCTGTCCCATGTACAGCGCCCCGAGCGCGGCAAAAATTCTGCCCGTGTTATAGGCGACGCCTTGGGCTGTCGCCCGGATTCGTGTGGGAAACAGCTCCGGCAGATAGAGAGGCAGCCAGCCGTAGAAGGCGGCCGTCGTCATTCCCGCCAGGAATGTCAGGGTGAGGAATTTTGTACCATAGGCATCGGTTCCTCGGAAGAGCAGCGCGCAGACCACGAGTGAGGCCAGGCAAAGCGTGAAGTACACGGCGCGGCGCTTGAACTGGCCGCCAAGCCAGCCTCCCCCTATACAACCAATGATTGCACCCAATCCGCTCAGGAGACCGGTCCAGGCCTTGGCCTCGGGATCCTGCCCCCCGGTAAGTTTATCTGCCCAGAGCGGCAGCCACTGGACAGAGCCCCAGGTTCCGATCAGGACAATGCCTGAGAAAGCGATCCCAAGGATCATCGTGCCTCGATAGGTCCCTGAAAAAACCTCCTTGAGCGGTCGCGTCGGTGCAGCCTTTGCGGCATGCTCCCATTTCTCGGATTCAGGCACAAAGATTCGTACGATGAAGGTCAGCAGCGCGGGCGCCGCGCCAACAATTGCCACCCACCGCCAGGAGTTCTGGGTGACATGAACAAAAAGACCGACGATTGCGATCAGCGCGAAACCGATGTTGGCGGCCGCGCCGATGATGCCCGCGAGCATGGGGCGGAAACGCTCCGGCCAGACCTCCATGACCAATGCAACTCCAAGGGACCATTCGCCACCCATGCCGAGCGCGGCGATGAAGCGGATTGCGGTGAGCTGCTCGGGAGTTTTCACGAAGTAGGTGAAACCCGTGAAGAGGGAGTAAGTCAGAATGCTCGCGGCAAGTGCGTGAACCCGCCCGATCTTGTCTCCCAGCCAGCCGAAAACCAGCCCGCCCGCGGCAGCGCCCAGCAAAAATGCCGCCGTGATGACGCCCATCCAGTGCCCGACATAGGCATCCGCCGCGCCTGCACCCATTGCCCCGTGCATTTCGAGCAGGGCGGGGCGGGCTATCAGCGGGAAAAGGCCCATTTCCAGGCCGTCAAACATCCAGCCCAGGAAGGCTGCAAGCAGGACGGCACCTAGTTTTCGGGATTGGTTCGGGGAACTCACAGGAGGATTGAGGGGTTGAGGATGGCGCTTGCGTGCAGGAGTGAGCTCCGTGCGCGACTCCTGCACAGGCCGCGGGGAGGTGAAAGGGGTCGCATCATCACGGCAAAACGTCGCAAGTCACGAAAGTTCACGTGAAGAGGCCGATTAAGTTCCGTACAACCGGTCTCCGAAGTCCCCCAGCCCGGGGAGGATGTATTTCTTGTCGTTGAGCCCGCGGTCGTGCGCCGCAGTGAAGATCGGCACCTCGGGATGGGCGGAGTGGACCCGTTCGACACCTTCGGGAGAGCTGACAATGCAGACGATGCGAATATCCGTCCCGCCTGCCGCCTTGATCGAATTGAGCGCGTACACGGCACTTCCACCCGTAGCGAGCATGGGATCGACAACGACAATTCGCCGTCCGGTCAGCTCTGGAAGCTTGAAGTAATAGCTTCGGGCTTTCGCCGTGGTGTGATCACGTTCGAGCCCGATATAGCCCACGCTCACATCGGGGAAAAGCTCGAGGAATGACTGAACCATCCCGAGTCCCGCACGCAGGATTGGAATCACGACCATGGGTTGGGCGAGAACTGGGCTCGCCATGGACTCCAGCGGGGTCTCGATGGGAATGTTGCGGATCGCGAGGTCCTTGTTTGCCTCCAGCGCGAGCAGCAGGCTGATGCGGTTTGCCAAGGCTCGGAAGGCTGCGGGTTTTGTCGTGCGATCGCGCAGGTGCGTCATGATATGCGCACCCAAGGGGTGATTGAGAATGTGAAGCATGGGGGGCGCCGGAAATTTTGCCGAGGAGCTACGGTATGAGCGTAAGCGTGTGCCTTGCCGGACCTGGAAGAAATGGCGTGGGCTCGCCGCGCACCCAGGCCTGGTGTCCGGCTCGATAATAGGGCGAAAGCGGGTGTCCGGACTGGCCGGCGGGCATGTGGAAGATGCCGTCCTTTTCGTGCCCGGGCGAAACCACCATCCGTTCGCTGGCACCCTCACTCCTGCTTTGCACACGAGGCATGTCCGAGTCACCCGGGAGTTCCTGCGTCGGCATATCGATGAACTTTGCAAGAAATCCGGGGAGGCTGCGGCTGAACGCGTGATGGATCGTGATGGTGTTTCGTTTACCCCAGGTTGCCTGTTCCAGCGGAACGCCGGATTCCTTGACGGAGGCGACCACATCGTCGACTGCCGCGAGCAGGAGATCCCGCCAGGAGGCATAGTCGCCTGCGAGCAAGTGCAGAGGCTGATGCTCGAGCAGCGACCAGAGCGGATCCTCGTAGGGCAGGGCGCGAAAATTGAAGGCCTCCCATTGTTCGCGGCAGCGCTCGAAGATCGGATCCATGACGCGCGAGGCGACACGCTGGCGCCAGCTTCTCACGAGGCGGTAGCTCACGCTGTCGATTGTGGCCCTCCCCTGCCATTTCTCGACGAGTTTTCCAAAAGAGGCGCGTCCCGGGTGTTTTGCCGTCGCGTCCGGCGTGAGCACCTCCAGCAGTTTTTTCTGCCAGCGATCGAGAAAAACGCCGCGATCATCCAGCGCAACGGCGAGGCATGCGGAGGCTTCGACCGGACTGCCTGTGGATTTCCCTGCGAGATCCTGTGCGAGGTCGCGCAGGCGTGAGGCGCGGGCCACAGCATTGTAGCCGCCGTCTCCCAGCCTCTCAAACGTCTCGCCGCCGAGCATGCGCTGATTGGCTGACCAGAGCGCTTTGCCCGGTTGTGCTCGCACAACGGGAACCTGATCGGGTGGCAGGAGGCCACTCCAGCCGCGGTCGGCATAGGCCCAGGATATGGGCAGTCGTCCGTCAAATCCCTTTCTCAGAGGAAGTCGGCCGGCAATCGTCCAGGCGAGTGCGCCGGACTTGTCCGCCACCATCAGATTGAGTGCTGGCAGGCCTGAAACATGCGCGATCTCGATTGCCTCATCGACCGTTTTTGCGGTTTCGAGTCCCATGATCCTGAGATTGATCGTCCCGGGTTCGCGCAGCAGCCACTTGAAGGCCAGAGGCCGATTGCCCTCAGTTTTGCCGACTACGGGTCCCCAGCGCGTCCATTGCGTCGTCATGTCCACGTCGGGTTCGCCCTTCACGTGAATTTTTTGGGTGCGGTATTCGAAGTCCAGCACCTTGCCATCGTAGAGGTAGAGCATGTCCGGTGTGACTTCATCTGGCTGGACCTGCACGAGATCGCTGCAGTCGGCATAGCTGTTGGTGAAACCCCACGCGATGGATCCGTTGCTGCCCGCAACAATCGCGGGGGCTCCTGGAAGGGTTACACCGGTCACCTCGTGCGTGCGCGGATCCGGGCCGGAGTCAGTCCATTGAAGTCGTGCGCGGTACCAGACATTGGGCACCGACAGCGTGAGGTGCATGTCATTCTCGATCGTCGCCGCCCCGCCGCCTGCCGGACCTGCGATTCCAAAGCTGTTCGAACCCGGTTGAAAATCCGCGTCGTGCCTGTACCAGGCGGGACCTTGTGGAACCGAAGGCAGAGAAACCGTTGATCGATCCGGAGCCTTTCTCATGCCTCGCAGGTCAAGAATGCGCGGGCCAGGAGGCGCGGGCAGGAGAGCGGTGGTGCCGTCGAGGGCGGCATCATGAGGACCCATCGCGGGTGCAAAGAAGGCGAGTCCCGCGCTGCCGAGCTGGTTTCTCAGCACCATGAGCGTGTGCTCGTAGTCGCCGGTTTCGTCCTGCAGATCAAGGGCCATGGCATAGATGCAGAGGATGGTATCCTCGGGCACCCAGAGCCGCGGCTGCGTGCGGAGGACCAGGTATTCCCAGGGCCGGTCGGCGAAGGTTTTTAGTGCCGCATTTACGCCCGCGGTGTAGGCTTCGATCAACTGCTGTTCGGAGGGCGCAAGCTGCGACAGCATCCGCGCGGAGAGGGGACGCAGTTCATGCACACGCGCGCCGCGATCGAGGGGCAGGGCAATGGGACCGAAAAGTTCTGCGAGTTCTCCGGCCGCCCTCCGCCTCGAAAGGTCCATCTGGAAAAACCGATCCTGCCCGTGGACGAAGCCGAGTGCACGGGCGAGATCGATGCGCGAGGCGCCGCGCAGGGTTGGCACGCCAAGGGAGTCACGCTCAATCGTGACGGGTGCCGAGAGATCCGCGAGCGCGAGGCTGCCGTCGAGGGCGGGCAGACTCGCGCGGAATTTCGACCAGGCCCACGCAAAGAGCAGCAGGGCGATCAGGGCGATGCCGCAGGCGGCGGCGCCGATGATGCGAAGGCGACGTTGGAGCGTAGAGAGCATGGCTTATGACTGATGCGCGGCGCGGTGATACGCCCGCACGGCGGAACCGCGGATGAAATTGGCACCGCCGCAGCGTCAGTGCCAACCTTTATCGTTGTACCCGCGGCGGGCAAAAAGCGCGCGTCACTTTATCCCCGGCGCCAGCAATAGAGCAGCGTGCAGACCGCGCCCATTGCGAGAGTCGGGTAGATGACCCAGCCGGGGTTGATGGGCACATGGTAATGGCGCATGGCCCAGTCGACGATGATGCACTTCACCACGATGGCGATCCAGCCCCAGACCAGCCGCTTTTCGACAAGCCTGCTTCGGGGCTCACGCGAATTCACATCGACGCCTTTCACGAAGGCGACGTTGTAGTCGCTTGGCGGAGCCTCGCTGCGCGTCAGAAGCTGGATCAGGTTCGCGAACATTGTAGCGAGCCAACGTTAGCTCAATTTGGCCGAAAGGAAAGCGCATGCCTTTCTGGCTGCGGGATAGAATGATGCTCGCTCTCGAACTGATGCCCATCGCAAAACCCGATGGCGATGGGAGATGCGCCTCTTGATGTGAGTTGTATGGACGCGGCAACGGGGAAAGTGCGTCCGACAAACCAAGCTGGCCAAGCGCCGCACCCCGACTCCGAACTGTGGTCGGGTCAGATCAATTGTCAGCGCAGTGTGGCCAGATCTGCGGCAACATGCAGCCGCAGCATTTCCTCATCCGTAAGGGCGCGGTTGAAAACAGCCAGACCGCCGAATCGCCCGATGGTCGTGCCTCCCAGGATGTCTTTCACCGCATAGCGTGCGCCGACGGTGAAATCGCTTCCACCACCCGGTTTGGTGGCGGCGTCGCGCGCCGCATTGTAGGCAAAGATGCCGCGTCCGTGATAGTAGGGGTTCATGCCGCGATCCCTGCCGCCGGGACCCTCCTGCGTGAAGTAGCGATCTTCGCGACGGTGCTTCACGGGATCGAGCTTCAATGCGTCGAGGATGCCGTTGATGTAGGCGCGCACGTAGACGCCGTCATAGGTGAAGCCAAGGGTGCACCATTCCTCGGTCGGCACGACGTGGGCGCTGACGGCATAGTCACCGTTCCACGGGAGGGGAGAGCCGTCAGCGCGGCGGGTGACACCGCCCTCGCTGGAAATGTGCGGAGTCAATTTGTTTGGTCCGCCATAGAACGGCATGTTCATGAGCAAGGCGTACTGACGCGTGCCGCTGTCGTCGCCGCGGCCCTTGCCCTCGCTCCACATGCCTGCGATCGCGCGACTCTGCTCCAGGTTCACGATACGAACGACTGCAAACATGCTCACCTGCGCCTTGGGTCCCGAGATGTTGAGGTCGCCTGTCTCCGCATAGGGAATGACAAAATACGTTTTCCCATTCAGGTCGGCCGAGAACCCGGAGAAAGGTCCCCCGGCGACTCGACGAATGGGACCACCCACTTCGCGCAGCGGATGCTTTTGGGTGGTTGCCTGCGACAGGCGCAGATGGCCCGCCTCCTCGCCGAATGTCCAGAATGCCACGAGGCCGGGAGTGCGTTCGACCACATGGGGATCGCCAGCGAAGCCTGCCGTGAGGCCGGAGAAGGACAGCGCCAGCGCGCAGCCAAGGATCCGCCATTTTGCGGGAGGGGGAGCTTTCGGAGATTTCAGGAACATGGAGAGTGCAAATTTTCGACGACCTGGTCTAAGCTTGCTGATTGTTGTCGGAGGATGAGGGTTGCCAGACAGTGCGTCGTCTCCTGTCGCCGCAAGTCGTTTTTGGAACAAAACGCGAGCCGGTGGCTCTTTCTGAAATGTTGCGCAGGCCAATTTCGTCGGCCAAGTTTTCGGGATGATTTCGATACCCCGGTCATTACCCAATTCTTGTCGGCCCGCCAGCCGGTTGATCCGTCTCCTTTCACGCCTGCGCTTGTTTTGCGTGGCGGCGGGAGTGGTTGGGTGTTCGTCCCTGCTGGCGGAACGGAGCAATACTTGGAACGAATTGGAGGGTGACGGCTTCGTCATACTGAGCGATGCCAACGCTCGTGACGTTGACCGTTTTGCGCTGGCGTACTCGGCCTTTTATCGGGCGTTTGAAAATCTTTTTGTGACGGAGAGCCGGCGGCTGTCGAAATCGACTCTCCTGCTGTTTGCATCAGACAAGGAGCTGCACAGCCACCTTGCCAAGGAGAAGAGTTCGGAAATTGAGACGTTGGGTTTTTCGATCGACGTCGACGGAGCTCCGATCTCCGTTTTTTCAATTGAAGGCGACCGCGAGCGAACCCTTCAGACTTCATTTGAAGCCGAGGGCATGTGGGCCATTCGACGGCTGGGATACTTCATGCCACTGTGGATGACGCAGGGGGCAGGTCAGGTGCTGTCGACGGTGGAAGTCGAGAAGGGCAGGTATGTGGTGGGCCGAGACACGCGCGCCTTTGAGGGTACTCTGAGGGTGAGTGGCTGGCTTCAATGGGATCGTTTTTTTGACATTCATACGGGTTCGAAGGAGTACCGGTCGACGGACGGCACCAATTTTCACGCGCAGGCCTGGGGATTAATGCATTGGATCCTGTTCAAGGATGACCGAGGGCCGCAACGCTTCAGGCAATTGGTTGAACAGCTTCGGACAAAGACTGCGTTGAACGCCGTGCAGACGGTCATGAACGAAAAACCCGATCGCTTCAGAGACGCGATTGAAAGTCACCTCCGCAAGGCAGCCAAGGGAACCCGAGTCGGGTTCGATGAAGCGGTCGTGCGGGCGGCGTGGAAGCTCAAGCCCGCCAGCCCGGCGCGGGTTGCGGCAGCACGTGCCGAAGTCCTGGCGAGGTCGGGACGCACCGCTGAAGCCGATGTGCTCCTGACCCAGATGCGATTGCAGGATCCTGATTCGCCTTGGATCAATGAAGCATTTGCCAGGCGTGCGAGGTTGAATCGGGATGATTCAGAGGCGGTACGCCTCTATCGCGAGGCGATCAAGGCTGGATCGGAGAATCCGGTGGCGTATCTCATTTCCGCGGGAGAGAGACTCAACCGGAGCAGTGCAGGCGGTCTGGACTTCGAAGGCCAGGGCAATCGCCTGTACGTGGATGAGGCGCTGAGCGAAATCCGCCGGGCGGTTGAACTCGATCCTGGAAGCGGGATGGGGTATCAATTGTTGGGGAGGGCGTTTTTCGTTTCGCCGACCGTTGATCCTGCGATGCTGGACGAACTCAGCAAAGGAAAGATGGACGCGAAGTCGGGTGCGCAGGTGCGGTTTTACCTTGGCCTGTTGTATCACCGGCTGGGGATGGACGATGCCTATGTGAATGAATTGTCGGACTTGGCCGAAAACGAAGACACACCGAAGGATATCAAAGCTAACGCCGTAAAACGGCTCCAAAGCCATCCGCTGGTCATCGCAAAGATCGCGCTGCAGGATCTGGTGGGTGAAGGAAAATTCGGGGAGGCCCGACGACGTTTGGAACCCGCCACCTCGGACAGTTTCAAGCTGAGTCCATCGCAGCGGGCGGGGCTGGCAACATGGCTCGCCGAACAGGAGGCTATTGCCGAATTGAAGGTGCTTTATGACGGCAGACAGTGGCCGGCATTTCGGGCGAAGGCAGAGGCCTTCATCACTGACCATCCGCAAAGCTCCGCGGCGGAACGCGTGCGTTCCTACCTTGAAACCGTCATCCGCCAATTTGGAAGTGCTACTGAAAAGTGATGGCTATCGTCGGCATCCATTCGTGTGCCTCCGATTGCAACCAATTGCTGCGCAGTCGAGCTTTCCGAAGTTTTGGCGGTCAAGAAGGCAACATGTCGATGTCGCACTTCGGTCTGTGAGCTCTGCCATCTTCTCAATGGTTCATCACGAAATTCGGCGGCTGCACCGAGCAATTGATTCAATCCCTGAAACAAGGGGAGTCCCCTGCTTTGCCCGGCAAGTTCAAGGTCCGACGGCCAGTCCGACAGCTTTCGCCAGCGCGATCTGGTTCGCATCGAAGCTGAGGAATTGTTTCGAGCCGACCAGCTTCGCGTGGGCGACATGGAGGATGTCGAAAGCGCGATGTCCGCCCTTGAGGGTATGGCGCTCGGAAATCGCATCCGCCTCT
>CAUJJL010000015.1 GCA_963205455.1 Verrucomicrobiota bacterium
TGCACTCCCTCGTCGCCCTTCGCACGTGAGCGCACGCTGACGGACTGGGATTCGGCTTCCTTTGCGCCCAGGACGAGCGTGTAGGGGACCTTTTCCAGCTCGGCGCGGCGGATCTTTGCGCCGAGCTTGTCGCTGTGCTCATCAAGCGAGGCTCGAATGCCCGCTGCCTTCAATTGGCCAAGCAGGTTCTGCCCATAGTCGAGGACCTTGTCGCTGATCGGCACGAGCCTCACCTGCTCCGGAGCGAGCCACACGGGAAAGTCTCCGCCGAAGTGCTCGATGAGAACGCCGCAGAAGCGCTCCATGGATCCGAAGGGCGCGCGGTGGATCATCACCGGTGTGTGGGCCTGATTATCGGCGCCGATATAGGAGAGCCCGAAGCGCACGGGCAGGTTGTAGTCGACCTGGACGGTCCCGAGCTGCCATTCGCGTCCGATGACATCCTTGACGACAAAATCGATCTTCGGCCCGTAGAAGGCGGCCTCGCCAGGTTCTTCGGTGAAGGGTACTCCCAGGGTCTGCGCCGCCTGCCTGCATGCAGCCTCGGCCTTGTCCCAGTTTTCAGGAGAGCCGGTGTACTTGTTGGAGTCCGGATCGCGCAGGCCTACACGGACGCGGTAGTCGCTCATGCCGAGCGTCGTCAGGACGACCTTGACGAGGGAAAGGCAACCGAGCACCTCCTGCTCAACCTGGGCTTCCGTGCAGAAGAGATGCGCGTCATCCTGGGTAAATCCGCGGACGCGCGTCATGCCATTGAGCTCACCGCTCTGCTCCCAACGGTAGACCGTGCCAAACTCCGCCAGCCTCACGGGAAGATCGCGATAGCTGTGGGGCTGCGAGGCAAAGATCTTGATGTGATGCGGGCAGTTCATCGGCTTCAGCATGAAGCCGTCGAGCAGCTTGTCCGCGTCGAGCACGCGGTCCGCGGGGATGACCTCCCTGCCGGAGCGTGCGTTGACGGTCTCCCTTAATTTGGCGGAGACAGCGTCGAGGCGGGCGACCATTTCCGCGCAACTGCAGCCCTCGCGGAGGATGGAAGCCAGCGACTCGTTTTCAACGACCGGACTGAACTGGGAATCCTTGTAATAGGGAAAGTGGCCGGAGGTCTTGTAGAGTTCGAGTTTTCCGATGTGCGGCGTGAAGACCTGGCTGTAGCCTTGTTTGCGGAGTTCCTCGCCGATGAAGTTCTGAAGCTCCTGGCGAAGTATCGAACCGTTGGGCGTCCAGAGAATCAGTCCCTGGCCGACATCCTCGTCGATGACGAAGAGCTTGAGATCCTTGCCAAGCTTGCGGTGGTCGCGGGCTTTTGCCTGCTCCATGCGCTCGAGGTGCTGGGCGAGTTCGTCCTTGGTCGGGAATGCGGTTCCGTAGATACGCTGAAGTTGCGCGTTCTTTTCGTCGCCCCGGTGATAGGCGCCTGCGATTGAAAGCAGCTTGAAGGCCTTCAGCTTTGACGTGTAGCGGACGTGGGTGCCCGCGCAGAGATCGATGAACTCGCCGTTCTGATAGAACGAGATTGCCTCACCCTCGGGGATGTCCGCCAGACGGCCAAGCTTGTAGCGTTCCTGTCCGCGCTGGCGGATGATGTCGATGGCTTCAGCGCGGCTGACCTCCTTGCGAATGAACGGCTGGTTCTCGTCCGCAATCTTTTTCATCTCGGCTTCGATCCTGCCGAGATCGTCCTGCGTCAGCTTGTGATCAAGATCGATGTCGTAGTAGAACCCCGAGTCGGTGGGGGGCCCGATGTCGAGCTTGGCATCGGGAAACAGGCGCAGGACGGCGGTTGCCAGGATGTGTGATGCGGAGTGACGCAGTTCTTCGAGCGGAGACATTGCCATGTGAAGGGAGGATAAAGGGTGAGGGAGCAGTCGGAAGGATGGGTGCGGCTACTTCTTCGGTTCGAGCGTGAATCCGTCCTTCCGGTCCAGCATTGACCAGCCTGCTGCGGAAATCTCGGCGCGAAGCGCATCCGCAGCCTTGAAATCGCGTGCAGCCTTGGCGGCCCAGCGCTGTTCGGCCAGTTGCTTGATGGAGGCAGGGACTTCTGCGGTCGCTGCGGTGGCGGGGTGCAGGTTCAAGCCAAGCGCATGGATGATTCGCGCAAGGCTCCGGAATTCCCCGATCGGGGAGTCGTCACGGCCTGAATCAGATGTCGCACGCTCGGAAAACAATTCTCCAAGGGCTCCCGGAGTGTTGAGATCCTCGCGCAGGCTCGAGAGGCCCCGCGATGCCAGCTCCGGGGCGGAGCGGTGCCGAAGGATTTCGGCGGTGTTGTAGAAATCCGCCGTGGTTTTTCCGGCGGCGGCAATCGTCCTGTCCGCGAGCGACTGCAGTTTCCTGAGCGCACTCTCGGCTGCGTGAAGTGAATCGAGGGTGAAATTCAGTTGCTTGCGCGGGTGACCCGAGAGCAGGGCTAGGCGGATGGCCATCGGCGAATAGCCCTTCGAGGTGAGATCCGAGAGCGTGAAGAAGTTGCCCTTGCTCTTGCTCATGGTGGTGCCGTTCACGAGCAGATGTTCGCTGTGGTACCAATGCCGTGCGAAGGTCGTGCCGTTGCAGCATTGGCTTTGGGCGATTTCATTCTCGTGGTGGGGAAAGAGAAGATCCACTCCGCCGGTGTGCAGATCGATGGTGTCACCCAGGTGTTTCTTGCTCATGGCGCTGCACTCGATGTGCCACCCGGGGCGGCCCGGCTCCGCGCCGCACGGACCCGTCCACTTGACATCGCCGTCCTCCGTGGGCTTGTACGCCTTCCAGAGGGCGAAGTCGCTCAAGTCGTCCTTGTGGTCGGCGTCGGCAAGCGTGTTGGTGACCTTGAGTTCCCGTTCCTTGATGCGGGAAAGCCTGCCGTAGTCGGCAAAGGAGCTGACCTTGAAATAGACGGATCCATCGGGTGCGCGGTAGGCATTTCCCTTTTCCATCAGCACCTCGATCATGTTCACCTGTTCGCGAATGTGTCCCGTGGCGGTCGGCTCGACATGCGGGGGCAGGCAGTTGAGCGACGCGCAATCAAGGTGAAAAATCTCCGTCCACTTGCGGGTGATCTCCGCGAGAGGGCGGCCCTCTTTTTGCGCCTGCGCGATGGTGCGGTCGTCGACGTCGGTCAAGTTGCGTACGTGCTTGATCCGATCCGCGCCGAACTCGAGTTCGAGCACGCGGCGGAGGACGTCATTCACGAGGAACGTGCGAAAATTCCCGATGTGCGCCGGCGCGTAAACGGTGGGACCGCAGTTATAGAACGTAAACAGGTCCTCCGGCTTCGCGGAGTCCGGCCGCCGGAGTTCGCGAAGCTCTCGCTGCATCGAGTCGAAGAGTCGTAAGGCCATGAAATGGAGATAAGCGGACAAGCTAACAGGTAATCTGGAAAAGCGGAACGTCTTTTTGCGCGATGTGCGCGGATCATTTGGGAGTGGCGGGTCGCGTCCTGGCATGCTTCAGTGTCCCGCTACGTTTCCATGTGTGCCGCCTCCAAGCTTGATCTGATTCATCGTCCCCGTCGTTTGCGCCGTTCGCCCGGGATCCGGGGCTTGGTGGAGGAAACCCACCTAAGACCCGCGGACTTCATTGCCCCCCTTTTTGTCGTGGAAGGAAACGCGGGGCCTGAACCCATTTCCTCGATGCCGGGCGTTTTCAGATACGGGTGCGAGGCGCTCGTTCGTGAATGCCGGGCATTGTCCGGGGTTGGAGTGACCATGGTGGCGCTGTTTCCAAAGCTTGCCGCGGGATTAAAGGACGCACGGGGCACTGCGGCGCTGGACAGCGGTGGGCTCGTGTTGCGTGCAGTGAGGGAGGTCAAGAAGGCGCTCCCGAACCTTACAGTGATGACGGACATCGCCCTGGATCCGTATACGAGCCATGGCCACGATGGTGTTCTAAATGCTGCGGGCACCGATGTGGAGAATGACGAGACCGTCGATATCCTCTCGCGCATGGCGGTGCTGCATGCTGCTGCTGGGGTGGATTTTGTGGCGCCTTCTGACATGATGGATGGCCGTGTCGGAGCAATTCGAAAGGCGCTTGATGCAGCGGGCCATACGCAGACTGCGATCATGGCCTATTCGGCGAAATTTGCTTCCGCGTACTATGGCCCATTTCGGGATGCCGTGGGGAGCGCTCAGGCGGCCGGGACCCATCTGCTCGACAAGCGCACGTATCAGATCAATCCCGCGAACCGGCGCGAGGCGCTGCTCGAAGTTTCGATGGATGAGTCAGAAGGTGCGGACATCGTCATGGTGAAACCCGCGGGGGCGTACCTGGACATCATTCGCGACGTGCGGAACGCGACCCAACGGCCGGTCGCCGCCTATCAGGTTTCGGGGGAGTATGCCCAGATCCATGCGGCAGCGGAGCGCGGCTGGCTCGACCTGCCGAAGGTCCGTCATGAATCTTTACTCGCCATCAAACGAGCGGGTGCGGACATGATTCTGACCTATTTTGCAAGGGAGATGGCAACCGTGCTCGGCGCTCCGTAAGCGCTCCGGCAATGAAAAAGCCCGCCTTGTTCGGCGGGCTTTTTCGCAGACGCTTAAGGACTCAATCAGCGCCGTTTGCGGGCGCCTGCGGACTTTCGAGGTTTCTCATCCTCGTCGTCGTCCGCATCGTCATCGTCTTCATCATCCTCGCCCTCGTCATCATCCTCCCTGTCGCCATCCTCCTTTTTCGCGTCATCATCGGAATCGCCGTCTTCCTCGTCTTCGTCCCATTTGAGTGAGGCATCCCCTTCGAGGGCCTTTTCGTCCTCTTCATCGATCTCGGGAAGATCGTCGTCATCGTCCTCGCCGACGCTGGCTTTTTCCTCTCCCTCCTCTTCGTTGTCCCATCCAGCCGGTGCGAAATCCAGGATCGTGCAGAGTTCCTCGAAGGAGTGAATGGCCTTGCCCTCCATGAACTCCGCATTCTGGTCCTCGCGGATTTCGTCCTCAACCTCATCGACGGTGAGTTTCTGCTCAAAGTCAAAAAGGTCGTTGAGCATCTTTACGCGGCAACGGGTGAGATAATCCAGAAGATCGGCATAGGGCCCGTTTTCCTCGTCGAGGATGTCGGGCAGCGCAAAGAGCTTTTCTTCTGACTCGAAGATGGACTCCTTGACCCGTTTCAGGCGAACCCTTCCGTCGCCGAGGTCCTTGTCGATCCTGAAGGAAATGAATGCGGCATCCATCACGTCCTGATCGAAACCGTAGTCACGCAAAGGCTCCACCAGTTCAAGCAGGTGGGCGACCTGGCGGGGATCGATGATGCTCAGGCCGTCGGTATCCCAACGCACAGGGTCGCTGACTTCGCGAACCCACCAATTATGGTCTTCGCCGAGCCGAACGACGCACCAATCGAGAATACCGGAGGATTTGGCCATGGAATGAAGAGATGAAGCGTGAAAAATTTTTGGCAGCAAAAACGCGGGTTTCGACGAGAGTCAAACCGGGAAGTTATTTTTTTCTCAGGTTGGTTCGCTTCCGCCTCGTTCTTGAGTTATTGCAAGGATACCCAAGAGTCGGATTTCTATGGATTTTCTTTATAAGTCGTTGTTCCGCCCAGCCCTTTTCCGCATGGATTCAGAGCGTGCCCATGAGCTCGCTGTCAACTCCATGATTTGGCTGAGGCGCCTTGCGCCCCTGCGCAAACTGATGGAGATGAACAATCGGCTGGCTCCGTCCCTTTATCGTCCCGTCTCCCTCTTTGGCCTGAGTTTTCCCAATCGGGTTGGGCTGGCCGCGGGATTTGACAAGAATGCCAAGGCTTGGCCTGCGGCGGCCGCATTGGGTTTTGGACATGTGGAAGTCGGCACGGTCACGGCGCTCGCCCAGCCGGGGAATCCGCGCCCCCGCGTCTTTCGATATCCGGAGGAGAAAGCGGTCATCAACAGGATGGGATTCAACAATGAAGGCGCAGCCGCAGTTGCAGAAACCTTGAAATCCTTTCCTGGGCCCGGACATCGGAGCCTGCCGCTGGGTATCAATCTGGGCAAATCAAAGGTCGCGGACCTCGATGCCGCGACGAGTGACTACGTCACCAGTTTTCGTCGTCTCGCTCCGCTGGCAGACTATGTCGTGCTGAATGTATCGAGCCCGAACACTCCGGATCTGCGGAAATTGCAGGATGAAGCGCGGTTGAGAGAGTTGCTTGGAGCGATCATGGCGGAGAATCATAGTACCGCGGTCGGTCCCGGCCGCGGGAAGGTGCCTGTCTTGCTGAAAATCGCACCCGATCTTTCCTGGCCGCAGATCGATGCGGTTTTGAGCACGATTGCCGATTTCGGACTGGATGGGATCATTGCCACGAACACGACGCTTGCGCGTCCCGGCGTGTTTGCATCCGTGAGCGAAAGCGGCGGTTTGAGTGGTCGGCCTCTCCGGCAGCGTTCGACGGATGTGATCCGCTATGTATCCCTTCAAACCAAGGGGCGGCTGCCGATCATCGGCGTGGGGGGCATCGAAGACGAGGCGAGTGCGGGCGAGAAACTGGATGTAGGCGCCTCGCTCGTGCAGATTTATTCGGGAATGATCTTTGAAGGGCCCGGGCTGGCCCGGCGGATTGCAAAGGCCCTGGCCGAACGAGACCGGCTGCCTGTGCGGTCTTGACCTCCGCAGGAGTCAGATCACCCCATCGCCCACATCCTCAAGAAGCGTCCCCTTGATTTGCGCGGCCGGACTATCGTGGATTGGTCGCCCTGAACGTAGGCGATGTTGTGAGGATGCATCGATTGCACGAGCCGGGCATTCGGATCAAGGGGCCCTTTTTGATGGGCACGCTTCGTCGTGACCGAGAACGTCCTGCGCATCCCAACGCCAGCCCTTTCGCCATTTCATCGTAATCATGTTCCCCTGAGACAATGAACCCGCAACGAATACAGCCTGTCCGCCAACATTGTCGTTTCCTCTGGAGGATATCGTTGTAACTTGATCAACCTTTCAATGAAGCCACACCGGGCACAGTGGTCACCAGGTCGCCTCGGGCGGTGCGCCTAATGAAGTCGATAGGCGGCAATGATCGTTCGTTTCAGCGCTCGTCGGCGCTCGATTCCCACCGTACCGATGGATCGGGTGATGGCATCTTTCTCCACGGTGTAGAAATAACTGCAATCCACCGCCGTCAGAAAACCGAGCCCCTCTGTAGAATTGATCAAGGCCTGGTGCGGCCGGGGCGGATTGCCCGGGGAGATCTTGGTCCCGTAGAGGACGTTGAGTCGCGCCAAGCGGGTATCGCCGCAGTGCTCGTCATTGGAAATCACGATGGCGGGGTGCTCGTCGCGGTCGGTGGGACGGAAGCGGACTTTTACCACCTCCCACTGCCTCAGAGTGACGCCGTGCTTGTTTTTCATTTATCACGAAGAGGGCCGGAATCGATGGGTGCGGCATTGATCATCGCGGCTTCCTCTTCGGTGTGGCGGAAGGCACCGATGGGGTAAACGGGCGCCGGATCCGAGACGGCACAGGGGACCAATTGCATGTAGTCGCTCCCATTCTGAAGTATGATGGTCTCTCCGCGCTTGGCGCGGGCAAAGATGCGGGTGAAATTGCGTTTGGCCTCGGAAATCTTGATCGTCTTCACGAGTCCCGATTGAGTCTCGCCAGAGGCTTGAGTCAAGCTCACGGGCAGGGTTAGGCGTCAGGCCATGGAGCTTGGACTTCATGAAAGGGACAGAGAGAGGTCCTGGAAATAGTTGCCGTGCCGACAAAGGAAGAAGCGAAGCTTGCGAACGAGGAAGTCAGTGCAAGCGTGCGATCAGCATGCCCGTTGCCGCTATGTTCCATCAGCTTCAGACCTTGCCGCCGAAGGAGGTGGCAAAGGTGCGCGATTGGTTGATCGAGCACGTCGAGGAATCGCCGGAACTGTTGGCTACCGTTGAAAAGGGGATGGCGTTCGCTTGAGGAGAAGGGCGCGCGCGTGGTGATCCGCGACGAACTCGAAAGCGAGCTGCGGCAGTGGGCTGGAAAGTCGCGCTGGCCTACGAAGCAGACGCAGACCTTGGCCAATGGTCGCGTTTCTGGCGCAGCAGAGACCCTCAGCGGCGATGCGTCATAGACTTGTTGTCGAGTGAGGCTCGTGACAGCGCACGGACTCTGTGGCAAAGCTTGCCGCTTCGGGAAGCGGGACTCTATTGTCCAATCCATGAACGAACTCGTATTCGCCATCACGCAGGAGGCTGACGGAGGCTTCGTCGCCGAAGCCCTCGGCGAAAGTATCATCACGCAGGCCGACACCTGGGAGGAACTGCGCACCAACGTGCGCGAGGCCGTAACGGCATTCTACTTCGATCGCCCAGCGCCGAAGGTCCTTCGCCTGCATCTGGTGCGCGATGAAGTTCTGACGTGAAACTGCCGCGCAATCTCTATGGCCGCGATCTGGCGCACGTCCTTTGCTCCCGCTGGTCTTACACGAAAGTTAACCAGGTCGGCAGCCATATCATCTTGCAGACGGCGACGCCGCAGCATCATCGCATCTCGATCCCCGACCACAAGCCGTTGCGGATTGGGACACTGAACGCCATCTTGCGCGAGGTCGCCACCGTCAAGGGAGTCAGTCGCGAGGACATTCTGGTCGCGCAGTAGCCACTTTTTTCTGCAGCCGCTGAATTTTGAACACGTTTCCGATGAAATGGCGAAAGGGCTGGCGCGGGGAGGAACTACGCGATGCCGGGCACGACGAAGCGTGCCCCTCCCGTTTTGGGAACGATGTGGACGACTGCGCCCAATTCCCGGTTGTCAAACGCTCTGGGAATGGGGATGCTGGAAACTTGCGCTGCGGCTCCGAGAGCGCTTGCCGATCGTTGATGACTTCGGTTGTGGCTAACGTCCGAGATAGAGATCCCGCCCTCTGACCAACGCCTCAATCTTGCGGTCGGCGATGGAGCGCTTGAGCATCCAGAAGCCGCAGTCCGGATGGACCCAGCGGACGCGGCCGGAGCCGACCTTCTTTTCGACGGCGGCGATGCGGGCCGCGACTTCGTCCGGCGTTTCGATGTGATTGACCTTGATGTCGATCACGCCGATCCCCAGTGCGATTTTCTTGTCGATGTGTTTGAGCGCCTCGAGGTCGCTGGATGGCCGGTGCGCCAGTTCAAGCACCAGGTGGTCCGTGTGAAGCGCATTCAGGAAATCGACGAGTTTCTTCCAGTTTCCCTTCTGGATGGTCTGCCCGCCGTAGTTGCCAAAGCAGAAGTGGACGGCGCGTTCGGTGCCCTTGTCGATGGCGTCGAGCACGAGATTCATAGATCGGGCGGCAAGCGGGGCGTCCGAGGGATTGCCGGGAATGTTCGCCTCGTCCACTTGGATGCAGGCAGCGGGCAGGCCGGGCATTTGTGCAGCAAGCACTTCGCCCAGTGCCATCGTGAGCGCCTCGAAGCTGCCGTAGTGGTGATCGAGGAGCGTGCGGGCCAGCATGTAAGGGCTCGTGACCGTGAATTTGAAGGCGCCCCCTGCAACTGCGGCCGCGCGTTGGCAGTCGGCCAGGAGATTGAGGGATCCTTCGCCGAGTGCTCCCACGGCAACACCAGCGGGCTTGCGCCGGAATCCCATGGGATGGTGGCGCGAAAACTCATCCGTCACGGAACGGCCGACCACCGACGAAATGCCGGCCATCGGTCGGATGAAGTATTCGATCATCCCATTCGTGTCCGGGTGATTGACATCGAATCGGTAGAGTTCGCCGTCGGTCGGGAGGTCGATACCCGCCTGCCGCTGGATGTCGAAGACGACACGCGTGGCGTCGATGACCGCCTGCTCGCTTGGGAGGGCTGCGAGCCAGTCCGGGACCGGGTACGAGCCGACGGTTGTTGTGAGGATGCGAGGTTTCGCGGGGATGGTAGCCATGGAGAATCAATGCAGCAATTGCACATGAATGATCCCAAACTTTCGAGGCTCCTCGTGCGAAGGGCGAGCCGTAATTGGGAAAATTGGAGCGGCAAGGATGGAGATCAACCGAAGGACCTGGAAACAAAAAGGGCCGCCATCCCTGGGAATGGCGGCCCGACGATCTACGGCGGAACTATCTCACAGAAATTTGCAGTGGAAACTGATGGCTCCGTTGTCGCTTCGAGAGGAGGCGACGATGACATTTCCAAAGGTGTCCCCGCTTATGCAGCGGTCGATCGCGGTCATGGACTGGCTGTAGAGCCATTCGCGAAGATCGTTGATCTGCACACCGAGTCTCTTGAGCACGCCAAAGAGCTGGCTGATCACTTCCTCGACTGCAGGGGCAGAGCGGTCGATGGAGAGCCACTGGGGAAGTGAAATGTCGAGAAAGAGCCGTTCGGAGGGGGCGGGGAACCTGAAGACAACCATGTCGCCGCGTGCTGTATTTGTCTCGGCGGCGATTTCCAATTCTGCGGGCAAGGCCTGGATGATTTCTTCTCGGGAACTGATCTTCATGACGCTGAAGATACGTGAAACTACGTGGAAGTTCCATCAGGGTTTTTCCCCATCACGATGCGCAGGATTGCGTAGATTGTTCTCCTGGTTTGTGAAGGCGGTGTGAACATCCTGGGCATATCTCGGGCATTGGTCGACAAAGTGCGCAAACACAGTTGGTTCCAGACCTGCGAGGCGACTTTGAAGCTCCGGGAATATGTGAGCAACATGGGGATTCGTCTGAATCTCTGACTTTTGACGCGCATTTTGACCCAATTTTTCACTTTGAATTTACGCGTTCAGAGCCTTATGGATTCGGCTTTGCGTTCGCATTTCTACCCATGAACAACTCCCACCCTCAAACTACAGTCGCAACGCCGGTTCCACGCCGGAATTTTCTCAAAACTTCCGCCGCGCTGGCGGCGGGAACCGCCTTCTCCGGCAGCCTGGTGAACTTGACTGCTGCGGAGCGTTCGCGGTCGATCGGGGCGAATGACCGTATTCGTATTGGAATCATCGGATGCGGCGAGCGGGGTCGCAAGGCCCACATGCCCGGCATCCACAAATTCGTAAAGGAAACGAATTTTGAAATCGTCGCCCTCTGCGACCCTTGGAAGGTGGCTCGCGACAACGCAAACGACCTGGTGAAGGAATGGTTCGGCCGTGAAGCCAAGACCTTCACCACCTATCGCGACCTGCTCACTATGAATGATCTGGATGCGGTGATGATCGCGTCGCCCGATTTTCACCACACGACCCATCTGGAAGCGGCAGCGAAAGCGGGAAAACACATCTACGCGGAAAAACCGCTAGCGACCGAGATGGACAAACTTGTGCGGGCGTATGATGCCGTGAAAAAGGCGGGCACGATTGTGCAAGTGGGCACGCAGCTACGCAGCCTTCCGTCCATCGTCGGTTCTCGCGCAGTGATTACGAGCGGATTGATCGGGAATCTGTCCAAGATTGAGGAATGCCGCAACGGTGAGAAACCGTATTGGTATCCCTACCTTTCCCGTGAACCGGAGGTCAGGAAGGAAGATCTGGACTGGAATGAATTCCTGGGCGACCGCGAGAAACGGCCCTTCAATGCCCGGCAATTCGCCGCCTGGTACGGCTACTACGAATTCTGCCAGGGACCGATTCCCCAATGGGGCGCCCATTTTCTGGATGTCGCGCACTATGTCACGGCGTGCAGCATTCCGGTATCATGCATGTGCAACGGCGGAATCTTCAGCTGGAAGGATGAAAACAATTTCACTGTTCCGGATTGTGTGCAGGGGAGCTGGATCTATCCCGAGGGATTCCAGCTCACGAGCTCGAACAATTTCGGCAATGGGTATGGGAACACGCGAAAATTCTTCGGCGACAAGGGTGTGCTCAAGATGGACAACTGGAATGCCCCGACCTACAGCGCGGAGGGTGGTGGTCGCCGCGACGGCCGGATCCGTGGCCAGAACGACGTCAAGCCGATCGACCAGCCCGATCACTTCCTCAACTGGCTCCAGTGCATGCGCGATGGCAAGACTCCGCATGCCTCGATCGACGCCGGTTACCATCATGCCGTGGCGGTGTTGATGGCCGTGCGTTCCTACGAGACGGGACGTCGCATCGTTTACGATCACAAGTCGCGCTCGTTGAAAGCCGCCTGACACCGGCTTAGCTTTCCCGGCCGCCAAGTGCGGTCAGAGCGGGTGGGTCAGAACCGTGCGCCCGAGTGAGCGCGCAACTTTTCCCAGAGTGCGCGCTCCTCGGGAGTCACCTTTTCCGGAATAGAGATCGACACGGTCACGTAGAGGTCCCCGCGAGCCGAACTTCCAGTCGTCGGAAGCCCGTGTCCCTTCACGCGGAGCGAATGCCCGTTGGCGGTGCCGGGCGGAATCTTGAGTGCTATGCGGCCGCTGAGGGTAGGGATCTTCTCCGTGCAGCCGAGCACCGCATCCCAGGCGGCGATGGGAAGCTCGCAGTGAAGGTCCGATCCTTCGACGCGAAAATCAGGGTCGGCGGCGAGGCGCACGTGAAGCAGCAGATCGCCCGGCTCGCCGCGTCCGATTCCCGGGCTTCCCTTTCCTCGGGCGCGGATGATCTGTCCTTCGCGGACGCCTGCGGGAATCCGCACCTTTAGCGTCTGCGTTTCAACTTCACCCGTGTAGGGATCGCTTCGTTGCAGGCTGATCGCACGTTCGGCTCCATTGAGCACCTCGCGCAGAGTCACGAGTATGTCGCCTTCGATGTCGCGCCCGCGCATCGAACCACGCGATCCGCCGCGCATGGCATCGTCCTCGTCCATCGTGGGCATCCGTCTGCCGCGGCTCCGCTGACCGAAGAATTGCTCGAAAAAATCGCTGAAGCCGGTGCTTCCTCCAAAGTTGAACTCGTAGGCCTGTTCCGCTCCGTCCGGTGCGGACTGCCGACGTGCACCGCGCCGGGGCGGAGGAGCAAAGCCATCCTGCCAGTTGGCTCCGAGGGTGTCATAGCGGGAGCGTTTCTCGGGATCGCTGAGAACCTCATAGGCCTCATTGATCTCCTTGAATTTCTCCTCGGCCCCTCGCTTGTCCTTGGCCACGTCAGGGTGGTACTTCCTCGCAAGTTGACGAAAGGCCTTTTTGAGATCCTCGGCGGATGCATTGCGCGGGACACCGAGCGTCGCGTAATAATCTTTGAAGTCCACAGGTGAGAGGGAAGAAAATCGGGAAGGCAAGGTCGAGCGCAGAGCGACTGCGACCTCTGCGCTTTGTTCTTGTCGTCAACTTCCTTCGGCGGGGAGGCGCCTTCCGTGCTGGGGATGACGTTCGAGGTAGCGGGCCACATAACTGCATGATGCCGACACATCGAGCGATTGTGACTGCGCCCATTCAAGGGCTGCCTTCACCATGGCCTCCGCAATACCGCGGCCCCGCAGGTCGGTGGGAACGAACGTGTGCACAAAGTCGACGCGTCCTTTCGGATCGGGAACATAGTCGAGCACGGCATCGCCTTCCGGCAGGTGAACCATGAACCTGTTTTTCGAGACCTCGTGGCGGACATTCATCGCGGAGAATCTACCTGTGATTTTCAGAGGCGCAACTCCCTCGAATTCCGGGTCGCTCTGGATCGTGAGTTGGGAGGCTCTGGCTCTCGACTCTTTTCGGAAATGAGGCTTTGATTTGCTCATGCCGATTCGTACTGGCGGGTCATGTGCAACTTTACCGATTGAATGTTTGTGCGCCCTTCTGTCGTACAGGCGCGAGGCCTGGCGTGGTTGCGTGACTTTACCTGAAGGTGGATAAGGGGCTGAGAGTGAATCCTGTGGATGAGTTGACTTTTGACGCGGTTCTCCTTGCCGGTGGGCGGTCGAGCCGCATGGGACGTGACAAGGCATCCCTCCCGTTGCCTGACGGTCGCCTGCTTTGGCAGCGGCAGAGCAGGCTCTTGAAGGAGGCGGGCGCCCGTGCGGTTTTCCTGTCTGTCAGAGCGGATCAGGAGTGGGCCGCGGGGGTGCCTCATTGCGTGCATGACCGGATTGAAGGGGCAGGCCCCCTGGCGGGAATTGTGGCTGCACTGGAACGGAGCTGCGCGACACACCTCATCGTCCTGGCTGTCGATCTTCCTCGATTGCCTTTGGAGTGGTTGACAACGTTGATTGCCCGTTGCGGCGCGTCGCTGGGTGCGTGTGGATGCCGTGGAGAGGGAGTGTTCGAACCCCTCGCGTCGGTGATTCCAACCGCGTGGAAATTGGAATGGCTTGGTGCGTTGGAGAGGGGAGAGCGGTCACTCCAGCAATTGTTCGGGCAGGCTCGGCAGAGGGGAGTGCTTTCAGTGCACACCCTCAACGAGGAGGAGGAACTCTGGTTTCACAATGTCAATCGACCCGAGGATTTGTCATTCTGAAGGTCGAGCCCTTCGTGCTTCTGGTCAGGCGTAGCGTTCTTCCTTCCACGGATCGGCGGAGTTGGAATAGCCGCGCACCTCCCAAAAACCCAACTTGTCCTCGGCGAGAAAAGAGATGCCCTTGATGAACTTTGCTCCCTTCCACGCGTAAAGTTTGGGAATGATGACGCGTGCAGGTCCCCCGTGCTCTCGCGGTAACGGATGTTCCTCGAAAGTGGTGGCGATCAGCACATCATCGGAAAGGCACTGCTCCAGCGCGACGTTGGTGGAATATCCGTCGTAGCTGGTGAAATACACGAACCTCGCTTCCGGCGTCGGACGGACCATCTCGTAGAGAGTGGTGAAAGCGACACCCGTCCATCGGCAGTCGTACTTGCTCCAGGTTGTCACGCAGTGAAAATCACTCGTATCCGAGACTTGGGGAAGCGCGTTGAACTCCTCCCAGGTGAGACAGACCGGCATTTCGACCAGTCCGTCGATCGTCAGCCGCCATTCAGCCAAGGGAATATCAGGCTGCACACCGAGATCGAGAACCGGAAATCCGTCGGTCAGCCTCTGTCCCGGCGGAAGCCGTCCTCCCGCAGGTTCAATCCTCGGACGAAAACCGCGGGCAGTCTGTTTTTCCGCCCATTGTTGTTTGGCGAGGATATAACGCTCCTTGGACATTCCAAAATTCTGCCTGTGATCGGGTTTGATGCAAGCGTCCGGCGTCGTGTCAGCTCCTTGCGCCTCTGCTTGGAGCGTGAGGAACTCTTTTGGTCGTCTGCCGTTTGGGATGGGCGATGGAGTTTACTCCGTGTCGTCGAGAGCTTGGGTAATGGCGCTGCGCGAGCGGCGATAGAAAAGCGCAAGGCTTCCTTGATAGACCAGCGAGACAAGTCCGACCGCGATGTAACCGACGAAATAGGATTGTTTCAGGATGGTCATGTACTGATCGGAAGTGATACCCATGTCGGTGAACCGTTCTTTCAAGGCAGGCGTCACCGCGGAAAGGATTGTTTCCGGTTCGAAATGAGTAAGCTGGAAACCGACGTACCCGAGCATCACGAGAAGTAGAAGCAACTGACTCTTGATAAGGTCCCTTGTGCCGTCACTGAACCCTGAACGCAATCGTCCGGCACCATGAAGCTCCCAGGCACCTGCTCCGGCGGCGCAGCAGCCGACGATTGCTCCGATTCCATCGCCTGCATAGGCTGAAATGAGCGCGAAGCCTCCCGCGATGAACAGGAGTAGACGGCCATCCGTTTGCGCGATGCGGAGGACCCGATCGAGAACTTCATAAGGAAGAGGAGGAGGAGCGTCGAACTTGCCAGCCATCGTTAGGGAAGGGACATTTCCACGATTACACCGTGCCAAAGCCAGACCAAAAGCCGTTTGCCTTCCGGGTTGATTTCCCGCCGGACCTGCCGATCAGCGCCCGCGCAGAGGAAATCATCGCCACCCTTCAGAAGCATCCGGTGTTGATTCTCGCTGGAGAAACAGGTTCTGGAAAAACGACCCAGATCCCGAAGATGTGCCTCGCAGCAGGGCGGGGACAGGATGCCATGATCGCCTGCACCCAGCCCCGAAGGGTCGCCGCACTATCCGTGTCGCGTCGGGTGGCCGCGGAACTCGGTGTCGAGTGGGGCGGACCGGTCGGCTGCAAGATCCGTTTCGACGACCATACGTCGCGCGACACAGTCATCAAGTTTCTGACGGACGGCATGCTGCTGGCTGAGGTGCAGAGCGACCCGATGTTGCGTGCCTACGACACGATCATCGTCGATGAGGCGCACGAGCGATCGCTCAACATTGACTTTCTGCTCGGCCATTTGCGCACACTGCGATTCAAGCGCCCCGAACTCAGGATCATCATCACTTCGGCCACGATCGACACGGAGGCGTTCAGCGAGGCTTTTGACGGCGCACCGATCATTCACGTTTCGGGGCGGACCTATCCTGTCGACGTGATCTACTCGCCGCTGGACGGCTTGGGCAGTGACTATGTCGAGGATCCCGAGGAGCCCGACCGCGATGCCGAACGGTCCGCGCGTGTGGAAGCACTGCACTATGTCGATGGCGCGGCGCAGGCGATCGAAAAGGTGCTGACGGAGACGGATTCCGGAGACATCCTGACATTCCTTCCAAGCGAGAGGGATATCCGTGAATTGGGTGAGATGCTCGAAGGCCGGGGAGCCAATGCAAGCGCCCGCATCGATGTGGTCCCTTTGTTTGGACGGCTCACGAATGCGGAACAGCAGCGCGTGTTTGCACCGAGTTCTCGTCGCAAGGTCATCCTTGCCACAAACATTGCCGAGACCTCGCTGACCATCCCGGGCATCCGGTTTGTCGTGGACACCGGGATGGCGCGGCTGAGCCGGTACTCCCCGCAGGCTCGCACACGACGCCTGCCGATCGAGGCAGTCTCCCAATCAAGCGCCGGCCAGCGCGCGGGCCGTGCTGGGCGTGTCGCTGACGGCGTCTGCATCCGCCTGTATTCAGAAGACGACTACAATGCACGGCCGAGATTCACGCAGCCGGAGATTCAGAGGGCGAATCTGGCTGACGTCATCCTCCGCCTGAAGGCATTTGGCCTGGGAGACATCGAGCGCTTTCCATTCATCAATCCTCCCTCCGGCAAGGCGATCCGGTCCGGTTACGCGCTGCTCGAGGAACTTGGAGCGATGACTTCGGACGAGCGGAAGCCGACGAAGAGCGCGCCGGAAGAAGGTTCGGCTGATTCGCTCGTCGGAGGTCGCACGCTGACCGCGCTCGGGCGTGAACTCGCGCGTCTCCCCGTGGATCCCACCGTGGGTCGCATGATCCTTCAGGCGCGGACGGAGAAGTGCCTCAGGGAAGTGCTGATCATCGCCGCCGGGCTGTCGGTTCAGGATCCGAGGGAACGCCCCCTGGACAAGCAGGCGGCGGCGGATGCGGCGCACCGACGCTTTCGCCATCCGGACTCGGACTTCCTCACCTTGCTGGCGATCTGGAATGCCTATCACGAGCAGTTTGACCGTCTTTCACAGTCGAAGTTGCGACGGTTCTGTCACGAGCACTTTCTCAGCTATGTCCGCCTTCGTGAATGGCGAGACATCCACTTTCAACTCATGGATGTCCTTGGGCAGCGAAGTGACTTTTCGCTTTCTTCGGTGCTCGACGGTCTGCCTGCCTCGGAGACATCAGCGAACGAAGCGCTGATGAGCTACGGCGGAGCGGGCTATCGGGCGATCCACCGGAGTGTTCTGGCCGGGTTGCTTGGGAACATCGCCAAGTGGGACCCGGAGAATCGAAATTACAAGGCAACCCACGACAGGCGAGTGGCGCTGTTTCCCGGCTCGGTGCTGCATCGGCGTGAGGAGCCAGGACGACGCGGACGGGACGGCAAACCCGAGAAAAAACCCGCGCGTGTTCCGCCGTGGATCATGAGCTCGGAGATCGTTGAGACGTCGCGTCTCTATGCTCGCACCTGTGCGCGCATTGATCCGGCCTGGGTGCTCGATCTCGGGCTACACATCCTGAAGACCAGCCATGGCGAGCCATTCTGGAATGCGGATGGCGGACGGGTGATGGTCAAGCAGCGCACGCGCCTCCATGGTCTTGAACTGGACGTCCGCGCTGTCAGCTATGGACGCATTGATCCGGCGCATGCCACGGAGATCTTCATTCGCGAAGGACTCGTCGCAGACACCATCACGTGGCCGTTCGATTTCATGGCGCACAATCGGGAGATCCGCCAACGGGTGGAGGACGTACTCACCCGTACCCGTGATGCGGGATACCTGAATCTGGATGAGGCGCTCTATCGTTTCTATGCGCGTTCCCTTGAATCGGAGACACGTGCGCCCGAATCAGGCTCAGGAGACGCACCTCGCGGTGTTTCATCGGTCGCGGAACTGGTCGACCTTGTACGGCATCGCCGTGGATTGGAGCCCGATTTTTTGCATGTACGGCCTGAGGACCTTCGCGAATCCGGAGAACTCGAGCCCGATCAAACGGCGTTCCCCGAGGCTGTACCGCTGGAGAATCGGGCGCTTCCGCTTCAATACGCCTACAAGCCGGGGGAGGCCAATGATGGCGTCAACCTTGAGGTCAGCAGTAACGATGCCGCCAAACTGACGTCGGCCATGCTGGACTGGGCTGTGCCGGGACATCTCGCCGCGAAAGTGGAGCATCGGTTGCGTGCATTGCCCAAGGAGTGTCGACGGTTGTTTGTCCCCCTGGCGGAATCGGTCAAGGCTGTGACGCTCGGAGTTGCCTCGCTGGCACGGCTGCGGGATCATGCGTCGCCATTCGACGAATTGCTCGCGGAATACCTGTTTGATCGCTACCAGATGCGCGTTGATCCCGCTTACTGGTCGGAGCGGCCGTTCCCGGAGCATCTCCGCCTGCGGGTATGTGTGAGGGACCTCGACGGCGCGGAACTTGTCGCGAGCCGCAATCTGGATGAGGTGAAGGCTGCGCTTGCCGCGCACGCGCGAAAGGCCTCGGCGGCGGTCGCTCGGGAGGATCCTGAGTCCTGGCGTGCAGCGCGGCTGCAATGGGAGAAATCCGAAACCATGGTGTGGGAGTTCGGCGATATTTCCGCTCGTGTGCGGGTCACCGAGCAGGCTGGGATTCCGGTGTTTGCCTTTCCGGCGCTGGTGAGCGGCGTGACAGGGGTTGCCTTGCGATTGCTCCGCTCCGAGGAGGAAGCCGCCCGGGCGACGCAAGCCGGAATGGCTCGGCTGTTGGAGCTAAACCTCAGGTACGAACTGGCATGGCTGGAGAAGGAACTGCGCGCCCTGCGTGCGGTGGGGCCACTTGGCGCGACGCTCGCGCCCGTGGAGAAGCTCCAGGAGGATGCCCTTGCGTCGATCCGGCGTTGGGTCACCGATCCCATGCGCGTCGCTTTGTTGACGAGGGCCTCCTTTCAGTCTGCGGCCGAAGGTGCCAAGGCCGATCTGCGTGGGATTGTGCCTCGCCTGACGGACCGTCTAAAAGAAATCCTCGGCTTGCGCCAGGCGCTCCTGATAGCCCCCAATCCGTATCCAGGTTTGGCCCGGGATCTCGACACGTTGCTGCCTCCAGATTTTGTTTTCAGGACGCCGTATGAACGTCTGGTACATCTGCCCCGCTATCTGCGGGCCATGCAAATGCGCGCTGAACGTTGGCGGCAGAATCCCGCAAAAGACAATGAACGCGCCGCGAAGCTTGCGCCCTATGCTGCGGAGGCGGCCAGGCGCGCTTTCGACGATCCGGTTCGATGGCTTGTCGAGGAATATCGCGTCAGTCTCTTTGCCCAGGAACTGGGAACCGCGGAGTCCATTTCCACGGTAAAACTCGATCGGGCAGTCGCGGGAGATGGTCCCTCTGGCCTGCCGCCCCCTTCAAAGACCAAGTCGGCGTCTCCAATTGCGACGGCGCATTCCGGTGCATCCAAGAAGCAACCGCTCAAGGATCTCGGTTCGCTTGCCGCCTTGTTTCGACGATAACTTCTGTTTTGGGGCGGACAGGGTTTACGTCTTGGCCCGGCAACTATTCGCCGATGGGGCAGGGCAGGGCTACTCATGGCCGCGGAATGCTGCGCCGGCGAAAAACTGAGTTTACCGTCACGGTGTGGCACCGACCGCAATTCCGGTGCCCGAACGCCGATTTTGGATCAGATCCGTTCATGCGTGCTGCAGCACCTTCCCCACGAAGCGAACCTCCTTTCGGAAAAGGTTCTCGTCTGCGACAAAATTCGTTCCCGAGTCCGGCTAGGCCTCCTGCAGGCTGAGCGGACGGGAGGAGTCGATCGAAGGTGGGATTGACGACGTTGATTGGTGGCGAGGGCTTCGCTGCCGGGGTGCGCTGCGCAGGGTGGGGCCGTCGATCAATCGGGCGGGAATGGTGGTCAGTGAAGGTTGCGTGGGGATGCCGAGTTCGTTGTGGAGCAACTGTCCGACGACGAGTTCCGCGGCGCGTGCTCCGAGTTCGGCGGTCTGCAAATCCAGTGTGGCACAGTTTCCGTTCGTACGGAGGACATTCAGGCAGACGAAGCCATGGGTCTTTGGAAGGCGGGCACCGGTGGATTTCATCCAGGTGACGGCTTCTGGAGAATGACCGATGACAACGTCGGGGTTGTACTTCCTGAACCAGGCTTCGAAGCTGGAGCGGGTGATCTCCTGGAGCCTTAGGGTCGGCACCGCAGAGATGTCCGGCACCGCATTCTGGACGGCAAGGAATGCGCCTTCCCATCGGTATTGCAGCCGCTCGCTCAAAGGGATCTCCATAAACAGCCCGGGTCGGCGGTAACCGCGCTCGTGCAAATCACGGAGGAGGGCAATCATCGAGCGATAGTGGTCGGAGCACACGCAATGCAGCGGGGGATGGTCGATGAAATAGTCGGTGTAGACAGCGGTGTAACGATTCCAGTCGAGCGCAGTCAGGTCGGGGAAACCGCTGGCCGGCAGAAGGACCACACCCTGGATTCCGCGGGTGTGAAGGATGGTGTCGAGGCGCTTGATGCGCACGCCCTGGGGTCCGACAACAAAACGTTCTACATTGAAACCCAACTGGCTCGCGCGTTCCGAGATGCCCGCAAGGAGCGCGGAGTTGTATCGGACTGCGATCCCAGATCGGACGTCCTCCACCAGTTCCACCGCGGCGAGCACGCCCCGGAATTGCTGGGTGCGCGAGCGGCGCAATTGGGACATGACGGCGCCGGTGAGTGGATTGCGTTCGTACCCTGCGGCCTTTGCCGCGGCGCGGACGCGCTCTGCCGTGGCTGCCTTGACCCGGAGCGAGCCGCACAAGGCGTCGGATACCGTAGTCCGAGAGAGACCGAGTTCACGTGCCAGGGATCGCAGGGTGGGGGCGGGCATTGTCCTAGAAGCTACCGGAACGGGCATTTTCGTCGAAGAAAAAATGACTGTCAGAATTTTCCGGCAAGTGGTGAATCGACACGGGTTCACCGAAGTCGGATTCTGCTTGAGGTCGCACCCCCCCATGAAACGAAACGCCTTCATGATGACGAGCGTCACCGATCCAGGAACGGAATCCGCGCGGCGGCATTGCGGAATTTTTCCTTCGCACCGAGACTTTCAGCAACCAATCCGCCCATCTCCATGAAGTCACTTACTCGTCGCGACTTTGTTCGCAAATCCGCACTGGCCACAGCGGCGGCCAGGATTGCCACGGAACTTCAGGCCAGGACCTCCCCGGCCCCACTTGCAGTGGTTGCTCCGCCTTCGACAATCTCAACTGAAACCGTGGCATTGCGTTGGCTGGAGCGTGGCAGACCCGCTGAATCCTTCGGTACAACTTGGGGAGTCTCTTGGCCCCGAGGGAAACATGCCCCGGGCGCCACATTTGCAGTGAAGACAAACGAGGGGACTCCCGTGCCCGTGCAGAGCTGGGCCTTGGCGACCTGGCCGGATGGCAGCCTGAAATGGACCGCCCATGCCATTGCGGGAAACACGTCGGCCGAAAGCTTCGAACTCGCGCCTGGAGCGCCTGCAATGGGGAGCGGGTCAATTGTCGTGCGAGACGCGGGTGATCACCATGAAATCGACACGGGAACCATGAAGGTTCGTGTGTCGAAATCAGGGCGCGTGCTGATTCCTTCCATCACCAGGCAGGGGCGCGAGGCCTTCAGGGACGGACGACTGGTCGTGCTGAACCAGGGTTCGACTGAATTCTCGGCGAAGGTGGAATCGTTTGACGGCGAGGCGATGGCCGTGACGGTTGAGCAGGGTGGCCCCGTCAGAGCGGTTGTGAAGATTGAAGGCAGGCATCGTTCCACCGCCGGAGACGGCCGGATCTGGCTGCCGTTTGTAGTGCGGCTGTATTTCTACGCCGGAAGTGACGCGATCCGTGTCATGCACACGTTCATTTTTGATGGCGATCAGCACAAGGACTTCATCCGCGGCATTGGCCTGAGGTTCTCGGTTCCGATCGAAGGGGAGCTGTATGACCGGCACGTGCGCTTTTCAGGTCAGGGAGAAGGTGTATTCGCCGAGGCGATACGAGGAATAACAGGGTTGCGACGCGATCCGGGCGAGGCCGTTCGCAAGGCTCAGTTTGCCGGCGAGGCCACGCCGCCGCTAGAGACGTGGTCGAAGGCGGTCAGCACCCGGCTGAGCTATATCGCCGCGTACAATGACTGGACCCTGCATCAGGCAAATGCCGACGGCTTCGACCTGCACAAGCGCACGGGTGAAGGGTGCACCTGGCTGACAGCGGCGCAAGGGCAGCGTGCGGGCGGACTCGGCTATGTGGGGTCGCCCAAGGGAGGCGTTGCCTTTGGCATCCGGAATTTCTGGCAGAGTCATCCGGCACAACTGGACATTCGTGGAGCGACCCGGGAAGCGGCAGAAGTGACCGCGTGGCTCTGGGCTCCGCGGTCGGCTCCAATGGACCTGCGCCCGTATCATGACGGGCTGGGGCAGGACACCTATGAAAAGCAGTACAACGGCGGCCTTGAGATCACCTACGAGGATTACGAACCCGGATTCGACAATCCGTCCGGGGTGGCGCGGACGAGTGAACTGCATCTGTGGATCCTTGAGGCAACGCCGAGTCGGCAGCGCTTTGTTGCTCTGGCTGAATGCCTGCGCAATCCACCGCAGCTGGTGACGACACCTGAGCACCTTCACGCCTGCGGAGTTTTTGGCAATCTGTGGGCTCCCGAAGATCGCTCCACGGCGGCCCGTCGGGTGATCGAGGACAGGCTTGCGCTGAATTTTTCCTATTATCACGGTCAGCGTGAGGATCGCCGCTGGTACGGATTCTGGAATTACGGTGATGTCATGCACACCTACGATGCGGATCGCCACGAATGGCGGTACGATGTGGGCGGCTTTGCGTGGGACAACTCCGAACTTTCAACGGATATCTGGCTCTGGCTGTATTACCTGCGAACGGGCCGGGCAGATGTCTTTCGTTTTGCCGAAGCGATGACGCGGCACACGGGGGAAGTGGACGTCTATCATGTCGGACGATTTGCGCCCCTTGGATCACGTCACAACGTGCTTCACTGGGGCTGCAGCGCCAAACAGCTCCGCATCAGCACGGCGGTCAACCGCCGGTACTATTACTATCTGACGGGCGACGAGCGTGTCGGGGATCTGATGCGTGAGCAGATTGAGGCGGGACGGGCGCTCCTGCGGGTTCCACCGGGCCGGAAACTCTCGGTTGCTAAAACTGCGGGAGACCTTGATCGCGGTGCGAGCACCGACGTTACCCGCGTCGGTGTCAGCGTTGGCACGGATTGGGGTTCGCTTGCGGGGGCGTGGCTCACGGAATGGGAGCGCACCGGCAGCGAGAAGATGAGAGATCGGTTGTTGGCCAGCATGAGATCGCTCGGTCGACAACCGCATGGATTCTTCAGCACCGGCATGACCCTCAATCTCGAAACCGGAGAATTTTCGATCGCGAATGCCAAGGACATCGGGGTTTCCCATCTCAATGCGGTTTTCGGACTTGTCGAGGTGTGTGCGGAGTTGATTCAGCTCCTGGACGAACCGGGGTTCAGGAAGGCCTGGCTTGAGTATTGTGAACTCTACAATGCCAGCGACGAGGAGCAGGTGCGCCGGTTGGGGAAAAAGCTCACGCGCGGACCGCTGGTTCAGGGACACTCGCGCCTGACGGCCTATGCTGCAAAGCTTACGGGCGATTCGCGGCTGGCACATCGTGCATGGTCCGAATTTGCGCGGGATCCCGGTGGGCGTCGATTCACGGCGGATGCGGTGCGAATGATCCGAGGTCCCGAGGTGCTTCGTCCCGTCGAGGAGTTGCCCGGCGTGTCTACGAATGACACCGCTCAATGGGGGCTTGCTGCGATCGAGTGTCTGGCGCTGCTCGGTGCGCCGCCGGCTGAGTGATCCGGAGGTCAAGGCTCCCAACAAAAAGACCCGCCTTTGGAGGGCGGGTCTTTTGCTGGCGGGCGGCTTCGGGAGCCGACGTGCCACTACGTCTGAAGGGCTGGCGTGACCCGGATGGGCTCGTTTGCGTGACGTCTGGATTTGTAGGATTTGGCACGCTTGCTGAGCATTCGGTCGAGTTTGTCGACGAGCAGTGAAATTGCTTTGTGGCACTCATCCGACGATACCGAGGCATTCATGTCGGGACCGTGGATTTCAATGTGACCCTTGGCAGTGAACCGGTTGCTTACGGTCTGCTTGGAGTCGCATTCCAATTCCACCCGGAGTCGGATGATCCGCTCCTGATGGCGAAACAATCGTTCGGATTTCTCGCGCACGAACGTCTTCAGGGAAGGCGTAAGTGGGAGGTGGATACCGGACACGATCAGTTCGGGGGCGTTGTTATTGCTATTCATGTTTATTATTGGGTTCCTTTCGGAGGGGTGGCCGTAATGGCCAATGCCGGAGTTCCACATCCGGACATTAACCCCTGCCTGACGGAGAACCTGAATGACAGCGCCGTCGTTTGGATCGGCGGATCTTCCTGCCTTCGGAAAATCGTTCTTCATAATCAGACGTGCAGAGGATGCTTCCCGTCGAAGGGGTTTGCAACCAACTACGGCACAAAATTGTCAGATTTGGGTGTCAGCTTAATGTGAGCCAGTCCCCAAAAATTTTCATGGGGAGTATTGACTATGAAGGCAGTTGACCGGCAGACGTATTGCCTCTTTGGCAGGGCTGCAAAAGAGTCATGCGATGGATTGTGTTGTGCAGCATTTCGTTCTGAAGCGAGGGGGCCGCTGGACTGACGGGCGGGTTCTGCGGGTGGGGATTGAATGCGGCCGACTCTGCTGTGACTGCCGCCTTCTGGAGGACCGGCAATGAATGCCATTCCAAACCATCACGCGTATTCCAAGCCAATCGGACCGTGGGAGAGAAGGCTTCGACAAGGGGTCGTGCGGCAGATTGCGCCTTGGGAGCTGGCTTCCTGGATCTGCTTTGAAGATGAACGGGTGCTGGTGATCGAGAAGCCGGGCGATGTGGTGTGCCATCCCTCCAAGGAGGGTCCGTGGTCCAGCCTGGCCGGGGCGGTAAGGGAACATCGCGGTGGGCGCGTTGCCTCTCATCTTGTTTTCAGGCTCGACCGTGAGACCAGCGGACTCGTGATCTTTGCAAAGACGGCGGCGATTGCACGGCAACTCCAGATGGCAGTTCAGGAGAGGCGCTACGCCAAGGAGTATCTGGTCCTTCTGACTGGAGCCCTGCACGGTGCCGTGACTGTTGATCAACCCCTTGGGCCGGAGGAGGGATGCCCGGTCACCGTCAAGAGCTGCGTGAGAACTGATGGCAGCGGTCAGCCTGCGATCACCCACTTCAAGCCTCTGGCCGTCGCATCAGGAGGGAGTATTACCCTTGCGAGGGTGCTGACGGAAAGCGGACGCAAGCATCAGATCCGCGCGCATGCGCAATGGCTGGGTCACTCCGTAGTCGGTGACAAGATCTACGGACCCGATCCCCGGCTCTTTCTTGAATTCATCGAGCACGGGTGGACTCCCGCGCTTGAGGAAAGGCTCTGGCTTCCTCGTCAGGCCTTGCATTGCAGTGTGATCGACCTACACGCGGCGGGGCTGCCGTATCGGTTTGAATCACCCCTGCCCGGGGATTTACGAGCGTTTTGCCGGAGTCGCGGAATCCCGTTGGTTGGGTGACCAGGGCAGACTATGCGAAGGGCCTCCGCGCGCCTCAACCAGTGCGAAGGTAGATTGTTTCAATTCCGGAGAAACCTTAGTTCGCCTTCAGTCGCGGCGTTGATTCTTCCGCAGCCAGGAAGTCAATTGGCCTGCCTTTGAGGCGCCCTTCCCACTCGCCCTTGCGTTTGCCGAGTGGCAGATTCATCGTTGCGATGTCTTCTTCGCGCAGGGATAGCTCGACAATCTTGTTACGCGCCTCACCGGTGTCCCCGAAGCGTCGCATCAGTTCGTGGGTCTTTTTGTGCAACTGCGAGCGGACTTGTGCAGCATCCGGTGAATCAAAAATGTTGTGAGTTTCCCAGGGGTCTGCCTGTCGATCATAGAGCACGTCAAAAGTCCGGCGTCCATCGGGGATATTTGAGTCGGTTGGCTCATGGAGGGATTCCGAATACGTATATTGTCGCGTATAGACGCCTCGCCAGTTCATGCGAATCTCGAACAAGGGAAGCGCGTCAACTCCGTCGTCCTTTCCGGCAAAGATGGCCTCCGATGCGTTCCGTCCCTGGCAGGTTTCCGGAATCTTAAGGTCGAGCATCCCAAGAAGAGTCGGCATCAAGTCGAGGCTGCCGACGAGCAATTCACTGACTCCAGGTTTCAGGCGCGCGGGCCAGCGTATGATCAGCGGCACGCGTGTTGAGCCGGATTCCGCACGACGCTTGTTCATCTGCCAATTGTAGCTCCGCAGCAGATCGCCGTGATCCGCTGTGAAGACAACGATGGTGTTGTCCTTGAGCCCGTGTTCATCGAGCTTGCTCATCAGCATGCCGAAGGAGCGATCGATGCTGGTGATCATTGCCATGTGGCCCTGATAGATCCGTCTTGTCAGTGCATTGTCAGCCACGGTTGGTCGCAGCGTGAGACTTGCGGGATCATAAAGTGCCATGAGATCGCTTGGCGCATTGTAACCTCCATTCGCCCCCGGCCAGTTGTGAGGTGGATGCCAAGATATGAAGAGGGCAAATGACTCTTGTGCATGTCGGTCGATGAACTCCATCGCCTGCCGGGCCTGTGCATAAGGTTCCCAGTCGCCGTAGCGTTTCCGTGTCTTGCCGTCCTGATCCCAATAGTGGGCATTTGCCGCATCGAAGGTCAGGGTGCAATTGTTGCTCAGAAACTCGTTGTCAAAACCATACCGGTAGGGACCCGGCGGGATGCCACGGTTCCTGTTTCCTCCGTAGAGGTGCCATTTTCCGTAGTACCCCATATGGTAACCTGAATCGCGCAATACTTCGCCGAGGTACTTGCCGTGTCCGGGAAGGAGTTCGATATCGTTGTCGAACGCTCCACAATGGAGGGGATGCTGGCCGCTCATCAGCATGGCGCGATAGGGCGTGCATAGAGGCGAATTCGAGATGCAATGCTCGAATCGTACCGCCTCGCCCGCAAAGCGATCAAGATTCGGCGTCTTTACATCCTTGTTGCCATAGCACCCGAGCATGTCCGCGGAATGCTGGTCATCGATGATGAATATCACGTTCGGACGTACAGGGGCCGCGGTTATGAAAGAGGCTGCCATCAGGAGCCCTCCCGCAACCTTCATAGCAAAGAGCAACATTGAGTGAGTCAGGTGAAATGCCGAAGGGGAGGTGGGCCAAGTTCTCATCTCACGGGATGATTCATGCACAAATGCCTTCCTCAACAACAAAGACCCTTCCGCATCGGGCTCTCGCGTCAGCACAATACGATCCCGATGTTCGGCAAAACTTATCCAAGGTCGGTTGCGGAGCAGCAGGCGTCACCTGAGCTGCATCCGCTTAACGGGGGACGGTGATGCTGTCCGCTGACGGTCGCAAGCTGGAGATGCGTGCGAGTTCGGTCTCGATGGATTTCTTCAATTTTGGGTCGGATGTGCGGGACAGCGCCTGGAGCAACTGCTTTTTCGCTTGATCGAGATCGCCTCGCCTAAGATTGAGGCGCGCAACCCTAAGGACAAGTCCCTCGACCTGGGGAAAGAGAGCCGCGGCACGATTGAGTCGGGCAAGGATATCAGCCGGTGCTTCCTCCTTGGTCCGGTTCCAGACATCGGCCACAACTGCGCAGGCCGCGGGATTCGGAGGCTGCAGGTCCCAGGCTGCGAGGATGGGAGCGCTGATGGCATCGATCTGATCTCGGGTCAGGACGCCGTTTGCTGCGCTTTGCGCCGCGCTTTCATAGCGATTGATCGAGAGTTCGTAGTAGAGCCGCGGTCGCACGACCTGGGCCTTGACGGCCGCCTCCAGGAACGGAGTCGCGGACGCTCGGTCACCGGAATCACAGTCGAGCAGCCCAAGGAGTCCCAGCAATCGGGGATCTCGTTCACCCTGATCATAGGGCTTGCGCAGTGTCTTCCGCGCCTGCTCGACGTACTTGTCCACAACATCGGGAAACGCCTTGCGCACGAAGCTAATCTGGAGGCGTTCCCAGTCACCGCGGATCCGGGCTACGTCGAGAGGAGTGGCGTCGCGCAGCTTGATCGCGGGTGACTTTGGGACCTTGGCGACGCGGAGGGTCACTGGCTGCTCGACGGCACCAGGCAGGTAGTCGCTAAGAATGTCGCGCATATCGGCGTATCCAACATTGAAATACGACTGGAAAAGGGCCTCCGTGGCAGGCTCGTTGGCGAGTCGGTCGACAAACTGCCAGAGCTCCTCGCGACGGGATCCCTTGTCCTCGGCGATCGCCCAGCGGAGGAACAGCGCGCATTGAGCCCGCCAAAGTCTGTCGGACCGCGCATCGGATGGACCCTGGCGCGGGCGGCGGGCGAAGAGCTCCGCCATCGGCAGGAGCGTTCGGAGGGGCTCCGTATTGTCCTTCAGTGCCGCCAACTCTGCGGGTGTGGTCCAGACCGCAGGTCGGAAGGCGATATGATCATCGCCAAAGTTTGCCCGTTCGTAGAGTCCCATCATGCCCGCCATGAACCACGACGGAAGCACCGGCACCCGGCTGGCGAGCAGGTTGGCGATGCGGTCCATCGAAAACGTAAAATCTGCCGCGAGATTGTCGGAATCGCGCACCACCACAAACACGGCGGTGGTATCAACGTCCATCAGACGCAGGTTTGGAAGGAACTTGATTTTTGCGCCACCACGGGCGCGTTCCCTTCCGGATTCACGATCGCCGGATTCCACCTTGTCGCGTGCCTGCTTGCGCCGTGCGGCCTCTCGCTGGCTGGCCATCATCGTAGTCATGACCTCTTGGGAATGTGCACGGCTCAGGTTCTCGTTGAAGAGGATGTATTCATCGGGCACGGAGGATCTTCCCTGGAAGCGGAGAGGAAGGATCCACTGCAGGATCTCCGACTGGTTGTGGTAGCGGCGCAGGAAGGCCCGCGTCTCGCTGTCCGAGACTACGGAGAGCATTTCGATACCACGAAACTCCACATACCGCCAGGGGAGCGGCTTGGCAGCCTCTTCCACGAGGAGAGGCGGAAGCTCGATCACGCGGTCGCTCATCGGCTCCCCTTGAGCGAAAACACTGCCTGGAGCCAGGCAGAGGAGTGCCACAGCGATGGCTGGAAAAGTGAGCGGAAAGAGCCGACTTGAAGGGTTCATTTCTGTTCCTTCGCCTCGCCGACCTCCACGTCGAACTTGTAGAACTGGTCGGCAACAAACTCGCCGATGGCATCGAATGCGGAGCCTCGTGATGCCAGACTTCCGGCGGCGAATCCTCCGGAGATTTCCTTCAACTCGCAATCAACACCCTGGCGACCGAGGGTTTTTTTGAGCGATTTGACATAGTCGAACGAAACCGTGGGGCTGTCAGGATCGTGCAGAAGGAGCACCGGTCGCGTGAGGAGTTTGGTGTCACCGATCACCGACATCTGTCCCAGGCGCGTCTTGCCATGGTCGTACAGCCAGCGGTTGAACTCGAGTTGGAAGTCGACGGGGCGTGGCTTTGAGATGGGCATGGTTGGCATGCGACCCTGTCCCGGCTGCCATCGGGACATTGCCTTCATGTAGGCCTGGGTCTGGTCGTTGAAGCGGCGCATGTCCTCCATGCGTTCGCTTGCCGGTGCCTCAGCCAATTGATCCAGTCGGGTGGGGGCGTTGACGGCCACCGCGCAATGAAATGTCTTCGGATGCAGCTCGAGTGCGCGCAGAGCGAGAAATCCACCAAAGCCTGAACCTGCGATGGCGACGCGGCGCGCATCGTAGGGACGCACGGATGGCAGCCACTCCATCGCTGCAAGGACGTCCTCAAGCGGAACCCGGTCAAAGGCCTCCATGATGGCCTCCCGATGGGCTACCCCTCGGCCGCCCGAGCCGCGGTAGTCGACCTCGAGGACCACACAGCCAAGGTCTGCAAACACTTGCCCCTCGCGGCCGAATCCGGATTCAATCTGCCCCCCGGGTCCGGATCCGCACCAGACAACAAGCGGGCTTGGGTTCAGCAGTGTCGCACGAGGCAGTGTCAGCTTTCCGGATACATGATTGCCGGACTTGGAAACGAAATCGAAGATGCGCGCGGAGTTGGCCTCCTCCCGCTTCAGCCACGGCGCCAATCGCAGGCACTCCAGACATTCTCCGTTGGCCTTGAAATAGACAAAAAGCCGACCCGGGTCGGATGGGCTTGAGACACGTGCCAGGAAGCGCTCACGCGCATCGTCGGACTCGAAGATTTCAACCGTGCGGCCTGGGAATTTTCCGCGAATTTCCTGTTCCACTGCCGCGAACGCCGGGTCGATCCAGAGCGTCGATGCAAATGATGACGGGCGGCGGATGCCCAAGAGCAGTCCACTTGACCGATCCATGATCATGTTCCGGTCGGACATCGGCTGACTTGGATCGGCCAGATCAAAGCCGTCATTGGGTGCGGCTATCTCGCGTATCGAACTGTCCTTCAGGTTGAGCTGGAAGATCGCATAGGTATCCCGTCCGATATTGGACGCAAAGTAGAGCCATTCGGGGTTGGAGTCGAATGTCAGGGGAAACGACCGGTGCGCGAGGTAGTTCTGCGGCCTAACATTGAAATCGAGCGGATGCTCCTTGCTGACGATACGATCGAGATCAATCCATTGGCTGAATAAGCTGCGTTTGGGATTCTTCACCCGAAAATGCTGCTTTGCGGTGGCCTGTTCCTGAAGGATGCGCGCCTTGCCCTGGCGATCGTAGAGGAGCGTCGCGTCGAGGCTAACGCTTGTATTTGAAACGCTCGTCGACTTGCCGGTTGCCAGGTCCAGCTTCACGAGTTCGATCCATTTCACCGCCTCGTCGGAGATCTGCGTCTCGTCGACCTCCATGTTATAGAGGTCAGTCTGAGGATCAGTCTGTGTGGATGACAATCCGTCGTCGTTCGTCGAGGATGGATCCGTCGAAAGCCCTCCGGTCGGGTCCATCTCGAAATCCAATGTGCTCATTTGAGGGATCCGGGAGATGCCTTCCACCCAAACGAAGCCGGGTTCACTGGGTACCAGGCCGATGTAGCGTGGGAGTCGTGGGGATGTGCTTTCGGAGTCGCTGAAGCTGGTGGAATCGAGCACACGCCGGCTCCGCTGGGTGGAGAGATCCACACAATGGATTGCGGGGGTGGCCGTTACCAGGACAAGCAAGTGGTCTGATGCCCATGCGAGATGGGTGACTTCCGTGTCGTTCTTTTCGTCGATCAGGATGCGACTGCGCGGCTTTTCCCTGTGATCCAGGTCGTAGAAGGCGACCGCGAGTTGCCGCTCGCTGCGCAGGAGGCAGGCAAGGGTGCGGCCGTCGCGCGACAAGGTTGCCGCATCTCCCTCGTAGGGGCGGAACAGCGTGTCAACCTTGCGTCCGGACAGGAGCTCCTTCGATTTAGCGCCCCAGCCGATTGTAGTGAATGTCAGACCGACAATGATCCAGAGACAATGGTGCAGACGCAACGTCACGGGTGAAACGGAGAGTGATTCGCGATCCTTTGTGGAGGAGGATGGAGTCGGCCAGGCTTGTGAAGGGTAGAGACGGCAAGGATCGGGAAAAGTTACGGACGTAGGGCAATGCCTGGCGAGTTGTTCCCGTGGGGATGCAGTCCACTACTTGCGTGCGTTTGTCGGGCTGCCGAACATTTCGTTGTTGCGATTGCCGGCGCTCAGCACGTATGCGAGCAGGTCGAGGATCTCCGGCTCGGTCATAGAGGACAGCAACTGGGGCGGCATGGGGGAGATCTTCGAGGGTTCGATACTCTTCACTTCCTTGCGATCCACGGCGGTCAGTTGGTTGGGAATGGATGGGTCCGTATTGATGATGACGCTGTCACCCTTCAGATTCACTACGGTCCCGACCACGGTATCGCCATTCACTTTGGTGAGAATCATCGGAACAAACTGCTCGTTGATTTCCTTGCTCGGATTCAGGATCTGGTCGAGGAGATCGTAGGCGCTGTAGCGTCCACCCGCTCCGGTCAGATCAGGCCCTGTCATACCGCCCTGGTTGTTGAAGCGATGGCAGGCCACGCAAGCCGCGGCACCAAACATCCTCCGGCCGTTTTCAAAGTTGCGATTCTTCATCCCGGTCTCGATCGCGGGAGCAAGGTCGGCAAGTTTCCAATCGCGCGCGGTGCGGCCTTCGAAGATGTCACCGAACGTCTCAATGACGCTGCGTTCCTCGACCGGCTTGTTGATCACATCGTCCAGGGCGGTTTTTTCGGCTTCGGTCAAATTCGCCAGTGCATCGGTGCGGATGAAGGCAATAAACTGCTTGAAGCTGGCGCCGCCGCGGAAATTTGCGGCCTTGTTGAACCATTCGAGGTAGGCCTTGCGGGCGGACATCGCCCATCCCTTCTTCAGCATGCGAAGGGATCGCGCGTATTCGATCTGCTCTTCCTGTGTGGAGGCATCCGCGATCAGCTTCATCGCCTTCTCCGCGACGGATTCGGACTGCAGATACGCGAGGGTTTCGCACAGCAGCCAGTTCATTTCCGGAGTATCTGCGGGGAAGCGCGCTTCGAGTTTGGCCTTGAGCGGTTTGGTCAATGTCGACGGAAGGATGTCAAAGCGGTGAAGTATGATCTGGGCGGTCCTCACGAAGGCGAGTCGGCGCTGGGAATCGAGGCGGTCGAGATTGATTTCCACGAGGGATTTCAGCAGCCGTTCGCCGAGCGCGTGATCGACAGGAGGACTGTCGTCGGTCCGATGGGGCGGGCTGATGCCTCCCGCACGTGCCAGGGCAAGCAGAGCCTCGACCCGCGCCGAGGGGTCCGGTTCGCGGAGTGCGCGATCCGCCCAGGCGGACGTGGGAATGTGTTCAATCGCGGTTCGTGCGGCCCATCGGATATTGCGATCCGCATGTCCAAGATAGGGCCAGGCTACCTTGAGCCCTTTCGGACTGGAGCTGCCGTGGAGCTTTTCGAGCCGATGGCGCAGGTCGCGCAAGGGATTCTTCGGCTCCTTCACCTGGGCGGGAGCAGTTGATTCGGAGCCCGTGTAAGTCACGCGGTACAAGCCGCTCTGAACACGGCGCCCGCCGATGGTGAAATACATCGCGCCATCGCCCGGGTGAATGATCGCGTCGGTCAGCGGCAGCGGGGTGCCGGAGAGGAATTCTTCTTTTGTCGCCCTGTAGGTCGCACCATCCGGCTCGAGGAAAACCGCGTAGAGTTTTCCCCAGCTCCAATCTAGCGCGAAGAGAGCGTTCTGGTAGCGCGCAGGAAATCTGGCACCATAGCCAAATACCGTGCCGGCCGGAGAGCCAGGTCCGATATCGAGGACTGCGGGCAGGTTGTCCTCATAGAATTCGGGTCGCTTCCCTGCGCCGTTTCTCCATCCGAACTCCGCGCCGCTCACCACGTGGTTGATGCGGGTGGGGCGGTACCACGACGTGTTGAAATCATATTCCATGTCCGCATCGAATGTGAAGAGCTCACCCTCCCGGTTGAGCGCGGCGTCAAAAACATTGCGGAACCCGCAGGCGACAATCTTGAAGTCGCGGCCGTCGGGCGTCACGCGATAGATGATCCCGCCCGGCCCGAGCACGTTGGTCATGAAACCCCGTCCGTCGGGTATGCGCGGGAGAAGGTGATCCTCTCCCCAGTTGTGCGGGACCGGGGAATCGGGTGAGAACGTTGTCAGTTTCGAGCCGTTTCCGCAGACGAGGTACAGGCCCTTGCCGTCCTCAGTGACAAGAACCGCGTGCACGCCATGGTCACCCCGGGCATCAATCGCGCGCAGGAGTTCGACCTTGTCCAATTGGTCGTCGCCGTCCGAGTCCGTGAGGCGATAGAGTCCGCAGGGGATCTTTTGGTCGTAGTCATTGACCCCGACATAGAGCGCGCCGAAGGCCCAGACCATGCCGTTGACCGCGCGGATGTTGGCGGGAACGCGTTCGATCTGCGACGGGTTGAGGGTCTGGCCCGCTGGGGGAGCAGTAAAACGGTAAAGTGCCCCATATTGGTCCGAAGCGTAAATCCGACCCTTGGGGTCGAGGCAGAGATTGATCCATGAACCCTGTTCCGCACCGGGAACCGAGTAGATGAGTTCGACCTGGAAATCCTTTGCGGCCTTGATGCGGCTGACCGGGGTGGCCTTGTTTTCGTTGATGGCCGGTCCGACACTTGTGATTTCGGGTGCAGGCTTTGGGCGCGGAGCGGCTCGTTTCGCGGTTGGGTTAGGTGCGGATTGTGCAGAGAGACCGGCGAGTCCTAAAACGCAGGACAGAACCGTGAGCATTGCGACGCGAAGGGCGGGGTGGGTCGAGGATTTCAAGGTAGGCAGGAAGAGGCGACGACGGAGGTGTTTGGCACGCAATGGGCGGGCGGAGTTCCGTCGATGGTCGGAAATGAAGACAGCCTGACGCGCTTTCCAGAGATTCCTAAAGCCAAAAATCCCATCCCGGGTGACAGCGCTGATATTCAGCATCTTGCGCGGATGGTGGACCTTACTGGACTCGAACCAGTGACCTTTTCCATGTCAAGGAAACGCTCTAACCAACTGAGCTAAAGGTCCACGAGCTGACGGTCTGGCAATAAGCAGGAAAGGCATGGGAGTGCGCAAGTATAAATCTCAAGCTTCTCGATTCGCGAAATAGGCCTTGGCGTGCTCGAGGTCTACCTTGATCTGTGACTTCAATTCATTGACATCCGCAAAGCGCTTTTCGGGCCGAAGAAACGAGAGCCATTCGGCGCAGATGTGGTCACCGGCATCGAGGTTGCAATTTCCTATCACATGAATTTCCAGGCGCGGCTCGGAGGTTTGTTCCACTGTCGGGCGCAATCCGTAATTTGCGACTGCCGGGAGCCAGGGCTCATCCTCGTCCATGACGCTTCGAACACGCATCACATAGGAACCGAATCGCGGTCGCAGATCAGGGGCCCATGGGAGATTTAGGGTGGGAAACCCCAGGGTGCGTCCGAGTTTTTTCCCTGGCACAATCACGCCTTCGCAAAAATAGATGTAGCCAAGCAGGGCATTGGCTGGGGTGATGTCACCCTCGACAAGGAGAGTGCGAATGCGGGAACTGCTGATCACCTGTCCCTCAGTCTGAAGCCTCGAAATGCTCACGACTTCGATTCCGAGGCGTTTCCCATCGGACTGAAGAAAGGAAACATCCCCGCTGCGACCTTGGCCGAAACGCCAGTTGTCGCCGACAAAGACTGCCGCGAGTGACGGTATCCAGCCTTTGAGGGAGGAGAGAAATTGTTCGGCCCTGATCGATGCAAATTCACGGGTGAACGACTGGGTGATGACTGCATCGAGTCCCAAGGAGAAGAGCAGGCGCTCACGGTACTCCGGTGGCTGCAGTTGGCGCACGGGATCGTCGGGCTTGAAGAGCACGCTGGGGTGCGGCCAGAAGGTGAGCACGGCGGATGTGCCGCCGTTGCTGCGTGCGGCGTCGATTGCGCTTCTGACCACTGCCTGGTGGCCGCGGTGCACACCGTCGAACATTCCGATTGCCAGAAAAAGCGGCTTGTGCAGATACGGAGCCGCTTCCTGCGGACTGGCGAACGACAGCTTGGCTTTCACAGGACAAATCCCGGCGGCACTGCGGTTCTTACCGGAATGAGTCGGGATTCAATTTCCGACCGGGACAGGGCTTCAAACTGATCGATTGTCAGCGCCTGGGAAACCTGGAACGAATGGGTCGCCGTCCGGCGCAGCGCGCCCAGGTGAGCGCCGCATCCGAGCTTGGCTCCGAGATCGTTGGCGAGCGTGCGAACGTACGTGCCTTTGCTGCACTTCAGGATGAAATCGAGTTCTGTGGGTGCAAAACGCGTGATTTCCCAACTCATGACCCGGACAAACCGCGGCTCGCGCTCCACATCCTCTCCCTTGCGCGCGGATTTGTAGAGCGGCACGCCGTCGATCTTGATCGCCGAAAACATCGGGGGCATCTGATACTGGTCGCCGAGAAATGTCTTAACAGCCGCCAGGATTTCTTCCTGGGAGTACGGGGGGACGGGCCGACGTTCGAGAACTTCGCCCTCGGCATCCTGGGTGTTGGTCACTTCACCGAGCTTGATCGTGCCGCTGTATTCCTTGTCGAGGCTGATCAAGTATTGGGACGCACTCGTTGCCTTGCCCACGAGCATGATCATCAGGCCGGTTGCCATGGGGTCCAAGGTCCCGGCATGGCCGATGCGCTTCATGCCGAGCTTGCGACGGACACGGGCTACGACGTCGTGCGACGTGTGGTCGGTCGGTTTGTCGATCAGCAGGATCCCGTCGAGGTCTTTCTGGATTCCGATCATGTTCAGGTCTTCGAGCGTGAGTGCTCCACCTCGGCGATCCGCGCGTTCAGTGCCGCCAGGAGTCGGGTGCGAAACTCTGCGGTTGTCACTCCCTTGAGGCTCAGCCCCGCCGCGCAAGCGTGTCCGCCGCCGTTGAACTGGGTCGCAATCTGATCCAGCCGGTAGGCCGGATCCTTGCCGCGCAGGCTGGCCTTGATGCCTCCGACGCGTTCCTCGATGAGCACGCCGATTTCCACGCTGTGGATGGATCGTGCGTAGTCGACCAGTCCCTCGGTGTCCTCGAGGCTGGCGCCAGTTTCCTCGAATACGCCGAGCGGAAGGATGCCGATGCAAACCCGTCCGCCACTCTCCACCTTCAAGGACGCAAGGAATCGCTGGAGCAGTTGCATTTTCCCCGGCGTCTCATTGTCGTACAGTTCGCGTCCAACAACCGCAGGCTGTGCGCCTCGTGCAACGAGTTCGGCTGCGAGAAGGAAAGTGTTCTGCGAGGTGGAATTGAAGCAGAATTGTCCCGTATCGGTCACAATTCCGGTATAGAGGGCCTGGGCGGTGAACCGGTCGATGGGCAGCCGGGAGTCGAGAAACATGCCGGCCAGCATCTCGCAGGTTGCCGCGGCGGATGTCTCGAGGAAATTGTGCTCTGCGAAGTGTGTGTTCGACAGATGGTGGTCGATATTGGCCAAGGGGCGGGGGTATCGCTTGGCAAGGATCTCCCCGGGGCGCGTGACGTCGGCGCAATCCACAAAAATAGCCGGTGCGTGGGCGGGCGCCTCCTCCGGAAGCAGAAAGGGCATCTCACTACAGAGAAACCGAAGGACACGCGGCACGCGGTCCACGTTCACGCAGACGACGTTGCAACCCAGGTTGCGAAGGACGGTTGCCAGGGCCACCTGGGAACCGATGCAATCACCATCGGGCCGGGCATGGCCGACGATGGCAATCGTCCTGCCCTTGAGGTCAGCTGCGAGCGCGGCGAGGGCCGCAGAGTGTTGTGAATAGGCGGTATTTTTCAAAGGCTGCTTATTCGTGTCAGGCCGGACTGCCTCCCGTTTCGCCTCCTCCGCGGCGCTCACGGGCCTTTCGATCGTGTTCCTCGATTTCGGTGATTGCACGCAGGATGCGGGCGCCCCGCTCTCCCGAGTCGTCGAGGAGGAATTCCCAGCGCGGATTCCATTTGAGTATCACCCGCTTCCCCAGTTCGCGCCGTATTTCCTCGCTGTGCCGCCGCAACCAGCGCAGGCGGTCGAGGCAATGGGCATCATCGCCGATAATTCCCACATAGGCCTTGCCTGTGCGCAGGTCAGAGGCGACCTCCACTGCGGTGATGGTCAGGGTGACGGACTCCGACTGGTATTTTTTCCGGAGGAAGTCACTCATCTCCCGCTGGACGAGTTCGTTGATGCGTAAGGTGCGGTTGGACACGGTGGGACAGGAATAGAATGGCGCCGCGTCCGCCCTGGACAGGCGGGCATCCGGCGGGCAGTGAGCCGACCGGAGGTCACCAGGAATGGTGAACGGGGCCGCTGCGGCTAGAGCGAGGCCCTGACTTTCTGGATTTCAAAGACTTCGATCACGTCACCAATCTCGTAACCGTTGAAGTCGTCGAGCTTGATGCCGCATTCAAGTCCTGCGCGAACCTCGTTGGCGTCGTCCTTGAAGCGCTTGAGCGTATCGACCTTGCCTTCGTAGACGGAATCCTTCTTGCGGCGGACCCGGGCGCGGGAGTTTCGCGTGACCTTGCCCTCGGTGACGAGACATCCGGCGACAAAACCCTTGGCGAGAGGGAAGGTTGCGCGAACCTCGGCGGCGCCCGTGCGGACTTCCTTGATCTCAGGATCGAGAAGATCGGCCATCATGTCGCGCACCTTGTCGGCGAGTTCGTAGATGATGCCGTAGGTTTCGACCCTGACCTTGTGGTGCTTGGCGAGCGGAGTGACTCCGTTTTCAAGCTTGGTGTTGAAACCGATGACGACCGCGTTGGACGCGCTGGCCATCAGGACGTCGTTCTTCGTGACGAGGCCTACATCGGTCGAGACGATCTCAAGGGACACCTTGCTGCTCTTGATGCCTTCGAGCACGCTCCGGATGGCTTCGGAGGAACCGAAGACGTCGGTCTTGACGATGACCTTGAGGGTCTTGCTTTGGGTTGCGGCAATGTCGGCAAACAACTGCTCCACGGAGACGTTCTTGGGCTGCGACGCCTGACTCGAAGCCTCCTTGCGCACCTCGTGCTGGACCTCCTCCGCGAGCTTTTCCGCTTCGCGGGGATTCTTCACCGTGCGGAACTGGGAGCCGCTCTCCGGTGTGCCCGACCATCCGATGATGCGGACGGGGGTGGAGGGAGGAGCCTCCTTCAGGTTGTTGCCCTGGTCGTCAAACATCGCGCGGATCTTTGCCCAATGGGGACCGCAGACGAGAGCGTCGCCGATCTTCAGGGTTCCCCGTTGGACGATGACCGTGGCGAGAGGGCCACGGCCCACGTCGACCTGGGATTCGATGATCACACCCGAGGCCTCGGCCTTCGGATTTGCCTTCAGTTCGAGCACGTCCGCCTGAAGGAGGATGTAATCCAGAAGCTCCGTGATGCCCGTTCCCTTGATTGCTGATACAGGAACCGTGATTGTCTCTCCACCCCAGTCTTCGGCTGCGATTCCGCGTTCCTGCATCTGGGTCTTGACGCGATCGAGATTGGCGCCCTTCACGTCCATCTTGTTGACCGCGACCATGAGGGTGACCTTGGCGTTCTGGGCGTGCTTGAGCGCCTCGTCGGTCTGAAGCATGAACCCATCATCGGCCGCGACGACAAGAATGGCGATGTCGGTCACGTTCGCGCCGCGGGCTCGCATTTTTGAAAATGCAGCGTGGCCGGGAGTGTCGAGGAAAGTGATTTTCCTTCCCGAATGCTCAATCTGGTACGCGCCGATATGCTGGGTGATGCCTCCCGCTTCTCCTTCGGCAACATGCGCCTTGCGGATGGCATCGAGAAGGGAAGTCTTGCCGTGGTCGACGTGGCCAAGAATGCAGACAACCGGTGGGCGCGTTACGAGGTTCGCCGCATCGTCCACGTCGGGCTTTACCTGCTTGGCGCGTTCCTTTTCCTTTGCAGCCTGCTGGGTGGATGCGTCGCCCCGGTGCTTGATCTCCAGGACAAAACCGTGATTTTCCGCCACCTTGCTGGCGATGGGCTCTTCGAGGCTCTGCGTCATCGACGCGAAGATCCCCATCTCCATCAATTCAGAGATGAGCTTGAAAGGCTTGACTCCGAGTGCGGCCGCAAAATCGCGGACGACGACGGGAGGCTTCATGTGAATGATCCGGATGTCGCCCTGCTGCGTATACGTGGCGACGGGTACCGCGGGTTGCGCGGGCGGAACAAACGGTTGTGGTGCAGCGGCGGCAGCCGGCGCCTTTGGCAGCGTCGGTGGAGGAAATGCACGCGGGGGCAGGGCCGGCGGCGGCGTCAGGGGTGGCGGGGTGCTGACGGCGGGCGGAGGGTGAACCGGCGTTCTTGCAACTGGAGGAGGAGGTATTGGCGCGGGTTGATGACTTGGCGCAGGGCTGCGCAAGGGCACGACTGCGGGCGGCGGGATCGGATGCGGTGCGACAGGTGAAGGCGCAATGGCGCGCACCGGCTGCGGTGGGGCGGCTGGCGGCCGGGCCGGCAGAGCGGGAGGCGCAGAAAGCGGCGGGCGCTGCGGGGCTGCGGGGGTTGGCGGTGTGGGCGCCGGAGATGAAGGCGTGGGGGCAGTCCCCCGTGCGGCAACACTTGCAGCTAGTTTTGCCTCCTCACGCTCGCGTGTGATGTCTTCCCTTGACTTTACGAATGTGCCCACCGGGCCCTTTGCGGACTCAGTGCTTTCGGCTGAGGTGTCCGCCACTGGGGAGACCGGCGCCGGGGTGCTTGCCGCGCGTGCGGCGAACTCCTTGTCCACCTCTTCCTCGTAAATCTTGTTTACCGTGCTGGAAACCGAACGGGTGTCCGCGGATACGTAGCCACGCTCCTTCAGGAAGGCCAGCATCTCCTTGCCTTCCATGTTGTGTCGCTTGGCGAGTTCGTGGATACGGATGCTCATCGTTTATTTCCGGGCGCGTAGGTATGCAGGTGTGTCAGGTGGAGGTGCGTGCGAGCTGCGACTATCAGTGGGTCTGACTGTGTACCCGGGCGATAATGGCTTCGGCTTCCTCAGCGGAGAAGTTGGCGCTGACCAGGTCATCGGTCGACATGCCTTCGAACGCAGCCGGGGAGGTCACGCCTATGGCAAAGAGCCTGCCGGCAAGCGCGGGATCGAAGCCAAAGGCGGAAACGAGTGTATTGATGCCAGAGGTGCGCGGATCTGCGACCTGAGTCTTGAATTCCTCGACCTCAAGGCGCCATCCGAGGAGGCGCGACGTGAGGCGGACATTCTTGCCGCCCTTTCCGATGGCAACCGCAAGGTCATCGGCGGCGACACGTATGAGGATTCGACGGTTCTTTTCGTCGAACTGGAGGTCGCGGGGCACTGCAGGGCGCAGGGCCTCTATGACCATCTGTTTCGGGTCGGCGAAATAATTGATGATATCGATTTTTTCGCCATTCAGCTCGCGCACGATGGTCTTGACGCGGGCACCTCGAGCGCCGACGCAGGCGCCAACCGGATCCACTTTGGGGTCCTTGGAGGTGACGGCCATTTTCGTCCGATACCCCGGTTCACGGGCGAAGGACTCGATCTTGACGGTGCCATCGGCGATTTCGGTGACTTCCACCTCAAACAGCCGACGAACGAAACGCGGGGATGAACGGCTGAGCACGAGTTCAGGTCCTCGCGGGCTGTTTTCAATTTCAAGCAGAAGACAGCGAATGCGGTCTCCCGGCTGATATTCCTCGCCTGGAACCTGCTCCTTGCCGGGCAATATCGCCTCTGCCTTGCCCAAGTCGATGAAGATGTCGTTGCGCTCCTTGCGCCGCACGGTGCCGGTCACGATGTTTCCGACCATGTCCTTGAAATCGTCGTAGATCCGCTCCTTCTCGAACTGCCGCAGTCGTTGCATTACGGCCTGACGGGCGGTCTGCGCGGCAATCCGACCCAGCGTCGAAGGGTCGATCTCCCGGTCGATCATTTCACCGATCTGGACACCCGGCTGGATCGCCTGGGCCTTCTCGACATGAATTTCAGTGCGCGGGTTGCTCACGGAGTCGACAACCTTGAGCACGGACCAGGCCTTCAATTGCCCGTTCTTGGGATTGATTTCTATCTTCAGCTCCTGACCGGAGTTAACACCTTTGAGTGCAGCCGCCTTGATGGCATTGACAATCGCCGCTATCATATCGGCACGGCCGATCCCCTTCTCCTTCTCCATGTACTCGAGGACTGATAGAATTTCGTTGCTCATAGGGCGTGTAGTTAAATGAGAAAAAAAAGGCGGGCCAAAGGCCCACCTCAATTGAAAGTGACCGTGACTGCGAACGGGTTAGTTAGCCTGCTGTAAAAACCCTTGTCAAGCACTCGACCCTGTTCCGCCCGCCTGTGGGCCCGCGAGGATGCGAAGAACCTCTCTCGCTTTCTATCCGACGCCTGGAGTTTTGCAACTCAAGGGGAACAATCCCGTGAATTTTGCATTCCCTTGCCAAAACCGGAAGACAGACCGGGGAATGATTCCTGAAGGGTACCGGGCGTGATCCCGCGTATATAGAAATACAATAGTGTTTTCATGGGCAGGTGGCCCCGGCAATTGAAAGGTTTGAATCACCATCCTGACCCCGGCAGGTGCATCGGTCAACCGCTTCCACTTCCCTTGGGAGCCTCAAACTGGATTGTAGTTTCCTGCATTCCGCAAAAACGGGAGGAATATAGGATGCAATTGAGCTTGATATGGAAGGCGGTATCAATTGCATATACCGCCTATGCCATTCATTGATAAACTGAATCAACTCGAGGCCGCGCGCGTCAAACTCGCGGAAATGGAAAGTTCACTTACGGCAGAGCGCACCTCGGCGCTGGCCAATCTGCCCTCCGAATTCGGATACCCTGATCTCAATTCCTTCATCCGTGCGCTGAAGTCCGCCCAACGGTCCCGCGGCGGGCGCCGCAAGGGTGCAAAAAAGGCTGCGACCGGCAAGGCGGGGCGTCGCACGCGTGCCAAGATCACGGATGAAACAAGGAACCAGGTTCGTTCCATGGTACAGGCCGGAAAGACCGGCAACGAGATCGCGGCATCGCTCAAGATTTCGCTCCCGACGGTTCAAAACATCAAGAAGGCCCTGGGTTTGGTGAAGGCCCGCGGCGCAGCTGCAAGCTGATAGGAATCCAGAAAATTTCAAAACCTCCGCGGATTCGCGGAGGTTTTTTTTGTGCCTTGCCGGTTCGTCGAGGTGCCATCTGGATCGGTGCATGGCGTACGTACAGGCCAATACGAATGGACGGCTGCATCCCGCGGATGAACCGTCGATAGCGCCCCTTAACAGAGGGTTCCTCTATGGTGATGCCATCTACGAAGTGTGGCGCACGTATGAACAGGTCCTTTTCGCCTGGGAGGAGCATTGGGCGCGGCTGGAGCGCTCGGCCTCGGCACTCTTCCTGACGATTCCGGTCACCCGCCCCGGCCTGCTGGAGGAGATCCGCAAGACCGTTGCGGCCTTTCGTGCGCGGGTCAGTCAAGTGCAGGACGTTTATGTGCGCCTTCAGATCACGCGTGGTGGCGGTGCCATCGGTCTTGATGTCGCCCTGGCAGATCGTTCCGACTATGTGCTGCTCGTCCAAGCCAACCCGTCTCTGCCTCCCGACAAGCTTCGCTCAGGGTTGGTGCTTTCGCAGGCGACAACCCTGCGGCGCAATGCGCGCGACACGCTCAATCCGGCGTGGAAAACGGGCAATTACCTGAACAATATTCTTTGCCTGCGCGAGGCTCGCGCAAGAGGTGCCGATGAGGTGGTGATCAGCAACCTCGATGGCGAGATAACCGAAGCCGCGGTGAGCAACATTGCGTTTGTCGCGGGAGGGGCGGTCGTAACGCCACCCACCGGCGCGGGCATCCTTGAAGGGGTAACGAGGAGCATTCTTATCAACTCGGTTGCCCGGGCTGCGGGAGTGGCGGTACAGGAGCGCGCAATCCGACCGGATGAACTGGGTGCGTTCGAGGAGTGTTTCCTGCTTTCAACGACAAAGGACATCGTGCCTGTTCGCAGCATTGATTCGTATGCCTTTAGGACCGGTGACAACACGATCACCATGACCTTAAAGCGTGCCTTTGCAGCGTACGCGGCCGACTATAGTGCGACTCATCGTTCAAAGCTGTCTGTTCCTGGTCCCTGAGAATATCCCGCGCCTGGGCGGCGATGTTCAATAACGAGGCATTTCGGGATCGATCTGCCGGGCCCAGGCGTCGATGCCGCCGCGCATATTGCTGACCTGACGAAATCCACGTTCCCTGAGGAACTCGGTGACACGAAGGCTTCGTCCTCCATGGTGACAATAGATGAGCAGATGTTTTTCGCCCGAAAGGGACTGCAGGCGATTGGGAAGCTGTCGCATCGGAATGAGCTCGGCTCCCGCAATTCGGCAGATGGCCGCCTCAAAAGGCTCGCGGACATCAATCAGTGCAACACCCGACGGGTTGCTGTTTAGCAGGGCGTGTGTCTCTTGCACACTGAGTTCAAGCGGCGGTTCGTGCCCGGAGGATTCCATGGAGATGGTGGTGGTGCAGGCGGGATTTTCGGTAATGCCTGGGAGATCGAGGCGTTGAGCCGCATCCGTACCGCAGGCGCAACAGGAAGGATTTCTTTTCAACCGAAGGGTGTGGAATTCCTGGTTGAGTGAGTCGTAGGTGAGCAGGCGCCCCACGAGCGTGTCACCCACTCCGGTTATGAGCTTGATCGCCTCGAGGGCCTGGAGGCAGCCGATGACCCCGCACAGCGCTCCGAGAACGCCGGATTGATCGCAGGTTGGCACGGTCCCCGGCAAGGGAGGATCGGGGAAGAGACATCGGTAGCAGGGGCCGCCCTGCTGGGGCGCAAAAACGGAGACGGTGCCTTCGAAGCGGAAAATACTTCCGTGGACGAGCGGCCGCTTGGCCAGCACCGCGGCATCATTGTTCAGGTAGCGGGTGGGAAAGGTGTCCGTGCCGTCGACAATGATGTCGTACTCACTGAAGAGCGATACGGCATTCGCTGGCGATACGGTGACTGCGTGCTCTCGGACAGTGATGTGCGGATTCGCGGCACGCAGACGGGCGGCGGCGGATTCGGTTTTCAGCGTGCCGACGCTGGCATCCGTATGAAGCAACTGTCGCTGCAGATTGTGCAACTCCACGCGGTCGAAATCCACGATGCCCAGCGTGCCGACACCCGCGGCCGCCAGGTAGAGGGACGCTGGGCTGCCGAGCCCGCCCGCGCCGATGACCAGCACCTTTGCGTTCTTCAATCTGGTCTGACCGGCAACTCCCAGTTCTTCCAGCCGGAGGTGACGGCTGTAGCGGGTCATTTCCGCAGGAGAGAGACGGGTCATGGAAGGGAAGAAGCCCGTCTGACCTGCCTCTGCAAATGAAATTGCGCAGGGGGCGGCTCTCTTGCAGGTTTTTCGCGGCATGTCCCAAAAATTTGTAGTGATCATCGCAGGTGGCAAAGGCGAGCGCTTCTGGCCGCAGAGCCGTGCTCATCGTCCCAAGCATCTCCTGCCCATTGTCGGAACCGAGCCGCTGCTCGCACAGACACTCGCCCGGGTGCGCACGATTGCGCGTCCGGAGAACACGTTTGTAATTACGAGCGCAGCCCAGGCACGGGGAGTGCGCGCCTGCTGCCCCCAGCTCCCGCGCGGAAATATCGTGGTCGAGCCGATGGGGCGCGACACCGCCGCAGCGGTCGCGCTGGCGGCATTGCTCGTGGAAGCGCGTGATCCCGAGGCTGTGTTTGCCGTGCTGCCGGCGGATCATGTCATTCATGACCGCAAGGCCTACGCTGCGGATCTCAATGTGGCGTTTGCCGCGGCTCAGTCAGCGGACGTGCTTGTGACGATTGGAATCAAACCGTCCGAGCCCGCGACGGGTTTTGGTTATATTGAGCGCGGAAAGGTATGGAAAACACTCGATCGGCGCCCGGTATATGGAGTCAGGCGCTTTGTTGAAAAACCATCGTTGGAGGTGGCGCAGCAGTATCTTGATTCGGGAAATTATGTATGGAATGCCGGGATGTTTGTCTGGAGTGTTCGTTCCGTGGTTGGCGCGCTCCTGAAGCATGCGCCCGATCTGTATCACGGCCTTGAGGCAGTCAGGGTGGCGGCGCGAAAGGGAAAGACGATCACCGGCGCCCTGAAGAAGAGTTATCCCGACCTGCGAAAAATTTCGGTCGACTACGCGCTGCTGGAGAAATCCAGCAATGTCGTGATGCTTCCCGCCTCGTTCGACTGGGATGATGTAGGGGCATGGCCTGCGATTTCACGGCATCACGCCAAGGATTCGCGGGGAAATGTCTGCCGCGGGAGGGTAGTTCTTGAACAGGGCACGAACAATATCGTGTTCTCTGAGGAGGGCCATCTGGTTGCGGCAATAGGCCTGGAGGAATTCATCGTGGTGCACACCCGGGATGCGACATTGATCGCGCCCAAGTCGCGTGCACAGGAGATCAAGGCGCTGCTCAAGCAGATTGAGTCGGCCAAGGATGGGGGGCGCTGGCTGTAGCGGCAACGCGAGCGACGGCCAAGGGAAACGAGTGAAACCAAGTCCTTGAGGATTCACCATGCGATGCCTGGGCATTGATTTCGGTGCAAAACGCGTGGGGTTGAGTTATGGCGATGATCTCGGTGTCGCCACACCTCTGCCGGCCATTGTGGAGGCGGACGAGCGCCAGCGATGGAGCGTCCTGATAGAAACCATCCGGCGTCGGCAGGTGACCGATCTCGTGATCGGCTGGCCATTAAATATGGATGATTCCGTCGGCCCGAAGGCGAGGGAAGTGGAGGCGTTTGCGGCGAAGTTGAAGGGCGAAGTCAATCTGCCGGTCCATCTGGTCGATGAGCGGCTGACCTCCCACGAGGCGGAGGCCAGCATTCCCAAGGCTCGCAGGCGCGGCCTCCGCGAGAGTGGCATTGTGGATTCCCGGGCAGCCACGCTCATCCTTCAGGACTTCCTGGATCAGCGCATTCCGTTGCCGCCGGTGGAATGATTCGGTGGGGTGCCGATTTTCCGCGGGCGACCGGGAAAATTCGCCCGATCAGGCTCGCGGCTTGCGAGGGATGGCCTGCGGCACCAAGCATGGTTTGAAGATGTCGAAGTCGCCCTCACAATCGGTTCCCCCCGTGCGCTGGAAAGTGGTCTGCGCGTACGATGGTTCTGAATTTGAAGGCTGGCAGAGTCAGCCGGGGGGGAGGTCCGTCCAGGATGTCATTGAGGCCCGCCTCGGCCGCATCGCGGGAGAGCTAATCCGCATTCATGGCAGCGGCCGGACCGACGCCGGGGTTCATGCAAAGGCCCAGGTCTTCCATTTTGATCTACCCTGGCGGCATGGTGCCCGGCGCCTGCAGGCTGCGCTGCGTGTCGGGCTTTCACCTGCCCTGCAGATCTGCAGTGTGCGGGCCGTCCGACCGGAGTTTCACGCCCGGTTTGATGTGGTTCGAAAACGCTACGAGTACCGGATCTACCTCGGAAACCCGGATCCCTTTATCCGCCGATTTGTCTGGGGACTGGATCGCCCGGAGCCTCTGGATTTCCGCGCGATGCATGAGGCGGCGCGCCACCTGCGGGGGCGTCACGATTTCGCTGCATTCTCAGCACTCAATGGACGCGACCGCGATGACACGGTGAGGCGCCTCGATCGTTTCGAATTTTCGCGAAAGGGGAGACACGTTCGCATTGTCGCCGAAGCTGACGGATTCCTCTACAAAATGGTCAGGACCTTGGTGGGCGCGCTTGTCGCGGTGGGCATGCGCAAGGTTACGCCCGAGCGGATTCGCTTGATGCTTGAGGACGGTCGTAGACCTCCCGAGGTGGAAACCGCGCCGGCGCAGGGCCTGTGCCTGATCCGAGTGTGGTACAAGGAGACCCGATGATCAGACCGGGAAGTCGGTATGAAACTGATGGAGGGAATTTTCGCCTTGGGTGGGAGATCGGGCCGCGTTTGCGATCTCGCATTTCCTCCGATCTGTCTGGGTTGCGGAGGGCTGGTTGAAGACAATACACCCTGCCGTCATATTTGCGCGGCTTGCCTGCCGTTGATTGCCCGTGTGGCGCCTCCCTGTTGTGCGGTGTGTGGACATCCCTTCTTCGGCGAGGTCGAGGGCGAACGGATCTGTCCCCATTGTGCGGACCTGCGCCCTCATTTTGGTTCAGGGTGCACCGCTGTACTTCTCCGTGGTCCGGCACGCGCCATGGTAATCGAGCTGAAGTACCATCACGGCTTATATGTTCTCTCCGATATCGAAACGATAGTGCGGGGTAGCCCGCATTTTTTGAATCACTTGAAGGACGCTGTGCTGGTGCCCGTGCCCTTGCACGCGCGTAAGGAACGTGAGCGTGGTTACAATCAGAGCCAGCTGCTTGCAGAGACCTTTGCGCGTGCGGCGGGTGGCCGAACGAGTGTGGCCTGCCTGTTGAAGCGCAAGGTCGACACATTGACGCAAACGGCATTCGATAGGCGGAGTCGGCGGGAGAACCTGAAAAATGCCTTTGCACTGGCCCCGGGCTCCCGCATTCTGCCGGACCAGCATTACATCCTTGTCGATGACGTCTTTACCACGGGTTCAACTCTCAACAGCTGCGCAAGCGTGCTCCGCGACGCGGGGGTTGTGAGGCTCGACGTAGCGACGTTCGGTCACGGTTAGGTCCGACTTCCATCGCCTTCCATCGAGCCATGGCGCTTTTCAGCAAGCCGAAGTACTCCACCGTAGTTGTCAAAAAGAAGGACATCCCGAAGGGACTATGGACCAAGTGTCCGATTTCCGGAGAGATCGTTTTCAACAAGGAACTCGAGGCCAACCTGATGGTGGTGCCCAAGAGCGGCTACCATTTCCCCATTGGAGCGCGACAGAGGATTGCATCGCTTTTTGACAAGGGAAGTTTTGAGGAAGCGGATGCTGCGCTTCGCTCGGCCGATCCGCTGACGTTTGTTGATTCACAACCGTATCCGGACCGTATCAAGAAATACGAACGCGAAAGCGGTTTGAATGAGGCGGTGGTTTGCGGCACCGGTACCATTGATGAGATCCCGGTGTCCGTGGCGGTCATGGATTTTCGTTTTTGCGGTGGCGCCATGGGCTCGGCGGTCGGTGAGAAGATAACCCGCGCCATAGAAACCGCTCTGAAAAAGGGAATCCCCTGCATTGTGTTCAGCGCGTCGGGCGGTGCGCGCATGCAGGAGGGCATTTTCTCACTCATGCAGATGGCGAAGACCAGCGCCGCACTGGGGCGGCTGGCGGAAGCCAAACTACCCTACATTTCGGTGCTCACCCACCCCACGATGGGCGGGGTTACCGCGAGTTTTGCAACGCTGGGCGATCTCAACATTGCCGAGCCGGGCGCGCTGATCGGTTTCGCGGGCGCGCGGGTGATCAAGGAAACCACGAAGCAGACTCTTCCGCCTGGATTTCAGAGTGCGGAATTTCTTTTGAAACATGGCCTGATTGATCAGATTGTCAGCCGACTCGAAATGCGCGACCACCTGCGTGATGTGCTCACGGCGCTCTTTCTCAAGCGCAAGGCGCCGGTGGCGACCAAGAGCTGAACCGGATCGATTCGATCGAGGTTTCCCCGCATGTCCGATGTCATGCCGTTTGCCGACTATGAGTCGGTCCAGGCTTATCTCTTTTCGCTGAAGGCGCGCGGAGTGAAGTTTGGCATCGATCGGATGCGGCTTCTTTCCGCTGCATTGGGCCATCCCGAGCAGGCCGTGCCCGTGATTCATATCACGGGGACAAATGGCAAGGGATCGACCGCCGCGATGCTCGAGGCCATCTTTCGTTCCGCTGGTTGGAAGGTGGGCCTCTACACCTCACCGCATCTGGTCAGGCTGGGTGAGCGCGTGCAGGTGAATCGTCGCATGCTTTCCGAGGAGGAAATCATCTCCTTCACGAACGAACTCAAACCGATCGCTGACGAGCTTGCGCACGGTTCGCCGGATGATCACGCGAGTTTCTTCGAGTTCATGACCGCGATGGCGTTCCTGCAATTTGCCCGGAAGCAGTGCGACCTCAGTGTGGTGGAGGTCGGATTGGGGGGCAGGCTCGACGCCACGAACATCGTTGATCCGCAGGTTTCAATCGTTACGTCGATCAGTCTGGATCACTGCGAAATGCTCGGTGAAACCGTGGAGCGAATCGCCGCGGAGAAGGCGGGCATCATCAAGCCGGGCAGGCCGGTTGTCATTGGCAGGCTGCCGCCCGCCGCGGAACGTGTCATCCGTGAGGTCGCCGCGCACCAGGGCTGCGTGGTACATTCGGTGCGGGCTGAATTTGGAGAAGATTCGACTCGTTATCCGGGAACCAATCTGGAGGGTGAATACCAGCGCTGGAACGCGGCGACGGCAACGCTTGCGGCGCGCGTCATGGGAGCAGCGTGGAAACTAACGACGCATGGCATTGACGAGGCCTTGCAGCATGTTGTCTGGCCCGGACGCTGGCAGCGGATCACGCTGGGCGGCCGCTCGCTGATCCTCGATGCGTCGCACAACCCTGAAGGTGCCGATGTGCTGCGGGCGAATCTGACCGCGCTTTACAGGGAGACCGGCCGTAAGCCCGTTTTTATCACCGGGGCTTTGGGGGCAGCCAGGGCTGGTCCGCTCCTGAGCACGATCGCCGATTTTGCCCGGGAGATTCACCTGGTTGTGCCTCATCAGGCGAGGGCGACTCCTTTTGAGGAACTTGAGAAACTGATCCCGCCCGGGTTTTCGGGCCCGGTCAGGCGTGCCTCTCTTGAATCCCTTTTTCCCCAAGGCAGGCGGTGCTCAGTTGGCGAACCAGACGACATCGTCGTCGTCACCGGCTCCATCTACCTCCTTGGTGAAGTCTTCGCGCTGATCGCGCCCGAGATGGGCGTCGGCGAGGGACGCCTGCAGGATTTTTAGAGACGTACAAGGTCGGCGCCCGTCGGCACGTCCTTGATGATCTGCGAGGGATCCGGACCCACGCCGAGGTAGCGCAGGTTGGGCAGGGTTTTCGGCCAGCGCTGAGCGACATCGCCGTAGGCCACGTTCAGGACGGACCGAACCATCGCAGCCACGTAACGGCGAGCATTGACAGGAAGATCGGCAAACCTGCGCACATGAGAAATGTCCTCGCTCCAGCCGGGATGCCTTGTGTAGACGGGACGCAGGGTCTTTCGCACTGCTTCATTCCTGGGAACGTGGGAGTAGCGTCGTCCTGCCGCATCCTCGTAGGCGATGGCGATCAGGAGGTCTCCCTTCCACTCGCCGGAATGGGTGAGGGCATCGGCCTTGTTGATCATCAGGTCCTGGAATCCGCCGTAGCGGAGTACGTCGCCCTTTTCGACGGCATCAAACCAGCCGACCATGCGTTGGCGGCCCGTGCTGGTGCCGAACTCGAGCTGCTTCAGTTTGGCCGTGAGGGGGTGGTTCTCCTCCATTTCCGTGAGGAAGGTATGCGTGCCGACTTTGGTGTCATAGGCCTTGGCGACGCCAAAAGTGTGGATCGCCTGCACCGGTATGCCGGCGCTTTCGAAAAACTCCGGAGCGAAGGTGTGCGACGCCGTCACGTTGGGCGAGTAGCCGTGGCGCTTGTCGAGCCAGTAGGACTGACCGAACTCCCCGATGACGGTGCGTCCGGCGGTCGTTTCGCGGAGGATGAGTTCGCGGACTTCTCCGATGTTTCCCGCCAGCGCCGTACCCGCCTGCCAATACACGTCGGTGAGGAGGTCGAGATTGAGGGAGAATGGGCTGGCTCCGCGAAAGCGGTTGAAGTCGAACTCCTCCTTTGAAAAGACCCCGAGTTCGATACCCTCCGCGTTGGCGCGCAGTTCGGCTGCGGTGAGTTTCTCGAAGAACGTCTCAAACGTCTCTGCCTTGACCCGGCATACGTGCTCAATGGTCCTCAGCGCGCGGTCGCAGCGCTGGGCGAATTTCCGGGCGAAGTAGTTCCTGCCGGCCAGGAAGTCCGAAAATGTGATCTGCCATTGGCCAACTTCATCCAGGTAGGCCGGCGTGATTCCTCGGCCCGTTGAACCCCGCGGGGCCTCCGCGAGGATATTGACGCGATAATCTTCCCAAGCGAGGTCCAGCAACCGATGCGAGAGATCGGAAACCAGGGTGCGTTCGTCCACGAGAATGCGGGAGTAAACGGAGTAGCCCTTTTTCTCCAGCGGACGCGCCTCCCAATGCACCTTGCGCGGATCGGCGACGACTCCACTGCCGATGGCAAGGTGAGGTATGTCGCGCTCAACCACTCCGGAGGGGAGCAGGTTGAGCTTGATGCCCGCCGCGGTGTGACCCGAGTTGGCGCCCCCGTTTACCTTGAGCACAACCGAAACAGGCGCGGTTGAGGTCGAGAGTTCGTGAGCGATCTCCGGTATCAGGCGACCTTTGCCTTCGTCTCCGAAGGAAATGCCGACATCGGCGACCAACTGACTTGTAAAAGGGAGGAGTGACATGGTTCCTAAAAGGCAACCGAGGTTTCACCCCTGTTGCCCGACAGTTGAAGCGGTCTGCACGGGACCAGTGCAAACAGATTCTTTGTGGGAACCCCGCGAAAGTTGTCAGCCCTTGTTTTGGGTCTTTATTTCGACCACATCGTGCGGCGCGGCCTCCTTCTGGCCGGCCGGACTGACCCGAATGTAGCGCGCCCGAGCCCTCAGTTCTGGCAAGGTGGCTGCTCCAAGGTAGCCCATGCCGCTCTGGATGCCGCCCAGCAGGTTGGAAAGGACATCATCGGTGGAGCCTGAAACTTCCTTGAGGGCTTCGATGCCTTCAGCGGTCAATTTGCGTGTGCCATCGGTCTTGTCGTGGCCGTATCTCGCAGCGCTTCCGGCCTTCATGGCAGCCACCGAACCCATGCCACGGTACTGCTTATAGAGTTTGCCATTGATTTCCATGATCTCGCCCGGTGCTTCGCGGCATCCAGCGAGGAGCCCCCCGAGGATGACGGCGTCAGCCAAGGTCAGCGCCTTGACCAGATCGCCACTCTTGGTGAGCCCGCCGTCAGCGATGATCCTGACCCCGCATTCCGCGGCGGCCGCGCTCGCGACGTAAAGGGCGGTGAGTTGAGGAATACCGACTCCTGCTACAATTCGGGTCGTGCAGATGGACCCTGGGCCCTGACCCACCTTGATCGCGCTGGCACCGCAATCGGCGAGAAATTTGACGCCCTCGGCGCTGGTGACGTTTCCGGCGATCAGTGTCAGGCTGGGAAATGCGTCCCGCAGCATCTTCACAATGTCGCCTACGCCGGCACTGTGACCGTGGGCCGTGGAGACGGCGACGGCGTCGATGGATTCGTCCATCAAGTGGCCGACATGCGTGATCATGCGATCGCGATCGAGTGATCCGTCGGGTTTTCGCACGGGGGCGATGGCGGCGCCGACGACAAGGCGGAACTCGGAGTCGCGCGCGGGCTTGCGACGCGACTTGGCTTCCGCGGTGATGCGCTCAACGTCTGAAAATGTTACGAGACCGCGGAGCCGGTCGGCATCATCGACGACGAGCATCTTGTGGATACCCACATTTTCCGTGAAGAACGTATCTGCGGCGGCGATCGGGTCTGGCTGGAGCGTGCGTTCGTGCACGGTCAGGATGTCCTTTCGGGGCACCATCGCCTCGGAAACCTTTTTCGATCGGTAGCGCTCCCGCACGGTGGCCCCGGAAAGCAACCCGACAAGCTTGCCCTGGCTGTCGACGACGGGGAAGGTGCGAAATTCGAAACGCCGCTGGTCGATCATCGCCAGGACATCGCCGAGGTGCTGCTCGGGCGTGACAGTGATGGGGTCCTGAATCAGCCCATGGATGTGTCGCTTCACGCGGGCGACCTCCTTGACCTGCTCCTTCGCCGGCATGTTGTAGTGAATGAGGCCAAGGCCGCCGTTGAGCGCCATGGCGATGGCCATGCGCGCTTCGGTGACGGTGTCCATGTCCGAGGAAATGATCGGAATGGACAGACGCAGCGTTTCCGAGAGGGAAGTGCCCGCATCAGTCTCCCGCGGGAGAACGTCCGAGTAGAGCGTGGCGAGGGAGACGTCGTCAAAGGTCAGGGCCACGGGCAGATTGGACCTGAAGAACGACGCAGCGGGCTGATAGAACTCCGCATCAATCGCAGATGCGGTGGAAGGACGGATGGCAACCTCAGTCATGGTTGCCGGGAAGGAAATAAAGCATCCGACCGTAAGGGCAAATGCAATCTGCGGCCGGGGAGAATTTAGCGCGCTGATTCGGGGTTCCGGAGCGACCAGATCAGATAAATGGCAACACCAACGCAAATGCCTGAATCGGCGATGTTGAAAGTCGGATAGATGTAGCTCCCGAAATGAAAATCGAGGAAATCGATGACATGCTTGTGGAGAATGCGATCGAGGAGGTTTCCGGCGATGCCGCCACAGAGCAGGCCGAAGCTGATCTGGACCGGCATGGCCTTCAGCGAGAGGGTGTGACGCCAGAAGTAAATGGCGACGAGAGCGGCAACCGCGAAGCACGCAAGAAGCAGGCTCCGTCCCGTGAACATGCTCCATGCAGCGCCCGTGTTGCCGACATGAACGAGATAGAAGAAGCCGTCGATGACCGTGATCGCGTCAGGGGGACCGTAGGTTCCGAGGGGCAGTTTGGCGTTGATCGAGACCTTGGTGATTTGGTCCAGGACGAAGAGCGTTCCGGCGACAACCCAGAAAATCCGGTAGGCGCGAAACCGCTGCGACATCCTGGACGACGCGGTTGGCGCAACGCGAAGTGCGTTATCGCTGGCGTCATTTTGCCGGTTTGCGCCGGCGATGGAGGACTCAGGTTTCAATCAGGAGAGACCGTGCCGGATAAGGGAACCAGGCTTATTCGTCGTCGCCACCGCCGTCGCTGCTCATGGATCCGCCTTCCTCGCTTCCTTCGCCGAACAAGCCTGCACCTGTGCGCTGGCGGTAACGATTGCGCTCGATCTCCTTCTGGGCATCTGCGGAGTAACGGGTGAACGGCACGGCAAGCAGACGTTCCTTGGCAATGGGCTTCTGGGAAATTTCACAGATTCCGTAGGAACCATTCTTGATCCGCTGGATGGCCGCCTCGATTTCGGAGAGGGCTTCCTGTTCGCTTGAAACCAGACTCAAGGCGAAATCCCGGTCGAATGTGTCTGTGCCGGCATCGGCCATGTGCTGGCCGTAGCTCGACAGGTCGCCTGCATCATCCTTGGAGGAACGCTTGAGCGTGTCCTCGCTGTGAAGGCTCAACTGGCCGGTGAGGTGGTTGCGCAGGTCGATCAGGAGCTTGAAATAGCGGCGGAATCGCTCGGGAATCTCCGAATCGTCGGTTGTCGGCTTGACCTGTTTGTGGGGATTGAAGCCGAGGATGTCCGACAGGGTTGCCGCCTTGACGTGGTTGGGCTGGGCGGGTTTCGCCGAGGCCTTGGCCAGATCCACCTTGGCGACCTTTTGATTTTGCAGGGCCTTGGCTTCCTTGTCGGTAGATGTGGGGTTCTTTGCGGCAATTGCCTTCGCAATCTCGCGCACCTCATCGAGGGAAAAAGCAATGGGCTTCGCGGGCTTCTTGGCTCCGAGAATGCGGCTTCTCAGAGCATCGCGGGCCTTGCCCTTTTCTACTGCCTTCGGAGATGCCTTGGGCGCCGTCGCCTGGACGGGAGGTGCCACAGCAGGAGTGTGCGCCGCCTTTGCCGGGCCGGCTTTGACCGGGGTAGCGGCGACTGGTGGTGCCTTGGCGGCGGGTTCCTTTGGTGCGGGCGCTTTCTGCATGGAAGCTTTTTTTGCGGGAGGGGCTTTCGCAGGCGTCGGTTTCTTCTGAGCGGATTTTGCCGGTGTGCGTTTTGAGGATGGAGACGCAGACGATTTCTTCGACGGCGCTGCCTTCTTTGACGCAGGGGCTGATTTCGGGGCGGACTTTTTATGACGGGCCATGTTTCAAGAAATTAGGAATTCGAACGCGGAGTGAGGGCATCGCGACAGCGCGGGCAAACCTCGTCCCCCTGACTGGTTTTCTCCAGCGCGGGAACCGAGCGCCAGCAGCGCGGGCAGCGGACATATCGGAGTTCCTGTGCGTTTCGTACGGTGATGACGAGCGGTTCGGAGGAGGAAGATGCAGCCCGCGCGCCGGCGTCGACATGGGAGACGATGAAGAGTTCGGGCAGGAAATCCCGGTGCTTCTCCAGTGTGCGGAGAAGTGCGGTGTCCTGCACTTCGAGCGTCACGGCGGCATCCAGTGACTTGCCGAGTTTTCCAGCGGCACGCAGGGGCTCGATGGCTTCGTTGACGCGGCGCCGGACGTCGAGCAGGGCATCCATGTCGGCTTCAACTTCCGGCTGGTGCCAGTTTTCGGGAGTAACGGGCCAGTCCTGCAGGTGGATCGAAACGCGGGAGCGATGGCCACTGCCAGATTGTTCGTCGGACGGGAAGTCCGCCTGGAATTCGCTGTGGCACCAGGCTTCATCCGCGGTGAACGTCAGGATCGGGGCGAGAATCCTCACGAGCGTTTGGAAGACATGATGGATCGCGTTCTGGGACGAACGGCGTAGCGGATGATCCGCCCGCAGCGTGTAGAGCCGATCCTTGAGAATGTCGTGGTAGACTGCCGAAAGCGTCGTCGCGCAGAACTGGTTGCAGAGCTGGTAGACGCGGTGAAATTCGTAGGCGTCATAGGCTGCAGTGCACTCGTGCAACAGCCGCGCCGTCTGATGCAATGCCCAGCGATCGAGGGTGTCGATCTGTTCGGCGGGAACGGCGTCGCGCACGGGATCGAAGTCGAATAGCGTCGAGAGCTGGTAGCGAAAAGTGTTCCGAAACAGGCGGTACGCTTCTGCCGCGTTGTTCAGGATCTTCTCCGAAAGGGTGATGTCCTCGGTGAAGTTTTGCGAGGCGATCCACAGCCGGATCACATCGGCGCCATATTGCGCGATGAAGTTGTCGGAGGTGGGAGGTTTCTCGTACTGCCCGGACTTTGAGATCTTCTTGCCGTCCTCGCCGACGATGAATCCATGGGTCAGCACGGCGCGGTAGGGTGCCGCGCCGAAGGCAATCACGCTTGTCCAGAGCGAGGATTGAAACCAGCCGCGGTGCTGATCGCTTCCTTCGAGGTAGAGATCAGCAGGCCAGTGCGTGCCACCCTGCGCGCGTCGAAGCACGGCGGCGTGGGATGATCCCGAGTCGATCCAGACATCAAGGGTGTCACGTCCGCAGGTCAGCGAACGCGCATCGGGCCAGCCTGCGGGAAGGCTGATTCCTTCGAGGATTTCAGCGGCGGTCGCGTCGTACCAGAAATTGGTGCCGCGGTGTTCGAACTTGTCCGCGACCGCCCTTGCAACGGCCGCGTCCAGCCACGGCTTTTTCTGCGCGTCGTAAAATGCGACGATCGGCACTCCCCAGGAGCGCTGCCGAC